>CAXMND010000212.1:0-20540 GCA_964194675.1 uncultured Coxiellaceae bacterium | reverse complement strand
GAAAGCGATGAGGCGCCACCCGGATTTCTCCGCGGCCTCGAGGAATGTTCGCTCGGAGGGAAGCTCGATGATGTTCTCGTAGCGCTGCATGCCCATGGCCGCCCGCTCGTACCAGGGCTCGGTGCCGATGAGGATCACCTCCTTCGCGAGAAAGGAGTGTGCGGTGCGAATAATCGACCCGATGTTGAACGGGTTCTTGGCTCGGTCGATCGCCACGCGAAACGGATGCCGAAGGCGATCGAGCTCACTTCGAATCTCGCTACGCGGCATCTCGAATGGCGGAACGCGAGCCATCTACTTCCACTTGATAGAGCAACCCATCGACGGCACGTGGTCGAAATCGACCGTGCCCCCTTCGAGCGCCGCATCGAGAACCGCGCGCAGGTCGCGGCGTGTCACTTGGTCGGGCTCCTGCCAGTTGTCGTCGATACGCCCGTTGTAAATCAGGTTGCGATCGAGATCGAAGACGAAAATGTCAGGCGTGCAGGCGGCGTCATACGCTCTTGCGACCTCTTGACTCTCGTCACGCAGGTAGGGGAAGTTGAAGCCTTTGTCCGCAGCCCTCACCTTCATTCGATCAAAGGAGTCGTCGGGATACTTCACGGCATCGTTGGGATTGATGGCCACGAGTTTCACGCCTCGAACACCATAATCGTTCTGTATCTCGATCAGCCGGTCCTCCGAAGCGATGGCGTAGGGACAGTGGTTACAAGTGAACACCACCACGAGGAGCTCAGCGTCCGAAAAAGAGTCCAAAGACCGGGTTTCGCCGTCGACGTTGGGCAGTGCGAACGGGGGAGCCTGCGTTCCGAGCGGCATCCCGTTGGAGTGCATGACTGGCATGGCTCCGCTCTAGTGCTGCGCGGGCGTCCATGCCAGCAGACGTGTTAGATTTGGGGTCGGATGATGGAAGAGACCGCAGAGCACGATCCGCTGATCGGGGCAACGCTGGGAGGGCTTTACCGTGTGGAACGCCTCATCGGTGAAGGAGGCATGGGTCGGGTCTATGAAGCCACCCACACCCACCTCGGCAAAACCTATGCGGTCAAGGTGCTGACCGAGGGCCGAGCCAACAAGCCGGACGCCATCGAACGCTTCTTGCGGGAGGCCAAGTCGGCCACCCGGATTGAGAACGACCACATCGTCAAGGTAATCAACTTCGACAAGCACGACGAACACGGTGTCTTCCTCGTAATGGAGCTACTCGAAGGAGAGGACCTTGCCGACCGGCTCGAACGAGGCCCACTGCCGATCGACGAGGCGGTCGATATCGCAACGCAAACCGGGGACGCACTCGAGGCGGCGCACGACGCCGGCATCGTCCATCGGGACGTCAAGCCCGAGAACATCTTCATCACCCAGAAGAAGGGTCGAGATTTCGTCAAGGTGCTCGATTTCGGGATCTCGAAAATCAAGTCGCCCGACCATTCCGACGTCAAGTTGACCGCCACCGACCAAATCGTCGGAACGCCACTCTACATCTCGCCCGAGCTTGCGCGAGGCGTGTCGGCGATCGACCATCGCACCGACATCTATGCACTCGGCGTCATCGTCTATGAGATGATCACGGGCACGCCGCCCTTCACCGGGCAGAATCATTTTCAACTACTCTACAAACACGGCAACGAAGCCCCTGACCCGCCGTCACAACGAAGCCGAGACGCAAAGATTCCCGCGCACGTCGAAACCGCGGTTCTGCGCGCACTCGAAAAGAAACCCGGCGATCGGTTCTCGAGCATGAAAGACTTCTGCGAGGCCTTGCAAGGTCCATCGGAGCCTCGTCGTCAAAGGAAGATCGGGCTTGCGCTTCTGGTCGCCGTTGTGGCTGCCTTCGTGTTCGTTCTGTGGCCCGCCAGTAAGTCGAGCGCACCCGACGAATCGAGCGTGCCGAATCCGCCACAGGTGGTCGAAGCCCCGATCCCTACTCCCGTGACACCACCGTCCGAGGAGTCCGCAGAAGTTGCGGAGACGCCCAAACCTGCACCGTTGGTCCGCGTGCGGCTCGACTCCACTCCGCGCGGCGCGTCCGTCGCCCTAGACGGCAACAAAAAGGGTAAAACACCGCTTACCTTGGAGCTTCCGAAAGGCTCCGAAGCCACGGTACGCTTTTCGCTTGAAGGCTACCAAACCAAGGAGCAACGTCTCACCGTAGACAATGATGAGACGGTGAACGTCCGGCTCTGGAGGAGAGTCCGGCGCGAGACGCCGCCGATCAAGGAAGACTTCTAGTTCCGTGCCTGCTTACCTTATTCGCACTATCGTGATTGCCACCTGTTTGGTGAGCCCTGCCTTCTCGGTCGCTCAAAGCACCTCCGAGAACGCCGAGGCGCGAGTCTACTTCCAAGAAGGAAACCGCCTCTTTCAGCAAGCGAGTCGGGCCGACGGTTCTAAGCGCATCACCCTCCTCCAGCGCTCACTCGAGGCGTATGTCGACAGCCTCCAAATCGTGAGGAGCCGAAACGCCCTGTTCAACGCCGCGATCGTGCTCGAGGAGCTCGATCGAAACGACGAATCGTTCAACTACTACACCGAGTACCTTCGGATCGAAGGGCTGACGGAGACGGATCGGGAGGAAGCAGCGAAGCGACGTGATGCGCTTCGCCCCAAAGTCGCCGTGCTTCGCGTGAGCTCCGAGCCTGAGGCAGCGCAATTATGGATCGACCGCAAGGACTTGGCGGCGCGGGGTGCAACCCCGATCGAGCTCGCGATTGCGCCGGGGCAGCACCAGGTGTTCGTCGAGAAGGAAGGATACTTCCCCACCGAACGGGCGATGACGATGGTGCGTGGAGAAGCGACGGTGCTCGAGCTCACCTTGGAAGCGTTACCGGTTGAACCCGTCGTCGAGGTCGCCCCCGACGTACCAACACGAAAGCCACGACTTCGCAACGCGGCCATAGGCACCGCGGCCAGCACCATTGCCACGGCCGCAGTCGGGCTCGGGTTGTCGCTCAAAGCGCGCTCGTTGCGTGACGAGTATGACAGCGCGGCTGCTCTTTACGAGATGACCGGTGACCCTGCGGATCTCCAACGAGCACAGGATCTCGCCGACCGGACGGACCACTTCAACATTGCGGCAGACGTGATGTGGGGAGCCACGATCGCACTCGGAATCAGCGCGATCGTCCTCTACACGCAGCATCGAAAGCGCCAGCGCCGCGAGAAGGCTCAGGTCAACGTGTCGGTCTCGCGGCACGGCGGGTTCGCATTGCTCCGGATGCCGCTAGGAGATTCACGATGAGGGCCCTGGTCACGGCGCTCTTGCTCGCATCGATGAGCGGCTGCACTCTGCTCAACGCACCGGACCGCAATCTGCAACCGCCGGACGGCGGTGTGGACGGTGGGGTTGGCATCGAGCTTTTCTGCGACGACGGGTTGGATGACGATGACGACTCCCTGTTCGACTGCGCGGATTCGGACTGCGCCGAGGAACTGGCTTGCTGCGAGCGGCGCAGCACTACCCTCAGCGAGGACTGGACGGCAAGCGATCTAAGGCTTACCTGGGTGTTCGCGCCGACGACGGGAGACCCATGGCTGCCAGAGCGTCCCGCATTCGAAGGCACGACGTTCGTGGGGGACTTCGAGTCGAGCGACGAGCCGCGCGCTCTGATCAGCGGCGACTGCGTATCTCTCGCGCTGGGTGGCTGGGCAACTACGACCCTCCGCAGCATCGACGCGACGGGATGTACGAACGACGCTCCATGCGACCGGTATGCCGGGGTTGTTTTCTCGGTTGCAACGGACCTTGCGCCTGGCAGCAAGCTTCAAGACGAGCTTGCGGTAACCCTGCACGCAGGTGGGCTAGTTCTCGTCACGCAGGCCGACGTGGAAGTTGCCCGCACGACAACCGGCGTCGATCAAAACACCGAAATCGAAATCGTCGTCCGACCTGCACTGAACGACGAGGCGCAGCCGATCCTGAAGGCAACGGTGACCGTCGGGAGTGAAACCGTTCTCGAGAGCTTCCCGATGTCCCGCATGCAAGACCTCGTTGCCACGGGCGAGTGCGCGCAGATCCCAGGCCTCCACGTGGCCGTTCAAAGTCAGGGCGATGGGGTGTATGTAGGCCCCCTCGCGACGGCCAAGCAGGACTGTGCCAATCCGGGCCAGTTTGAGAAACAAGTTGCGACATTGACAGGCGCGAGCCTCCAATTCGCCCCCTCCTGGACGTCGGCGTATGTGGGTTCGCCGACGTTGGCGAGCTCACGAAATGCCGTTTCGGACGTCCAGTGGGACTTGATCGTCGAAGGCAGCAACGACTCCCCCGAGCTCGAGCCGGTCACCCATGTTGGGTACTCGATCGGGCATGCGAGAGAGACCACGGACGAGGGCGATGACTGGAGTCTCGACGGGTGGATCACCAGCGACGGACCGAAGGCTGGCGATGACCCGCCATCGTGCGTGGAAGTGCCCGCTGACTGCGCTGGCAACATCAGTGTGCGCGAGCCACACCTCCTGGCAGAGCTCAATGAAGATCGAGCCCTGCGGGACTTGCTGCTCTCGTTCGCCCGCGAGGTCACACCTGGTCCCCCCGATATCTTCGGCATCCAGATCATCAAGCCGGTCGGCGGACCGACGACGCCGATCACCATTCCGGCCACTCCGACCCTGTCTCCCGATGACGTGCCCGAATGCATCAGTCTGCGGGATCCCTCCTTAATCCCAGTGGATCCGGAGGCACAAGAGGGCTACTGGCTCTTCTTCACGTGCGTTCAGGGCGTCGGCCCGACCACCGAGATACACGCGGTCCGCATCTCTCGCGCACTCGAAATCGTGCAAGAGGGCAGCGGCCCGCTGCGTCGGATTGTACTGACCGCCGGGGAGCTCGGGCCTTTCGCTGCGGCAGGGATCCGTTCGGCAGAGCCGCTCGTCTCGTTCGCCGAGGATGGACTCCGCTTGCGCGTTTGGTTCCTCGCACAGAGCACGCCGGGCGACTGGAGCATCGCGCTGGCAGAGGCACGGACCCACGATATCGGGATGCTTGCTTTCGAGCTTCCGGAAGCCCTGCCCTTCCCCGTGAACCCGATTCTCACCAGCGACTCGCCCCTGGTCCGAAGCGAGTGCCTAGGCGAGGACTGCAGTATCACTGGAATCGCCGTGACCCGCCGTGCGGACGACCCAGAGCTGCTGCGGTTCCTCTTGGCACGGCGTGTGAATCTACCAGGAGGGGGTCGCACCGATCAATTGATCCCATTGGAGCAAGTTTGGAGGATGCCGTGAGCCAAAATAGACGAATTCAGCGCTGGGGCCGGCCAGGCTTGGCTGCTGTGCTCGTCGTGCTGTTGGCAGGCTGCGGTGAGAGCGACAGCGCCAGAGGTGGCGCGCCACCAGAGAGCACTGACGGCGTTGGTGCTGGCGGCGGTGACCCAAGTTTCGAAGGCGCCGGCGGCGCCGACGGCGGCGCCTCAGGGGGTGTGACCCTCAACGGGAACCTCGAGGTCATCGACCAGAATCCCGTTGAGGACCTCATCGCTGATCCCGCGCGCAACGCATGGGACGCCGTGAGCTCAGGCGGCATATCTGCGCCCGACGGGTACGCGGCTCTTGCCGCCACTTGCTACGTAACCCCCGACGCTTGCTCGGCGCCAGGGTGCAGCGTGCTTGCGACCTGTTGTGTCGACAACGGCACGTGCTGCAAACCGATCGACGATGCCCCGCTTCCCCCCAAGATCGACTTCCGAGATTGCGACAGCCGCGACCTCGACCTCGACTCGTGCGCTGCAGACAACGGCACGATGGCATTGGTCTTCGCCGGCCAACCGGTGATCAACAGCCGCGGATTGGTTCCCGGGGGCGATGCGAGCTCCGAGGGCGGCGCGATCATCGGTGACCCGGCAGACCTCGGTACCACACGCGTTCGCGTGAATGTCGAGTTCGCCTTGCCGATCGGCTGTGGGGGCGCCTGCCTCGAAAGCGCGGGCGTCGCTTTCTCGAGCGCGATCCCGGGCACGTTCGTCGATGCGGAGGTCGGCTTGCTCTTGAGCGGATCCCGCAACGAGGTGAGCCTAATGATCGGTGATGCCGTGGCTGACACCTTCGACGCCGGCACCGATCAAACACGATGGTCGTTGATCCTTTCGCCAGAGGGTCGAGCTGAGGTTCTGCGCGACGATATCGTCCAAGCGGTACACCCCTTCGACGCAAGCGCGCTCAGGCAAGCCTCGCTGACTCTGTTCGGGCGAAATCTCAGCGACGAGTCCAACAGCGCCGCCATCAGCCGGGTGGAATTCCAGACGTCGTTCTGCGACATTCCGAGCTCCTGGGATGTCCGAGCGCAAGTCGTCATCACCGACGACATGAACAACCCACTCCCTAGCGAGCGATTCGGAGAGGGACCGTCCGTCGCGTCGGCCGGTCAAGAAGTCCGCTTCGCCTACGGCATCGACGGCGAGATCTTCTGGGGACGTGCGCTCGATGTCGGCGTGGTTCAACAGCTCAGTCCCTTTGCCGCATTGACCCCGACCTACGCACATGAAGCTCTTGGAGTCGAAGACCCGGAGATGGTGTACGACGGAAACAACTGGCACGTCTTCTACACGGCGCGCGACGAGAACGGCACCGGCAGCATTGGTCACGCGGTCGCAACCCCGGCCGAGGCGTTCCTGACCGCCGACCCAAATCCAACGCGCTCCGCTTCAGGCGACGCTGTGTCACTCGACGCACCCACGGTCCACCGGCGCGCAGGGCTTTGGGTCTTGATCGCACGCGCCACCTTGGTGAGCGGCGCAACTGAGCTTCGGGCGTACTACACGAGCGCGCTCAATACCGGCTGGGAGCGAGTGGACGGCAGCAGCCTCGAAGCTCTCACGCGCGTCGACGACCCAGGCTCCGAAATCACCGGCCCGAGCCTCGTGGTCCACAACAGTGCCTACCAGCTCTACTTTGCCAGGCGTTCCGGAACGCGCTGGGCGGTCGAGCTATTGGTATCCGACGAGTTGCTCCTTTGGCGACCACTCGGCGAGGTGCTTGGTCCGTCCGGTGACGGATTCGATCAGTTGGGCGCTAGAGGCCCAGATGCGATTTCCCTCACGGATCAGATCGACCTGGTTTATGAGGGTCAAAACGGGGTCTCGTTCGAATTGGGCTGGGCTCTCAGGCCGGCGCCGTCCGACTCTGCGTCGGACTTTTGACACCTACACGCCGGCCGACGATGTTGAGAGCATGAGGTCCGTAGAAACGGAACCCCCTCCGCCCTACCCGAGCCCGAAGAGTCGCCGAAGAAGCGGCATGTTCATCGGTGCCTTCATCTTGCTTCAGTTCCTGATTCCGTTGACGTACCTCTCCCGGGAGGACACCGCGGACGACCGATTCACGTGGCGGACCTTCTCTGGGCCGGATGCACCGGTATGTGAAACCAGCGCGTCTTTGGAGACACTCGATGGTCGTCGCGAGGAGCTCGCCCTGGAGAAATTGATCCATCGAGACTGGGTCGACTACGTGGGCCGCAATCGCCGAATCGTGGTCGAAGCGTTTCTCCAAAAGCAATGTGAAGCCGAGGGGGTGCTCGAAGTCGAGCTGATCAATCGCTGCGAGGACAACCGGGGCATCCGCGAGTACCATCTTCGGTGCGGCGGCGAGCGCTCCCACGAAACGGCAAGGACGGCAGCGCGGTGAAGCCTTTGGCCCGCTATTGGTTCGGAGACGTCGCTCTGGCGCGCCCCTACTTGGTCGTGCGTTTCGTTTTGGCGATGCTTGCTTTCGACTCTTGGCTGAACCTGATGCCCCATGGGGTGAAGTACGGTGTTGGTGGCTTCAACGTCGCCCATTTTCAAGTCTTTGGCGACTTCGTTCCTGGGTCGTCGTTCTATCTCGGAGTGCTCGCCTTCACGGGCGTGCTCGCCCTCAGCCAAGCGCTCTATCGGCCTCACCGAATCGCACTCGTCCTGGTGGCGATCGGCTATACCCTCGGCTGGACGTGTAGCCTCCTCGACTCGGTCTCGTATCACTACCTGATGTCCTTGTACTTGGGCTGCTTCGTTTTCTTCCCCATGCTCAGCGCGCGCGCGGCGTTCTCGCGGTCCGAACGCGCGCCACGCGGAAGTGCATGGGCGTACGTGCTGTTTTGTGTGACCACGGCGATCGTCTATTTCTACGTAGCGGCGTGGAGCGCAGCCGACGGAGAGCCCTATTGGCTGCCGATGGTGTGCAGCGGCGCGTACCTCGTGGCCAGCATGCAAGATCGAAGCGGCTCGACAGCAGTTCGCGTCGCGATGCCGTTGCTCGGAGCGGCGCCGATCGCCTTTCACTTGCTGACACCAGTGGAGAGCTGGTTCCCTATCTACATGATCGGAATCGCGCTGTTGGTCTTCGCACCCACCCGAGCGATCCACGTGGCGGGCCGGGCACTCACCTTCCCGGCGCGAAACTGGCTTCAAGACCGGTCCGAGGTCGGAATCGACGAGCGAGCGTCACAGGTGTTCTACTTCTCGCTCGTCGGGCTCGTCACCGCTCCCGTGCTCAGCACATTCGTCGATCTCCCCGGTGTGAAAACTGGATGCGCCTTGACCGCCATCGCGATGTTGTTCGTAATCGGCCGACAGCTCTACCTCACGCCCAAGTGGCGTCCATTGTGGCGCGTCGCAAGCCTCTTCGGCGGATGCCTGGCCCTCTGGGTCACAATGACCACGAGCACCGCTCGATTCGACTACTACCGATCGGGTGCAATCGACGCCAACCTCCGGGGTGATCACGACGTAGCGGCGCTCATGCAAGAAAAGGCAGAGCGATACGCTCGCTAGAAGATAGTGTGGGGGGCGTTGGAGCCTTGGAGATTTCCGAGTGTTCCGATCAAGAACGGGTCAATCGAGACGCTGGCTGCTAGGCTCCGCCCCCATGACGGGTGACGGCTGGATCACGATCGGAGTGGTCGTTGGGATGGTGGTCGTCATGACCGCGAACCTGGCAGGACCAGACCTGTTATTGATCGGGGCCCTCACCGTGTTGCTGCTCTTCGGCGTCCTGGAGCCAGCCGAGGCGTTCATCGGGTTTTCGAATCCCGCGGTCGTCACCATCGCCGCTCTCCTCGTCGTTGCGGCGGGCGTCAAAGAAACCGGGGGCCTCGACCTGGCCGCCCGACTCGTGCTAGGTCGCCCACGTTCGCTTGCCGGGGGGCAGCTCCGCATGATGTTCCCCGTCGCTGCGCTGTCCGCCTTCCTCAACAACACTCCGGTCGTGGCGATGTTCGTGCCCCTGGTGACCGGCTGGGCACGCAGAAACCACTTCAGTGTGTCGCTGATGCTGCTGCCTCTTTCATATGCGGCAATTCTCGGCGGGATGTGCACCTTGATCGGTACGAGCACGAACTTGGTCGTGGCCGGTTTGGCGGAAGCCCGTGATCCCACGGTGGAGTTTCAGATCTTCGAGATCGCGCAACTCGGCATCCCGGCCCTCTGCATTGGCATGTTGTTCATCGTGACCACGTCGCGCTGGCTACTCAAAGACCGGCAGGGCGCCTTGCAGGAGCTCGGCAGGGCCCGCGAGTACACGATCGCCATGCGGGTCGAACGAGGCTCGCCGGTGATCGGGGAAAGCATCGAGGATGCCGGGCTCCGATCCCTTCGAGGCGTCTACCTCTACGAGATCGAGCGTGGCGGTCGGGTTCTGGCCGCGGTACCACCCGCAACCGTCCTACGCGAAGGCGATCGCCTGCACTTCACCGGAGTCGTCGACTCGGTGGTCGACCTGCGCAAGCAACGCATCGTCCCGGACACCGACCAAGTCGACAAGATCACCGCCCGGCGCGACAGGAGCCTCGTCGAGGCGGTCATTGGCGCGCACTCGGCTTTGATCGGGCAAACCATCCGACAAAGCCGTTTTCGCACGATCTACGACGCCGCGATCCTGGCCGTCCACCGCCAAGGCGTGCGCGTCACCGAAACGAAAGTAGGTGATATTCGTCTCCATGCAGGCGACGTCCTGCTGATCGAGTCCCACCCCGACTTCGCACAGAGCCGGCAGCGAGACCCAAATTTCGCGCTAATCGCCGAAGTCGAAGACAGCACGCCGCCGCGTCACGATCGCGCGTGGTTAGCGGCGGTCATCTTGTTCTTGATGGTCCTCGTGAACGTAACTGGCACCATGGACCTGATGACAGCGTCCCTCAGCGCAGGCGGATTGATGCTCGTGACACGCTGCCTGACCGGTGAGCAGGCGAGACGCTCGCTCGATTGGACCGTGTTGATCGCCATAGCCGCGGCATTCGGGATCGCGGCGGCGATCGAGGGAAGCGGCGCGAGCGCTGTCATCGCTGGGCGCATCGTCGACCTCGCCGAGCCCTTCGGTCGGGTTGGGGTTCTGGTGGCGTTGTATGCGATTACTGCCGTGCTAGCAGCGCTGGTCACCACCAAGGCCTCGGCGGCGCTGATGTTCCCGATCGCCGCAACAGCTGCCGAGGCACAGGGAATAGGGTTGTTGCCGATCAGTTATGTGATCATGATCGCCGCGTCGACCGCTTTCTCCACACCGATCGGTTTCCAGACCAACCTGATGGTGTACGGTCCCGGCGGCTACAAGTACACGGACTTCCTCCGTCTCGGAGTGCCGCTTCAAGCGATTGTGGGCATAAGCACGGTCACCATCGTTGCGCTGTTCTGGCTGTGATCTCGTGCCTCGTTTTCCCAATATCTCTCCGTACGCCCACGCTGTCTCGGACCGCGTCTACAGCACTCTCGCAGAACGCGCGAAGGCTAACAACGACGTGGTCTATCCTCTGCACATCGGAGATACCTATCGGGATCCGATTGTGGTGGCTCGGGCAGAGCGTCAGCTGAGCAGCGAGCACTCGGGGCTCCACAAGTACGCACCGGTGCAAGGCGAGCCGGAGCTCATCGATGCGTTTCTCGAGTTCGTTGCTCGACGCCATGACGTGTCGCTCGACCGCGATTGTGTACAGGTGATGTCCGGGGCCACTCCAGGACTAAATGTAGTGACTCAAGTGCTGCTCGAGCCAAGAGACGAGGTGTTGCTGCCCTCCCCGTTTTGGCCGCTCAGCAAAGGCGTGATCGCGACCAAGGGTGCGGTTCCGGTTCAAGTTCCTTTCTACACGCGGCTCGACGAGCCTGATTTCGATGCCGAGGCCCTGCTCGAGAGCAAAGTGACCAACCGCACGGTCGCCCTGTACTTCAACACGCCCAACAACCCCACCGGACGCGTGGTCGCTGAACCCGTGGTGGACGCGATGTTCCGTGTCGCCAAGCGCCACGACCTGTGGGTGCTTTGCGACGAGGCCTACGAAGAGATCTATTTCGGACCGACCGCCCCGACGGCCGTCTGGAAGCATCCCGAGGTTCGTGATCGCGCGATCGTGTTCCACACGTTGTCGAAGACCTACGGCTTTGCCGGGGCGCGGGTCGGCTTCACCCATGGGCCGCAGAGCGTCATGACCGCGATTCGCGGCATGCAAACATTTCAAACCTACTGCGCACCGCGACCGATGCAGTTCGGCGCGATCCAAGCCTTGCGTCACGGGGCCGCATGGGTGGGTGAAACTCGCGCTCACTACGAAGCCGCCGGCACAAGGGCGGCGTCGGCGCTCGGTGTTCCCGCGCCAGAGGGTGGAACTTTTCTCTTCGCGGACGTGAGCGCCCTACTCGCGCCCGACGACAAAGACTGCATGCCGTTCCTCGAGCGCTGCGCCGACCGCGGCGTGTTGCTGACACCGGGGCACTCGTGCGGGGAACACTACGCGCAGTGGATCAGGCTCTGCTTTACCGCCGTGCCCCCGGCCCAGCTGGACGAAGCGCTCAAGAGGCTCGCCCCCCTGTTTCGAACGCCTAGGCGATAGTGCGGGGGTAGGCGATAGCGTGGGGGCGGTGGGGCGGGACAAACTGACGAGCCGTAGGCCCGACCGGGATCAACCACGCGGCCGTCTAGGCGGTGAAGCCCCACTTCTGCTTGTTTTCCTCGACCTGCTCAGGGGTCGGTTGGTCGGTGTCCTCGTGGACGGGAACCTCGAAGTCGTCCTGTACTTCCATCATCTTCGCGTTGAGAGGGGTGTCCTCCGTGAAAACCTCGGGAACCGACGCGTCCTCGTAGATAGCCTCCCAGGGGCATTCCGGCTCGCACGCGCCACAGTCGATGCACTCTTCCGGCTGGATGTACAGCTGATTCGGAAACGCTTCGCGGTCGTCACCCTTGTATTCGTAGATGCACTCCACGGGGCAGACATCTACGCAGGATATGTCAAGGCAGTCGCGGCAAAGACGTGTAATGACCCAGGTCATCGGGTTCCCTTCCGAAAAAAGGTGGCTGGAAGCTAGCAGGAGCCCTCGGTCCGGTCAACGGAGCCCGGACGCTCCGCTAACCCTTTGTTTTTCCAGAGCCGCGCTTCTTTGCGAAGGTCCTTTTTTTCTTCTGGGGCGCCGAGGTCGGATGGCAGCCTGCACACGTGAAATCCTCGATGCCGAGAAGCTTTCCGATGGCCGGAGTGACCGTCTCCTGCATGAACTTCACGGTTTCCGGAAACGTAGCAAGCATGCCGCGGTGGCCGGGCGTGCCCTCCGGCGGCACCACGTACATCGAGGGCGCGGGCATCTCGAATTTGAGCTCCCGCATTTCTTCGCTGTGGCAGTCGACACAGTCGAACCCTTCGTACTCTTCGAGGTCATACCGCTCGAAGACCTCCTTCATGACGGGGTTCACTTTCCCGATCATGTAGAACTCCCGGTCCGCAAAGCTCATCTCGGTCCAGGGGGAATCTGGGGGCGTGAACCCGAACGCGTCGATCGCGCTCGCCTTGCCGCTCGACGCTGCGGTCGTCGCACCCTTGGACTTCGCCCCGCCACAAGCTGTTAAAACGAGCGCGAAGCCGACGATTAGTGATTTAGAAGTTCCAGTCACGCCCGCGCATGGTAAGTCATGCGTGGCGACGATGCCCAGAATATCGAGTGATGCACCATGACGCGCAAAGGCGTCGTGGGCGTGGTAGCCGTAGTCGCGCTGGGCGGTATCGCCATGGGTTTGTTCTCACAGTTTCAACGAAAGATGGTCTTCCCAGGGCCCCAGGGGATCAGCGCACCGCTTCTACAGAAGATTGCCCGGGAAGTCGGGGCGACCGAGCTTCGGATCCAGACCGAAGATGGCGAGAGGCTCTACGGCTGGCACCGCGCCTCACCTGGCGCGAGCGCGCGTCGTGTCCTTCTGTATTTCCACGGAAACGCGTCGTCGGTCCTCGGACAGCTCGACCTGCAGGACAAGCTCGTCTCCAACGGCTGGGATTTCGTCGAGATCCACTACCGCGGTTATCCCGGAAGCACCGGGGTGGCGAGCGAAGCCGGTGTGCATCGAGACGCCATGGCCGTGTGGAAATGGGTGATCGATCAGCTCGGCACACCTCCAAGCCAGATCGTCATTCACGGCCGGAGCCTCGGGGGTGGCGTCGCCGCTCAGCTCGCGTCCGAGGTGAACCCCGGCGCACTGGTCTTGGAATCCACGTTCACTTCAGTCATTGATCTAGCGCGCAAACAGTTCGGGTGGCTCCCGTTGGGCGCACTGCTCGAGCACCGTTTCATGACCCATGACCTTGCTGGTAGGATGCAATGCCCGGTGCTTGTGGCCCACGGCGGCGCGGATTCCATCATAGACGTCAGCCACGGCCGCAAGCTCGCCGAGCTCTTCAAAGCCGAAAACTACATCGAAGCTCCCCGTATCGATCACAACGACGTCTTGCTCGACGGCGTGTACGCCGACCGCTACCTCGACTTCCTCGACGCCTCGGTTCCGCCATGATTCGAACTTTGATCATCGCGATCCTGCTCGTCGGCTGTCGGCGCAGCAACGAGCCACCCGTCGCCATCGCCCCGGACCCGGGCGTCATGTTGCCCGATGTCCCATCGGACCCGTTCGGCACCCCGGGGCCAGCGTACGACCGACTCCGTCAGGTCACAGATACCGCGCGCACGACGGTCTGGAGCGGGCAAGTCGATGATCTCGCCGCATGGTTGGAGGGCGAGACGACAGCGGTCGAACGATCCCTCGGTCTCATGAAGACGCTTCGCCTCGGCGCTGGCGACGTGTACGCAGTGGCCAACGGTCGTATCGCGCTCGTGTACGAGCACATCGCCTCGACGCTCACGGAAGCCGAAGTCGTGGTGAAGGATCGCGACCTGGACTGGATCGGCCAGCAGGCGGTGCTCTGGGAGCAAGCAAACGCGTTTTGGGCTCGCTGCGCGCGGGGCTGTAGTGTTCGGGGCCCCTACCTGGATGTATGGGAGCTCCGATGCCAGGCCGGGGTCGAAGAAACCGCTGCAAAATTGGCGCCTTAGCCTCATCTGAAATCGCCTCGACAGCCCAAGTGAAACATGTTCTGTTTCCCCTCCTATGGCTAAGGGGAAGAAGACTTGGGTGCCGAATCCGGCTGACCCGCCGTTGGTCTTGACGGCGACCAACGCCGAGAGCTGGCATGAGGAGGCGGACGTAGTCATCGTGGGGTTTGGCGGGGCTGGGGCCTGCGCAGCGCTCGAAGCCCATGCCGAAGGCGCGCGCGTTCTCGTGCTGGATCGCTTTCATGGCGGCGGCGCGACCGCGATTAGCGGCGGTGTGGTCTACGCAGGCGGTGGGACGCACATCCAAGCTGAAGCGGGCGTCACCGACACTCCGGACGAGATGTTTCGCTACCTTTCGCTCGAGGTGAAGGGAGTTGTGTCCGAAGAGACACTTCGCGACTTCTGCGATCGAAGCGTCAGCAACCTCGGGTGGCTCGAGCAGCACGGAGTCCCTTTCGAGGCGAGCCTCTGCCCGGTGAAGACATCCTATCCGACGGACGACTACTACCTCTACTACTCCGGAAACGAAGGCCTTTCGCCCTACAAAGAAGCCGCAAAGCCCGCTCCCCGAGGCCACCGCGCCAAGGGTAAGGGCATGCCCGGTAAGAGCTTCTATGAGCCGCTTCGAGAGTCCGCGCAGCGTGCTGGCATCGAGGTCGAGTATGAAGCCCGCGTGACGCGTCTGATCATCGACGGTCGGAACCAAGTGCTTGGTGTCGAATACCGTCAGGTCGAACGGGGCTTCTGGAGCAAGCTTCACCGTGGGCTTCACAGGGCCGGCCTCGCGATCGTGAAGTACAGCCCTAAGCTCGCGGCAAAGCTCCGAAGGAGTTGCTTCCAGATCGAGGCCAACCACTCAACGGTGAAGCGGGTGCGAGCCGTCAACGGGGTCGTGCTCGCGACAGGTGGCTTCATCTACAACCGACAAATGGTCAGGGAAATCGCGCCCGCTTACGGCAAGGCGATGCCGCTCGGCACGGCATCCGATAACGGGAGCGGGATCCTGCTTGGCCAGAGCGTGGGTGGCCAGACCGACCTCATGACGCGCATCTCGGCGTGGCGTTTCATCAATCCGCCCGAGGGCTTCGCGAAGGGGATGATCGTCAACAGGAACGGCGAGCGCTACATCAACGAGTTCATGTACGGGGCAGCCGTCGGCGAGGCGATGGTCGAAGAGCAGGACGGTGTCGCGATTCTGATCATCGACCGGAAGCTCCGCAAGCTCGCTCGAGAACAGAGCAAGCCAGGTAAGGCGCAATGGTTCCAACGCGCGCCCGCACTGCTCAACCTCTGGTTCAACAGCAAAGAGGCGAAGTCGATCGAAGAGCTCGCCGAGGTCATCAAGGTCCCCGCGGAAACCCTCGAGCAAACACTCGAGGACTACAACGCTGCGGCCGAAGGCAAGCAACCGGACCGGTTCAATAAAGATCCCGAAAAGATGCATGCCATGACCGAAGGCCCTTACTACGCGATCAACTGCTCGATCGACAGCAAGCGGTTCCCCTGTCCGACACTGACGCTCGGCGGACTCGCGGTCGACGAGACAACAGGACACGTGAAAAGCGAAAGCGGCGGCGTGATTCCGGGGCTCTACGCTGCGGGTCGCACCGCCGTCGGTGTGTGCTCGAGGCAGTACGTCAGCGGCTTGTCGATCGCCGACTGCGTGTACTCAGGACGCAGGGCCGGTCGCGCAGCCGCACGAGGGGAGGTTTACACCTCCAAAGGTGCCCCGACTCAGGTGGGTAGCTCCCCGGTCGAGGCCAAAGCATAGGGTCCGAGGCGACGTGCCCGACACGTGACTTGACGACGGGCGGCCCTGGCTTAAGGGAGACTTTCTGCCATGAGCGACAAACCAACCGAAGACGAAGCGAGAGAGTACATCCACAAGCTGTTGGCCTACATGGGCGACGACCCCGAGCGCGAGGGCCTGAAAGACACGCCACGGCGAGTCCTAGGCGCGATGAGAGAGCACTTTCGTGGATACGAGGAAGACGCCGCAGCGCACCTCTTACAAACCTTCACCGAGGTCGAAGGGTACGACGAGCTCGTCCTTGTCAGCGATATGGAAATCTACAGCCACTGCGAACACCACGTGGTCCCGTTTGTCGGCAAAGCCCACGTCGCCTACATCCCCGACGGCAAAGTGGTGGGCCTATCCAAGATCGCGCGTGTCGTGGACACGTTCGCGAAGCGGCTTCAGGTCCAGGAGAAGCTCACCGCTCAAATCGCCAACACGATCAACGAAACACTGACGCCGCAAGGCGTAGCGGTTATCCTGCAGTGTCAGCACTTTTGCATGTGCTACCGCGGGGTGCGCAAGCCGGGGTCGTGGACCACGACCAGCCGACTGCTCGGCGTTTTCCTCGAGGACGAGGCTGCCAGGATGGAGCTTCTCACGCTGATCGGCATGCCTCGGTCGATCGGCGGCGCCGGCGGTTGATCCGCCTCGATCTGCCGGGCGTCCGGACATAGAGTAGGCCCATGACGGAGCAGCACTACGACTGGGTCATCATCGGGTCTGGATTCGGCGGAAGCGTTTCAGCTCACCGGCTGACGCAAAAAGGCTACAAGGTCCTCGTAATAGAAAAGGGGCGTCGTTTCGCGCTCAGCGACTTTCCGAAGACCAACTGGGACTTGAAGAACTGGATGTGGAAGCCCTCCGTCGGCTTCAAGGGCTTCTTCCAGATGTCGTACTTGAAGCACATGACGGTCTACCACGGTGTCGGGGTCGGTGGCGGCTCGCTCGTGTTTGCAAACACTTTGCCGACACCTACGAGCGGCTTCTTCGAAGCCAAGTCTTGGGGACACCTCGCAGACTGGGAGAACGAGCTCGCCCCACACTATGCGACAGCGAAGCGAATGCTGGGGGCTACTCCCAATCCAATGATGACCAGGGGTGACCAGGTAATGAAAGAGATCGCGCAGGACATGGGCCGCGAGGAGCACTTCCACCCTACCGAGGTGGCGGTGTTCTTCGGCGAGCCCAACAAGAAGGTCCCCGACCCCTACTTCGACGGAGAGGGCCCCGATCGCGTCGGCTGCACGTTTTGCGGCGCCTGCATGACAGGGTGTCGAGTCGGTGCAAAGAACACGCTCGACAGAAACTACTTGTACCTCGCCGAGAAACATGGCGCAGAGGTGCTCGCCGAGACCGAAGTCACTTCCGTCGCCCCGAAAGAAGGAGGCGGATACCGCGTCAAGACCAAGGGCTCGTTCGACGAGAAACACACCGACGAGTTCACCGGGGACCGCATCATCTTCGCAGGCGGTGTCATGGGGACGATTCCTCTTCTCCTTCAGATGAAAGAAGACCCAGATGGCCTGCCGCTTCTTTCCGACCGCCTGGGCGATTTCGTTCGCTCGAACAGCGAAGCCCTGTTCGGGATAATCGCGCCCGGAAAAGACGTAAATTTTACGAAGGGCGTAGCGATCACATCCATTCTCCACACCGATGATCACAGCCACATCGAGCCGGTCCGCTACGGGCCGGGGTCAGGCTTCTTCCGACTGCTTATGGTACCTCACGCGCCAGGCCCCAACGCGTTCGTCCGTGTATTGAGGGCTTTCGGAATGCTTGCGCGCAAGCCCCTTCGCTGGCTGAGGGCCTTCTTCGTGCGGGACAGCTCGAAGCACACACAGATCCTTCTCTACATGCGAACGCTCGAAGGAAGCCTTCGCATGAAGCTCGGTCGAAGTTGGCTAACGGGTTTCCGTCGAGGTCTGGTAACCGAAATCGACGACCCAAGTCAGGCGCCGCAAGCCTTCATCCCCGAAGCGACGAAGCTGGCCGAAACCTTCGCGGATAAAGTTGACGGCGTAGCGAGCACCGTGATCACAGAGACTCTGATGGGCGTGCCATCGACCGCGCACATCCTCGGCGGCGCATGCATGGGCGGGTCAGCGGAAGCGGGCGTCATCGACCCCAACCACGAAGTCTTCAACTACCCCGGCATGTACGTCATCGACGGGTCGTCCATCTCCGCAAACCCAGGCGTCAATCCTTCGCTCACGATCACGGCCCTCGCCGAACGCGCGATGAGCCTCATCGCCGACAAGCACGTCAAGCCCACAACCAACCCCGAAGAAAAGGGGACAGTCCCCTTTACGGAGGGGTTAAGAGTCGTGTGAGGTCAGAGGGGGGTTCGGCGTCGGGAACAGGGAGCTCTGGTGGCTCGAGGTTGAACGTGTCGACGACTTCGGCGCCACGCTCGTCGCAGTAGAGTGCCCACTCGCCCCACTGCGGGTCTTCGAGCTTGAGAAACAGCCCGAGGCACGCGTAGTACGCCTTGGCCGAGAGCTCGGCGAACGGAGTGAGGTGCTCGGTGAGTGCGGTGGTGTAGATCTCGAGTAGCCCCGGGTCCTCGGCGATGTTCACGGGAACTGGGGCGCCGCGAATACCGCTCGCGAGGTCTTCGTACATGTACCCAAAGAGAGCGGTTCCGATACCGCGTTCGAAGAGCGGATGGGTGCGGAGGCCGTAGGTCGCAGCAAGTGCGCGGTCGGTCGCCTCGCGTCGCCGGCCTAGCCAGTCGCGAAAGGGACCCTCAGCCCACTCCTCGATGTCTTCTTTGGAGGCTCCCTCGGGAGGCTCTGGCGGGCGCACGGCCACTGCATCCTCCACGCGTCCCCACAGCAGTTGGAGGTCCGTACTGAGTTGCTCGCGGGGGTACACGGGTTGGGGCACCGGTATCGGGCTGACCACGATTTCTTGGGACGATTCGGGAGTCTGTCTACCGGCACAGCCGACCCAAACAGCCAACAAAATCCAGAGCCAACGCCACATGGGTCGACCGTATCAAGGCCGGATCGGCGGGGCGAGTTTTGGGCTAAGCGCGGTTGACTTGGAAGCGAAAGGGCCTTTCTATCCCCCGATGGGTGGAAGCCTGGTCGAGCTCTCCGACGCTGCCAGTGTCGATCGTGCGGCGCGGGTCCTGTTCGGGAGTGCGCTCGACTCGAGACCACTGGTGTCGCACAGCGGGGCGGTTTGGAAGGATCCGCAGTCCGAGCTGCTGACCACGCTTCGGATCGGCGAGTACCAACCCAAGAGTGATCTGGACTTTCTCTCTCTCCACATCGCGCGTGCCAGGGCCGACGCCATCGTCATCACCGGGAAAATCCTCCGCGACGAGCCATCGCTACGCTACGATCTTCGAGCCGATGTTCGCTGGGGTGATGCCCTCGTCGAGTGGCGTGAACGTAGGTGGGGCCTCTGGGAGCCCCCCTGGCTCTTGATCCTCACGGCCGGTGGGCAGCTCGATTTCGCGCACCCGGCGTTTCATGGGTGGGCGAGGCCGGTGATCTTCACCAGTGACCGCACGGCAGGACGCAAACTCGCAGACTCTCCCGTCCCGGTCGTTGCCGACGCCGCACCCGACATCCGAAAAGCGATCCATCACCTGCACGCCGGACGAGCTTGCCAGTGCGTCTCAATTGAAGCGGGTCCCTCGACGGCCGTCTCCCTGTACGAGCGACCGACCGTCGTCAACGAGCTCCTACTGTCGGTATATCTGGGCAAAACACTCGACGACCGGGCGAAAGGATCGCCCTTGATAGAGCTCACCAGATTGAGACGCCGGTTCCGCTCCGAGACCTCGGCGACACATCGTTGTCAGGGCCAACACTGGAGCTTCCACCGATTCCGTCGATAAGGGCGGCGGCTAGGTCGTGACCTCTTTGGCGCGGAACAGAATCGCATAGAAGACGGGAACGATGATCATCGTGAGGACCGTCGCGACGGCCAGGCCGCCGACGATCGTCACCGCCATGGCGATGTAGAAGGCGTCGCCGAACAACGGGATCATGCCGAGCATGGTGGTCGCTGCGGCCATCCCAACGGGGCGCAAACGGCTCACCCCACTGTCGATTATCGCCGTGTACGTGGGCTTTCCCTCGCGGATCTCGAAGTCGATCTGGTCCACAAGCACGATCGCGTTCTTGATGAGCATCCCCATCAAGCTCAAGAAACCCAGTAACGCCATGAAGCCAAAGGGTTGGCTAGTGGCGAGCAGACCTGCCGTGACACCGATCACTGCCAACGGCACGCACAGCCAGATGATCGCCGGTTGCTTGAGCGAGTTGAACAGTCCGATCGTCACGATCAGCATGACCAGCACGAATAGCGGGATGCTGCCCGCCATCGCTGCCTGCGCGTTCCCGGAGTCCTCGTACTCTCCACCCCACTCCAACGCGTAATCTTCGGGTAGATCAATCGCCTCGATCGTGGGCCTCAGTCTCGCAAAGAGCGCGCCGGCAGAGCCTGATTTGGGATCCGAGAAGACGGTG
>CAXMND010000211.1:0-8643 GCA_964194675.1 uncultured Coxiellaceae bacterium | reverse complement strand
GTCTCGCCGTACCGAGACGTCCACTCTTCGAACCACTTGACCTCGACGTTCGCCAACTGGGGCTTGAACTTGAAATCTTTATCGCCAACCGAATACGTCGCGCAGGGCTCGTCAGCGCCAGGCCCCCTCGACGCGCAAGCGCAGGCAAACAGGATCAGCAGGATTGACAGTAAGCCGGGGTGGGAAGGGCGTCGTGTGGAGCGGGCTTGCATGGTCGTGTTCTCCGGTAGAGAGTTGTCTAGAAGAAGCAGACCCCGAGATACGAGTCGCTGAGACTCGTGCTCGACGATGTCGCTCGTGGGAACATACGAATAGCCGAACTCGATGTCGAGGGCCCAGTGCGGGGTGAAGAAGTACTTGAACCCGTCGCCGCGATCAATATCAGTTCATCACCGGTAAACAATAGCGCCGGAGCCAGTCATCTTTGGTTAGTGACACATCCTGAGGCACGGCTCCCAATCCATACAGTTGTGTCTTGACTAGGACAAGGGCTTCTATAAGGTCGGTGGCCCGAGGAGGGTCTCATGCGAACAAGAGGAACCGCAATTGGCGCGTTGGCGCTAACACTCGCTGCGATGACGATCGGCTACTTCATCGGCGTGAGCTTCCACGAGCCTCAGGTAGCGCAAGCGGCGGGCGGGGAGGTTAAATCCAAAACGGGAATCGCGCCCGACCGCTACGTCTACTACCCCGGTACGGAAAAACTGCGGAAAGATGAGATTCGCATGACTGCGTGCGGCACCGGCATGCCCGCTGCGCGACTTGGCCAAGCGGCGAGCTGCTTTTTGATCGAGCTCGGCAACGGAGACAAATTCCTCTTCGATGTCGGGACGGGCTCCATGGCGAACCTCGCCGCCTACATGATCCCGTACGACTTTCTCACGAAGGTGTTCCTCAGCCATTTGCACACCGACCACTGGGGTGATCTTGGTGGACTCTGGGCCGGCGGCTGGACGGCGGGCCGCACCAGGCCGCTCGAGGTCTGGGGGCCAAGTGGCGCGCGCGAGGACATGGGAACCAAGTACGCCGTGGAGAACCTTCTGAAGGCCTACAACTGGGACTACATGACCCGCGCTGCGATGATCAGCCCGATTCCCGGAAGCATCACGGTCCACGAGTTCGACTATAGGAAGGAAAATCAGATCGTGTACCAGAAGAATGGGGTCACGATCCGGTCTTTCCCGGCGATTCATACGGGTGACGGTCCTGTGAGCTTCATCCTCGAGTGGAAGGGTTACAAGATCGTCTATGGCGGCGACACCATGCCGAACACGTGGATGCTCAAGTACGCGAAGAACTCCGACATCGTGATTCACGAGGTGATGCCGATGCCGCAGGACATGGTGAAGTTCTACAATCAGCCGCCACAGCTCGCGATTCGGGCATCGTGTGGCTTCCACACCTGCGGGCCCGCATTCGGCAAAATCATGAGCGAGCTCAAACCGCGCCTCGCCATAGCGTTCCACTGGTTCAACGAAGAGGGGACTCGCTATAACCAGTTTAGCGGAATCCGGGAGACCTATGGCGGTGAGCTCTCGATGGCGACCGACAACCTGGTCTGGAACATCCGCAAGAAGGAGATCATCGAGCGCATGGCGGTGATCACCGAAGAAGCGTGGGCCGTCCCGGGCCCCGGCAAGCAACCTGCTCCCGATCGCACCCGCAAGAGCGAGTACACACCCTTCACGCTTCGCGGCATCTACGATACCAGCGACGTCGAAAAGGAAACCGTCGACAAGTTCAACAAACAGTTCAACCTCAAACCCGGCCCCTACAAACCCCAAAAGCCCTAGGCTCTGGGGCATGAGGGGAGCACAGCGGAGTGTTCGAAAGCCTCCACGCAGCGTCGTCTTCGCCGCGTTCCTACTCGTATGCTCCGTGGCGAATCCATCTGCGGCGGAAGCAGCCGAGGGTGAGCCCCCGGAGAGCAGCGCCGCACGTTCCCCGGAATCCGAGCTCGACGAACCCACTGAAGAGGGCGAGGAAAAAGAGCGCCTCAATGGTCTCACGCTCGGAGGAGCCTACACCTTTCACATCCTTCGCGATCGCGACTCCGCCACAACCGGGGAACCGCTCAGGACCATCGAGCATCTCGGTGGGTTCGTGATCGCGTATGAGCGGGAGCTGATTCCAGAACATCTCGCGCTCGCCATTTCGAAGCCATTTTACTTCTCGAAGGAACGTTTCGACACGCCTTTCGACTTCATCTTGAAGGGACTCTTCCGCAAAGGATCCTGGGAAGGCTTCATCGGGCTCATTCTCACTTGGAACATCCGAGTCTTCGAAAAGGAGCGCGAGGAGCAGGAGGGGGAACAAAACATCATGTCCTTCGGCATCGGCGCGGTCATCGGTGGGGCCTATTTCTTCAACCCGCGCTGGAGCCTCGACCTCGAGCTTGGCTATGCCAACATCCCGACCGACGACATCGTCGAGCACGAGTTCACCGCGGCGTTGAGTGGCGTCTACCACTTTTGAGCCATCAGAGCTTCGCCTGTCGGGAAATAGGGCGATGGACTCGAAGTTTGGGACACGTGTCCCAAGCCGAAGAAGGGTCTCGATGGCGT
The DNA here is from genome assembly GCA_964194675.1 of uncultured Coxiellaceae bacterium. GTDB lineage: Bacteria > Myxococcota_A > Polyangia > Polyangiales > Houyiibacteriaceae > SG8-38. Next base: position 6,079 of record CAXMND010000211.1, on the reverse strand, counting down.
CTCCCTTGCCGGCGATGAAGGTCGAGCCAACCGCGAGGGCTATGCCCGAGACGTTGAGGCGAAGCGACAAGGTGCCCCCGTAACGGTGGATCCGGGGATTGTAATACTGATCGGGGTTCTCAGGAATCTTGCGCGCGGATGACAAGTCGGTGAAGAACCCGGTCTCGATCGTGACCGTCTTGTTGATCGTGAAGTCGCCGCCAATCGCAACGTTACCAATCGCACGCCGACCGGTATCCCCGTCGAAAAACAGACCTCCCACCGGAACCGTGTCCGAGATCTCTACGCGCTGCCGAGAGCGGACCGGGCCGTGAAATGACGCGTCCAGGGCAAGCATGACTTTCTCAGCGGGCCAGTATTCGAGGCCGACCTCGATCTCCGCGGGAAGGGGCAGCTTGGCGTCGACCTTCTCGTCCGCGAAGTAGGCCCGAGTGGTCCCGGGCATCGTGGGATCACGATTGTCGTTCACGAAACCCTGGGAGAGCGTGTTGACGGTCTGTTTCAGCGGAATGCCTGGGGGTTGAACCATGAGCCCGAGTTGGAGCTGCGGCTTGATCCGGTAGAGCCAACCAAACCGCAGAACGAAGTGGAAGGCCTTGAACCTCAAAGTTTGAGTGTTTGCCGCCGAGCTCGTTCCGACGAAGACATCCGGATCACCGGGAACGGGAGCTCCACCGGCTAGTGCAAGGCCCGTCTCGGAATGGTTGAGCTTGCGTACACTCAAGTAGATCGAGCCGCCGATCGACTGCTTCAAATTGAGACGGCCAGCAAAGGAGAAGCCGTACCAGGTCGCTCGATCGGTTACGCCGACTTCATACGTGTCCGACAGCGCCAAGGTATCTGAAGTCTGCCTGAGGAAGACGCCTCCGCTGAAGAAGATCGGCTCCACCACGCTGACCGCCAAGGTGAACTTCTTCTGCTCGAGCGCATCCTTCGGCCCGAGCTTGACTGCGGCGCCAATAAAGATCGGCACTGTCCGGCCCCGCTTGGTCGTCGCGTCGATGACACCGTCGGGCTGATCGAACGCCCTCCGGAGGTCGAGGCGCTCCCAGGCGTTGACCGTGAGGCCGCCGGCGATCCCCACGGTTCCGCCAAGAGCCAGCCCAGCCGGGTTGAAGAAGGCGGCGGACGCGTCGTCCGCGACGCCGGTGAAGGCGCCGCCGAGGGCAATGGAGTGTGCGCCGACCGGCACCGAACGATAGTGTGTGTCGTCCGCTTCGGCGCCGCGCGCGACGAGCAGCAACGCGATCGCACCAGCAGGTAATCCAACAGGCCGGATCATACTCAGATTAGGAGACAGACGCCGTGCCGCTGCAACTTATTGTCAGCGCTTCGCTAGCTCTCAGCGGCCTGAGCTTCCTTGGCGGCGCTACGGGCAGCGCTGCAGAGCGAGGTGACCGACGAGCCACCGAAGATCATGTGAATCCCAGCCAGGGTGCCCACGGCCCACATTCCCGAAACAGGAAACTGGCGCCAAATCATGATGCCAAGCGCCAGGGCCGCGATGCCGCTGAACAACTGCCAGCCCCAGCCCTTGATCGGGCGAAGCCGAAAGGCCCAGATGATCTCGAAGATGCCGTCGACGAAGAAATACACGGCTAGAACGATCGTCAGTGTCGCCAGTGCCATGCCGGGACGGGCGACCATGTAGCCGCCGACGAAAATGGAAAGCGCGCCGAGCAAGAACATCAGTAGTCCGACACCGAACGAGCCCATCTTGAAAGCGAGAAAGAGCCTAGACACGCCTGACGCAACCAACAGCACGCCGACTGCAATCGCGACCGACAGGCCAGCCACAAACGGAGAAATCAGCGCCAACACGCCAGCAAGCACAACGAAGATGCCAACCGCCATCCCCACGCCTGAGTGCCGCTTGATGGTGCTCAGCACTTCCTGATCGATTTCTTGAATCCCGTTGCTCATACCGTACCTCCAGGGTGTCTATTGAAACTCGCGGCGGACGAAATCGCAACTGCCCCGTTTCGCCTCGACGCTGGTGCTACTGAACAGAGGCCGAGCGATCGTCGATCCGGAGGGCGCAAATCTCTGCCCCGAACAGCAAAACGCGCGCTGAGAAATAGAGCCACAAAAGGAGGACGATGACCGAGGTGAGTGAACCGTAGACGGCCTCGAGGCTATGGACGTTTTCCAGGTAGAGAACGAATAGCACCTTGCCGAGCTCGAACAAGAGCGTCGCGGCCAGCGCTCCCAGCAGGATGTCCCGCCACGCGCGTCGCTCGTAGGGAACCAGCTTGTAAATCAATACGACGGTTACGAAGACGGAGACGAGGCTCGCGAAGCGGCCGCCGAGGGACGCAAAGCGCGTCCCGTCTAAACCGAATCGCGTGAGGTCGACTTGAGTCACGATATCGATCGCCGTGGAGGCGCCGACCGCGATGAGCAGCAAGAGTGACAGGCCGATGGTCATTCCGAAGTATCGAAGCTTAGAAAGATAGAATGGGTGCCCTTTCGGGACGCCGAACGCAAGGTTGATTCCCCGACTCAGGGCGCCAAACATCTTGCTGGCAGACCACAAGAGCCCAAGCACGCTGGCGATGCCCGCGGCGCCTCGAAGGTCGATCAAGGCTTCGATGTTAGTTCTCAGGAAATCGGCACTTCCAGGAAACTCGTCGGACAGCATTCCATCGAGGCGCGACTGGATCTCGACCCGATCCAAGAACAAGCTCGCGCCTGCAACGACTCCGACCAGGAGGGGAAACAGCGAGAAGAAGCTGAAGTAGGCGATGCTTGCCGCCATGTCCTTGGCGTGGTCTTGATTGCCCTTCTCGATCGCGCGGACGACGACGCCGACGACGGGCATCCGCCGGAGGGCATCTTTCCAAGACTTGGGGCTTTCGTTCATTCGTCTTGCGGCAGGCTTTGCTGAAACGCCTTCCAGCGCGATGGGTCGGCCGGCTCACTGCTGCAGCCGAGCCTCTTCGCCTCGCCCTGAATGGCGTCGACGCGAGAGGCTGAATCGGGATGATCGCTCAAGAACGCCGGAATGCCGACGTCGTCCCCTGCTTCTTGAAGCTTGATGAAGAACCCGGCCGTGCCGTCGCACGCGTAGTCGCTGGTTGCCAGGTAGCGCACCGAATGTTCATCCGCTTGAGCCTCTTGGTCGCGACTGTACGAGAGGCCGATGAGCTCCTTGAGAATGGACGCATTGATGTAGTCGCTCATGCTAATCGGAAGGGCCAGCAGGACGAATCCGGTGAGCGCCTTTACGCCGAACTCTTTTTGAAGGCGAATCGCGCTGTGCCTGTTCTCGGCATGGGCAATCTCGTGACCGAGGACACCCGCTAGATGGTCCTCCTGATCGAGGTACTTGATGAGCCCCGTATAGACGTAGATGTATCCGCCCGGTGTGCAGAAGGCGTTCAGCACGTCGTCTCGGTTGATGATCTTCATCTGATCGTACGCAAAGAGATCACGGTATTGAATTTCTGGCGAGTCGATGATCCCGCCCACGATTCGACGCAGGTGCGCGTACGCCTCGGGGTACTCACTCTCGGGGAGGATCGGGTATTCCTCTGGATCCTCGTTCAGGGACTCCACGGACATTTTACCCAACTGCACGTCGTCCGCTGGACCGAACACCGGCTCTTTGGCGATGAACGCGAAGTAGATGTAGATGGGCAACCCGATCGCAAGAACCGCGACGATCAACCAACGGATGGCGTACAAGAAGGCCCCGATTATCTGGAGGAGTTTCATGATTTTTCAGCCGAATCTGGAGAGGATGGTTTCACGCTCAGGTTTCGCCCTCGTGTGTGAGCAGCGGTGTCGATTCTGGTAGGTGCAGCTTGAGTCGCCCCGCGTCGATCTCGAACCGATGGTGCGTTGCATGCGTAGGCTCGCCGTCGAGGTTGATGTAAATCCCCTTCGGGGCCTCGACCTCGAACCACGGCACGCTCGGCACGCACCGCTTCCACGGCATCGCGAAGCTCTTGGTTGGCGCCTTGTTTGCCGTGAAGAATGATTCGAGATCTTCGCGGCATCACTTGCTCCCGTGTCGGTGTTTGAGGGCCTGAACGGCGAGCTCGACCACCGGGCCTACTGTCGTGAGCCTCGATAACGTGGACCCCGACCCTGTCAACCCTGAGACGGCGTCCTCGATCCGCCTGACGTGCCCGGTGAGACGATTGAATTCCTCCTTGAGCTCGTCCGCGTCGGCTTGGAGCTCCGCCAACGCCATCTCGCGAATCTCACTGACCATCTGCTCGTCAAGCCCTGGCTTGCTTCGCTGTGCGGCGAGGACGAGAAGAATCGCCAACAAGCCGTTTCCAGCGGCGAGGTAGTAAGCGCCCTTGGCCCTGCCGTACGTCTCGGCGAGCAGTTCGAAGGTTCCGAGGTTGAGCATTCCCACGGTGAGGAGGGCTAGGCCGACGGCGATAGCCATCGCCGTGATGCGTTGACCGGTGCGTCGGGCAGTGATTTTGGCAAGCGTCGATTCGGCGCGGGCCCAGATGCGGAGCTTCAACATGGTTTCACTCATCGATGCCTCCTCAGCGCAAGAACCGGCCGACTAGAATGCCTAGCGAGAAGATCACCAAACCGCTTACCATGGGCGTCTCTCGCAATTCCTTCTCCAAGAGCTCGATGAGCTCCTGAACCTCGCCCATGAAGCCCTCGTGGCCACCTTCCGAGGTCGCGTCCCCTTCGGATGCCAAAGTCGATGCCTCGGCCTGGGGCTCGGCGGCCTGCTCGCGCGCTGCTGCTAGCGCGGCCACCTCCGCGCGCAAAGCGTCCAGCTCCGATTTGATTTCCTGGTTTTTCATCGTGGGCTCCTTGGGCGAGTGGAGAGCCAGACTACTGGCTCACGGCATCACATTTCAAGACCACTTTCAGTGGACCCCGGCGCCCTACTGTGACGCGCTGTTCTCGGCATCCGCGTGCTTGCTCTCGATCTCTCGTCTGAGGTATTGTCGCGGCCCCCCCCCAAGAAAGCAGACAACCATGGGCGAAAAAATCGATGAATTTTGCAACGAGCTTCGCGACGACCTGACCGCAGCCGACAGTCGACTCCAAGGTCTCAAGGGGCAGGTCGAGAACGCCAATCGGGAGACGCGTGAGGCCATTCAGGCGAAGCTCGACCAAGCGAAAGCCGACCTCGACGAGCACAAGCGCAAGGCGGAAGACCGCCAGCAACGGATCAAGAGCTATCTCGACGACAAGGTCGCTGAGACTCAGCACGACATCAACGACTGGAAGACAAAGCGCGAGATCAAGAAGCTCGAAAGGCGTGCCGAGCGCCGCGAAAGCTACGCCTCAGACACCGTCCTAGTCGCGATGGTTGCCATCGACGAGGCCAACTTCGCCGTTCTCGAGGCCCTGGAAGCCCGGCTTGACGCCGAGGATGCCCAAGGGGCGAGTGCCTAGCCAGCCTTCAGGCATGCGAAAGAAAGATCGAAACATGGAACGGCCGCGGGAGTCACTCATCAGAACCGTCATCCTGGCGGTGCTCGTGGCCGCCAGCGCCGTTCCGGCCGCAGCCCAGGACAAACCCAACATCCTCGTCATCTGGGGCGACGACATCGGCCAATCGAATATCAGCGCCTACACCATGGGGCTGATGGGCTACCGCACGCCCAACATCGATCGGGTGGCCGAAGAAGGCATGATCTTCACCGACTACTACGGGGAGCAGAGCTGCACCGCCGGCCGGTCTGCCTTCATCACCGGCCAAAGTGTTTTTCGAACTGGACTGAGCAAAGTCGGCATGCCCGGAGCTGAATCGGGGTTGAGCGAAAAAGACCCAACCATCGCGGAGCTCTTGAAGCCGCACGGCTATGCGACGGGACAATTCGGCAAGAACCATCTCGGTGACAAAGACGAGATGCTCCCCTCCAACCACGGCTTCGACGAGTTTCTCGGCAACCCCTACCACTTGAACGCGGAGGAAGAGCCGGAGAACATGGACTACCCGAAGAACCCCGAGTTCGCGAAGCGGTTTGGGCCACGTGGGGTCATCCACAGCTACGCCGACGGCCGCATCGAGGATACCGGACCACTCACCAAGAAGCGCATGGAGACCATCGACGACGAGACCGTCGCGGCGGCAATCCGGTTCATCGAG
>CAXMND010000210.1:0-28245 GCA_964194675.1 uncultured Coxiellaceae bacterium | reverse complement strand
GTGCCGGGGGCGGGACTCGAACCCGCACGTGAAATCTCACGGGCGATTTTAAGTCGCCTGCGTCTGCCATTCCGCCACCCCGGCAATGCCGGAATGATTGCGTTAATGAACGAACTCGTCCACTCGTCGCGCCATCTGCGGCCCTGGGCGCTCTGGACCGGTGTCCACGATGCGGTTCTTGTCGTCGACGAGCACCACTTTGGGCTTGTGCACGTGTGCCTCTTCGTCGCTCATGTCGCCAAAGCTCGCGATGATCGCGAGATCGCCGGAGCTCATGTGATGTGCGGCGGCGCCGTTGACGCAGATGACACCCGAACCGCGCGGGCCCCGCAGCGTATACGTCGCCAGGCGTGTGCCTTGGGTCACATTCCAAATCTGGACTTCTTCGTGCTCGAGGATGCCAGCAGCGTCTAGGAGGTTCGCGTCGATCGTGACGCTACCTTCGTAGTCTAAGTCCGCGTGTGTGATCGTAGCCCGGTGGATCTTGCCGAGAAACATACGTCGCCGCATTTGAACCTCCGTAGCGTCCCGTGGATGGGTACGCTCAGATGAGAACGGCACGCTACCCCTGAATCAGCGGCACCGCAACCAGCCCCGCCGGCATCCATGCAGCCCCTTAAAGGCTAGTGGTTTCAGGCTGATGGCGACTCGATGAAGACCAGTCCGAGAACATATCCGTCCGGCTGTGCCTGGGACCAAACCACACGCGCATGCTCGACGGTCTCGTGCCCGGGCGACGTCCGGACACGAAGCGCGCAGGTTTCGTCGATAGGCACGCCGCGGTCGAGGGCGATCCGAAGCCCGCCGACGCTCGCGTTGATGGCGAGGCCCGATCCGTGGCCCGGTGACAGGAGCTCGATCTCGGCGTCGAGAGCCCAGCGACGAGCACGACGGCGCGCACCCCGATGCAGGGCGACGTCCGCACCGCCCTTAGGCAAAATCGAGGAAAGTCTATCTACCGTCAACGTCAAACCATCGCGAAACATACCGGAGCGCGCGATCGTTGGCTAGCACTTTCAGCGGAAAACCGATCGTGCGCGCACCCTTCGGGGGGATGCACCCCGGAGAATTGTGGCGCAGTCCACAAACTCGAAACGCTCACTGCCCGAGTCGAGCGACGCACGCGCGGAGGCGATCGATAGCGACTGCGACCCGCGTCCCGTACCAAAACACATCCTTGCCGTCGATCAGCTCTAGCTGAAGCGACGACTCGATCTCGCGAAACGCGTCGAAGTCCTTGTCGGTAAACGCATAGGGCTCGTCCGGCAGAAGAACCGCGCGCGCGCCGCGTTCCACGATCTCTTCGAGACGGACCCGGGGATAACGTGTGTCGCGCTGATCCACCTTGTCGTCGGTCCACGCAATGCCCTTCCCGAGATCGGCCGCCAACGGATAGCGTCTCGGCCTTTCGGAGAAGACATTGTGGGCGCCGGATAGCCGAAGGACGTCACTCGCGTACGCGCGGCCATCGAAGGTCATCCAAGGGTCCCTCCAGATCGGCACGAACACGGGCACCGGCTCGGTCGGTGAAATCGCCTCGGCCCGCGCGACGGCCTCGCGGCAGCGTCGGAGATGCGGTGAGTCGTTCGGGTTCACATCGAGCAGCCGACACAGGGTTTCGAGGTATCGGTTCGAATCGTCGACCGTGCAAGGAAAGCTCACATGGACCTGGAGCCCGGCCTCGATCAGCGCCATCACGAGGGGGCGGCTATTCTCCTCCTTATTCGCCAGAACGAGGTCCGGCTCCAGATCGAGAACCGCTTGAACGTCGAACCCCTTTGTTCCCCCCACCGTCGGCACCGCTTCAATAGCGCCCGTCGGCTCGATGCAATAGTCGGTCCGACCGACGAGCCGCCCTAGCCCCACGAGATCGACGACGGACACCGTCTCGCTTGGCACGAGCGACACGACCCGCGTGGGTGCTTTGGCGAGCTTCAGGTGCTGGCCGATCGCGTCTTCTACTTCGATCATGGGGTCTTTTCTAGCACTTCCAGGTCGATCATTTGCGCGCATGGTGTGGGGGGTGGTAGGTTCCTCGACCCGAAGCGTAAGTTTTCCGTGAGTGGGTTGGAGGAAACGCTGACGATTCAGGACATTCAGCAGGCATTTGCCAACGCCGGTGTAGAAATCTACGGGTCCGCGGACGAAGAGCTCCGGATCGCGGAACGCGTGCGCCTTCACATCATGGATTCTGGAGTACGGGTGGTCATCAACGGCGGCCTGGCCGTCCAGTTCACGGCCCGGACACAGCGCTCCGACGCCCCATCGGCGCCCTCAGAAGAACTTTTTCAACGCGTCCGTCAAGAAGTGGGAGAGCGAGCCGGAAACCGGGGCTACGAGGAGTCCGGCGCGGAGATCGTCGAGGTCAAAGACCCGGTCGATCAGGCCCGTGTGCTCGACGTGTGGCACGAGGTGACCTACCGCAAATCCCTCGACGACATCGGCGAAGCCATCGAAGAGGTCCGATGGGCCCTCGAGCTCGACAAGTACGTGCGCCCCCTTTGAATACGTACCAGGTCTAGTTAGCCGCTAGGCTGCGCTCGCCTTCTGCGAGAACGTTCTCTGCGAACCGCCCCCGTGGCCCTAGACGGAGATCGTATGCGACGTGCTGCCCCGGCCGCAACGTTCGGTACCCGTCACCGTTGATCTGCGAATAGTGCACGAAGACATCGGACCCATCTTCACCGCTGATGAACCCCCAGCCTTTCGCGTTGTTGAACCACTTGACCATTCCTGTTTGCATGACCCCTCGTCTCGATGCGAGACCACCGGCTGCCCCCGGTCACGACCAAAACATCTACACCGGCGACGGGTTCGTCAAGTGCATTCGTTAGACGTGCTAGGGATACAGCCGCACGCAGCTCCAACCATCGCCGCTTCTTCTGTAGAGCCACCGATCATGCAGTCGGTCGTCCCGGTTCTCCCAAAACTCGATGGCATCGGGTGTGATTCGAAAGCCTCCCCAGAACGGGGGTCTTTCGACGGAAACATCTTCGAAACGCTTTGTCGCTTGGGCGACTTCGGTTTCAAGCGTCTTCGGGTCATCGAGCTCGGCGCTTTGCCTCGACGCCCAGGCCCCGAGTTGACTTCCACGGTCGCGGCTCGCGAAATACGCGTCGGCCTCTTCGTCGGATGCTCTGCCCACCGGGCCGCGCACGCATACCTGCACGCCGGTCGTGTGCCAATGAAACGCTAACGCAGCACGGGGGTTCTCTTCGAGATCGCGCGCCTTTTGGCTCTCGAAGTTGGTGTAGAACACGAAGCCGCGCGCATCGAAGCCCCTGAGCAAGACGAACCGAACCGAGGGGTGCCCCTGTGCGTCCGCCGTTGCGAGCGCGCATCGACCCGCCTCGAAAGACTCGCTTTCAGAGGCACGGGCATACTCACGAGAGAAGCGCTCGATCGGATCGTCCTCTTTCACGGACGCGGACCTTCGTCGAGGTGCTTCTGCGCGATGTCCGCCCAGGATCCTGTGGGTTCGAGGGCAAGATAGTGCTCCCAGTGGGGTCGGGCGGAGCTCCAGTCTCCGCGCTCTTCGAGGGCCATCGCGAGGTTGAAGTGAGCGTCAGCGAACGAGGGGTCGCTCCTCAAGGCCTTCCGGAAAAGCGTGATGGCGGGGTCTACTTCGTCACGCTCGAAACGCAGAAACCCGAGGTTGTAGAGCGCTTCGGGCTGCTCAGGGTCGCGTTCGAGTGCGCGCCGGTAGTAGCGCTCCGCGTCGTCGAGCTGGTCGCGCCGGTAGTTCAAGTTGCCGAGGTTGGTGAGCGCGTTCGAGAGCGCCGGATCCAACGAGAGCGCTTTTTGGTACGCCTCCTCCGCTTGCTCGAAAGTACTGGCCTGCTCATCGAGCTTGCACCCTTCCAGGTAATATTCGTAGGCCTTCGACCGGTCGTCGCTCTCGGCACTCAGCAAGCGCACTACGTCCGACTCGAGGCCATCGATCCTGAAATCGAGCACGGCTTGCCCGGTGGTGGGCTCGTAGGTCCCGGCGTCGTCTTGGACGAGCACGGTCCGGCCGTCGGCAAGCACGCGAACTTCGGAGAGTGGCCGCGTCGTCTTGGGGAGTGTGTTGCGCAGAGACTCCACCGTTCGCCGCACCTGTTGCAAGGGTATCCCCCGTTCTAGGAGACCCTTGGCCGCGCGGACACCGATCAGGTCTTCAAAGGTGTAATAGTTGCGGCCGCCTATCCGCGCAGAGGGCTCGAGGAGGCCAGATCGATGCCAGTAACGCAATCTGGACGGGGTGTATGCGAAAAGGCGGGCTACCTCGGTCACTGTGTACAGGCCTGCGGCGGGATTGGGGCGAGGCTGTGTTGGCTGCGAAGGCGCGGGAACCGGTTCGTGAGTCACCGTGCGCGTCAGCTTTCCATCCGCCCCGAAACCAACGCGGATCACGTTGTCTCGATCGCCGCCTTCGTTCAACTCACTCTCCCCGCGTGAGAATAGGCCGTGCCTGTTTGGGTGCAAGGGCTAGAGTCCGACCATGGCGCACCCCCCGGCAAGCGGTCCCATCGCCTTCCTTTCGGACCTACACGGGAATCTAGCAGCCTTCGACGCGGTCCTGAGCGAGCTCGATCGGCTGGAAGTGAAGCGCATTCATGTCGCGGGCGACCTGCTCCTCGGGGGCGATGAACCGCTGGCAGTTTGGCACCGGCTCCAGGAGCTCGGGGCGATCTGCACCCGTGGCCTCTCGGACATGGCCCTCAGCTCGGTCGACCCGGGCAGCTTGTTGCCACTCGATGAAGAGCAGCGGCGCCAGGCGCGACTCTTCGCAAAGACCCGTGCGGCGATCGGGGATCTTGTCGCCGAACGCTTGCGACGCCTTCCCGAGCACCTGCGGATTCCCCTCCTCGATGGGCGTGAGGTCCTGATGGTGCACGGGTCACCAGCCGACAACGGCCGAGAGATCAGCCACGACCTGACCGACGAGGAGATCTTCCCACTGCTCGCGGAAGACCCGGCTGACATCATCGTGTGCGGCTCTACTCACGTCCCTTTTCAGCGCACGGTGGGCGAGTATCACGTCGTCAACGTCGGCTCGGTTGGTGCGGCGCCAGAACCCGGAGTCGCTCACTACACCGTGCTCACACCCCGAATGAGCGGCGCCGACGTCCTACAGGATTGGGTCAAGTACGACCACCCCGAAGCGTCGTAAGGTGCCCGGTCTAAACGACAGCCGCCGTGGATCGCTCATCGGGTTCCATGTCCACCTTGAGCATCTCGACCCGGCGCACGTGGCGCGCGTCCGCCTCGAGGACCACGATCCGATACGAGCCGGTGAGCAAGGTTTCACCGATTTCGGGCACCCGCCCCGCTAGGTGCACCAAGAGGCCGCCGAGCGAGTCGAACTCCGACTTGTCCTCGCAAATCGATTCGCCCAAGTGCTCTTCTAGATCGTACACAGAGATTCCGGCGTCAACGAAGTAGTGGCCAGGCGAACGTTTGAAGACCAAGGGTGGCTCTTCGTCGTGTTCGTCTTGAATCTCTCCGACGATCTCCTCGACGATGTCTTCGAGGGTTACGATGCCAGCTGCACCACCGAACTCGTCGACCACCAGCGCAAGATGCGAACGGCGTCGCTGCATCTCTTGCAGGAGCACCCCGATCTTCTGATTCTCCGCCACGAAAAACGCCGGCTTTCGGATGAGGTCTTCCAGGACGAGCCTCGACATCTCGGCCGGCTTGCGGACGACTTGAAAGATGTCCTTCGCGTAAAGGATACCCTCGACGTGGTCGATTCGCCCACGGTAGACCGGATACCGGCTGTGGCCGGATTCGATGACGCTGGCGAGCGCTTCGTCGACGCTGATGTCGATCTCGAAAGCAACGACTTGGGTGCGCGGCACCATGATCTCACGGGCCACGGTGTTCTTGAACTCGAGGACACTGCGGAGCATCCGTGCATGGTCTTCGGCGATCGAACCCGTCTCTTCCCCCTGTTCGATGACGTGCTCCACCGTGAGATCCGTCAACCGTGCCGGGTCGAGCACCCGAACCTCCGGAACGAGACGGGTCACCGAGGCGCCTACCCAATCCAAGGGCTTCGCCAGTGGAACCAGCAGCAGCTCGACCGGGCGTAGCCACTTCCAGACTTTGAGTGTGGCTTCGCCGGAACGACGACGGATGACAGTGCTCGCAACGGTGGCAATAGCAGCATACATGACCGAAACCACGATCACCCCGATCAGCGCATCGAGCGGCGTCCCCACCTGTAAGAGCGAGTAGCCAACCAACGCGGCTGCAACGGCGACGCAAAGGACCCGTCCCATGAGAAGACGGGCCTGTACCGCGCCGAGCTCGCGCGAGATTCGCTCGGCCACCCCAGCATTACGTCCTTCGGCTTCGGCAAGAGCCTGAAGACCTGCTTCGCCAAGAGAGTGGAGACCCGCACTGACGCCGGCTAGCAATGCGCCCAAACCCACGCCGCCGATCACCGCGGCGGCCAACTCTATACTGGGAACGTCCAAACCTTTGAGACTCTTTAGATTACCGAGGACCCGCTCCAACCGCAACAAGCGTTCATGGCCTAGCCGCGCTGGTCACGAAGCGCCCGAATTCTCAGGCGAAGCGCGTTGAGCCGTATGAAACCGGTCGCGTCCTGCTGATCGTAGACCTCGTCCTCTTCGAAGGTCGCGTAGCCCGGGTCATAGAGCGTGTTTGGGCTCCGTCGGCCAACCACGCCGGCATTCCCCTTGAAAAGCTTGATTCGAGCTTCGCCGGTCACGTCTTTCTGCGAGTCGTTGATCAAGGTCTGGAGCATCTCGCGCTCCGGCGCAAACCAGAAGCCACGGTACACCAGGGAAGCGTATTCGGGGATCAAGCTATCGCGGATCCGGAGCACCTCACGGTCCACCGTAATCGACTCTACCGCCCGGTGCGCCCTTTGGAGAATCGTGCCACCGGGGGTCTCGTAAACCCCTCGGGACTTCATCCCAACGAATCGGTTCTCGACGATGTCGACCCGGCCGACTCCGTGCTTGGCGCCGAGCTCGTTCAGCCGGCCGATCAACGCGGCAGGGCCGAGTCGCTCGCCATCGACGCTAACGGGATCGCCCTTCTCGTAGCCGATCACGACGTACTCCGCCTCGTTGGGTGCGTCCTCTGGAGCGGTTGTCCAGCGGAACATGTCCTCGAGCGGCTCGTTCCACGGGTCCTCGAGAACGCCGCCCTCATAGCTCGTGTGAAACAGGTTAGCGTCGATCGAGTAAGGCTTCTCGGCTGTCACGTCGATCGGAATCTTGCGCTCCTTGCAATAGGCAATGCAATCGCTGCGCGAGCGCAACGACCACGTCCGCCAAGGTGCGATCACCTGGATTCGAGGATCGATCGCCATCGCCGTGAGCTCGAAGCGGACTTGGTCGTTTCCCTTGCCCGTCGCGCCGTGGGCAATAGCGTCTGCGCCCTCTTCGCGCGCGACCTCCATCATCGCCTTGGCGATCACGGGGCGAGCGATCGAGGTGCCGAGCAGGTACTCCCCCTCATAGACGGCGTTGGCGCGCAGCATGGGGAAGCAAAAGTCGCGGGCGAACTCCTCCTTGAGGTCGGCGATCACGCACTTCGACGCGCCGGTCGCTCGCGCCTTCTCGTCCAGCCCTCCGAGCTCTTCACCCTGCCCTACGTCCGCACAGAAAGCGACGACCTCAGCTCCATAGGTCTCATTGAGCCAGGTTAGAATCACGGATGTATCGAGCCCGCCACTGTAGGCGAGCACAATCTTCTTGGGAGAAGCGGCCATGGCCCAGGATGGTAGTGTTCCGCCGACCCGGTGCAAGCGGGCTCCCGGACGGCCTGCGGCCTCGGTTTGTCCCGCCCCACCGCCCCCACACTATCGCCTACGCCACGCGCTCGATGGCCTTGGCGTCGAGAAGCTCGGTAAAGACGCGGAGCGCCTCGAGCTTGCCCATCTGGCAGAGGTCGAGGACCTCATCCACGGTCGTCTGGCCGTCCACCAAGGACAACAGAAACGCGGCCTGCGGGTCGAGCCCGAGCCATTTAACCTTCGCGGCGGGCACCGAAACGTTGAAAATGTAGTCGAGCGATCCAATACGGGTCGCGTATCGAACTTCGAGCCGTTCTCGACTGCTCTCGGCGTACCGCCGGACCTCGTCATCGTCCGGCTCCCGCCCGAGCTGGAGCTCGGCAACACTCAAGGCTGCCGCATAGTCTCCGAGCGCAAAGCGATCCGCGATCTCACGATGGGCTTCGTCTCGGGTTGTGGTTGAGCTTTCGTCATGGGCCGGAGACGATGGGTCCGGTGACGAGGACTGAGCGGCAGGGGGAGGTAGAAGGCTCCGTCGATCGCGATCGATGATCCAGGCATCAGCCGATGGGCGGACGGTAGGACGCTCGTCTTCCGCGGGGGACGCGAGTCCACCGGTCAGATCGATGTCGCCATCGTCACCTAAAACACCGAAAGCGTCCGGGAAAACGGAACCACTCGATTCGCGACCGCCCGAGCTCATCGCTTACGCCGACTTGCCGACCACGCCCTTGAACATGCGCTGCGTGCGGCCGAGCGACTCCAGCTCGTCCTTGAGCCCCGCGATGTCGCCTCGCTCTAGCAGCGTACGCGCGTTGTCGACCACCCCTTTGGCCTTGTCGATCGCATCTCTCCCGAAATCGCTCCCGGCGACGATCTGCTCCACGTCCGGGAACAAACGCTCGATCTCGGCTATGATAGTTTCGGCTTCCTGTCGAACTTGCTCCGTCGCTTCGTCTTCGCGCCGAGTCACCGCGTAATCAGTCGCGTCGACCATCATGTCGCTGATCTCGTCCTCGGTGAGGCCACTGGTTGCCGTCACTGTAATCGACTGTTCCTTGCCCGTCTCCACGTCTTTCGCATGCACGCTGACGATACCGTCTGCGTTGATCTCGAAGGTCACCTCGACCTCCACCTCGCCTACGGGCGCTCGGCGGAGACCGGTGAGAATGAACTCGCCGAGAAGCTCGTTGTCCTCGGCGCGGCGCGACTCGCCCTGCAACACGAGGATCTTCACGGCAGTCTGATTGTCGCGCACCGTCGTGAACGGCTTGCTGCGCGATGTCGGGACGGTGGTGTTCTGCGGAATGAGCTCTTCGAAGTAGCCGCCGACAACCATGATTCCGAGCGTGTGCGGGGTGACGTCGAGGAGCACCATGTCCATCTCGGGCGACTCGTCGACGAGTGCGGAGCCCTGGATGGAGGCGCCGAGGCCAACAACCTCGTCCGGATGCACGCCCTTGCACGGGTCGCGCTCGAAAAAATTCGAGACCCGCTCCTGAACCTTAGGCATGCGGGTCATTCCTCCCACGAGGATGATGTCTTCGAGCTCGTCCTTGTCGAGACCAGCCTCACCAAGCGTTAGCTCGCAGATCTGAACTGTGCGATCGATCAAGTCCGCCGTGAGCTCCTCAAGCGTCGCACGCGTGAGCAGACGCTGAAGGTGCAACGCTTCGTTTCTAGCGCTCGAGATGATGAACGGCAGATTGACTTCGGTTTCGGTCACGGCTGACAGCTCGCATTTGGCCTTTTCGGCGGCATCTTTCATGCGCTGGAGCGCCATGCGGTCCTGCCGAAGGTCGATGCCGTGCTCGTGCTGAAACCCTTCGACCAGCCAATTGATGACCCGTTGGTCGAAGTCCTCGCCGCCGAGGAAGGTATCGCCCGCCGTGCTGATGACCTTGAACACGCCGGAGCTCGAGATCTCGAGGATCGAAATGTCGAACGTCCCACCACCGAGGTCGAAGACGGCGACCGTACGGTCGATGTTCTTGCCGAAGCCGTAGGCAAGTGCAGCAGAGGTCGGCTCGTTGATGATGCGAATGACATCGAGACCAGCGATGGCCCCAGCGTCTTTCGTCGCCTGCCGTTGGTTGTCGTTGAAATACGCTGGGACGGTCACGACGACTTTTTGGATTTCTTCGCCCAGGTAGTCCTCCGCAACCATCTTCATCTCTTGAAGCACCATCGCGCTGACCTCAGGAATACTGTAGACCTTGTCGCGCATCTTGATGCGGCAGTCCCCGTGTGGACCCTCAACGATGTGGAACGGACAGGTCTGAATCGCGTTCTTCACCTGTGGCGTATCCCATTTGCGACCGATCAGTCGCTTCGCAGCGAACACGGTGTTCTCTGCGTTGGTCACGGCTTGCCGTTTCGCGATGTGGCCCACCAACCGCTTACCGCCTTCGGTGACAGCGACCATCGACGGAGTCACCTTGTAGCCTCCCCGATTGGCGATGACGACGGGCGTGCCGCTTTCGACGACGGCTACGCACGAGTTGAACGTTCCTAGGTCAATCCCTATGACTCTTTCCATGCCCCAATTTCCAAGCGCTCGACTGTAGTACCCACATCACCCCGCGAGCTGCCTTTTAAGATTTTTCACCATCTCGTGGCCCGGGTCCAGCTTTGCGGCCTCTTCTAGCTCTTTTACTGCGCTGTGCTCCATCCCGGCATCGATGTAGATCCGGGCCAAAAGCAGCCGCGTATCGAGCGAATCCGGCTTGAGGTCGAGGCTTCGTTGGCCGAAGTCGCGAGCCTTTCGGAGATCTCCTCCGGCGGCCAGGAGCGCCTTGGCAGCATACCTTGGAGCGTCGGGATCATCCGGCGCCGCCTCGGCCACCTTCGCCCAAGAGATGCTTGCCGCGGCCCAGAGGTTGTTCTCTTCCTCGTACTTGGCCTGCTGGCGATGGATGTCGAGTAACTCGACACGCAGGTTCGAGTTCACACGGCGATACTGGTCCTGAAGCTCTCGGCTGTTCGAATCTAGGGCGATCGCCATGCGCAGGGCCGTCGCGGCTGCGGCCAAATCGCCTTCGGCTTCGGCAATGTGCGCGTTTTCGATGTGGTGCTGTGCCCGATCCACTCCGCCGGTCAGCGCTGCCGTGTGTTTGAGCGATCGCGTGAGGTCCCTGAGCGCGGCTTTCTTTCCGACACGCGCGGTCGGCGCTGGAATCGATCTTGCCGGCGCCTTCGGCTGCCGCTTGGCCCTGCCCATGAGCCGCCGCTCTAGAAGCTCGCGCTTGCGCTGCATGCGCGCATGTTCGGAAGACCCTGGAACGACGGAGCTAGCGGGCGCCGCACTCTCGTGGATCGAGATCGGATCTGGGACCTGGGATGACGTCCACTCGCCTGACACGAGCCCGGCGTCGGCAACCGGCGCTTGCGAGAGTGCCCTAGTCATGGCTTCGGCCCGTTGCTCGACACGGTTCATTCGCTTTTCCGTCGCGTCCACCACCATCTGTTGCTGCAGATACCGGTCGTAGGCCCCACGCTTCTTTGGGCGCCCGATCGCGTCGTATGAGTCGGTGATCTTGCGAAAAACGACCTCTATCTTGGATTGGAACGATCCGAGTCGCTTTCCGTAGTAAGCGTCCGGGTGGAAGGTTTTCGAAAGCGCAAAGTAGGCCTTGCGGATTTCCTTCGTATCAGCGCCCCTCGCCACGCCGAGGCGCTCGTAGTGATTGAGCTTGTCGACCTTATGCAAGGTCTCGATGATCTGCTCCCGAATGTCGTCGGGAAGCTGGACATCCTGCTCGACGTCGCTCTCGGGAGGGGCGCTCGATCCCTTGGCCTCCACCCACTCGGCAAGGTCGAGCGAGATCAAGTGCTCGATCACTTGAAACACGTCTTCGAGCGCCAGCACGGTAACGTCGGCGATGTCGTCTACGTTGAGGACTCCGTCGATGCACGAATGGATGAAGCCCTCCTTCGCGCTGATGTCGTGAGCCCTCGCATCGGCCCCTTCGACGAGTCGTGGGATCTTCTCCTCTTGCATCGACTGTCTAGTGCTCTCCCCCGGTCACAGTCTAACGCGCACCTCACGTAATCAGCCACTCTAGGAGTGCCTTCTGTGTGTGAAGACGGTTCTCGGCCTGGTCCCAAACCCGGGACTGAACACCGTCGATGACCGACGCGCTCACTTCTTCGCCGCGGTGAGCGGGCAAGCAATGAAGGAAAATCGCGTCCGAGTGGGCGCGCTTCATGACCGTGTCGTCGACGAGGAAACCCGAAAAGGCGTCCCGCCGCTCGTCGGCCTCCCCCTCCTGTCCCATGCTCGCCCAAACGTCCGTCGTAACGACCGTGACGCCCTCGACCGCCTCTTCGGGGCGCTCGACGAGGCGAATGTTGGCACCGCGCTCGCGAGCGTCGGCGAGGATCTCCGCGTCGGGTTGATAGCCAGCCGGACACGCGAGCACAAGCTCGAAACCCGCGACAGCAGCCGAGGCGATCCACGAATGCGCCATGTTGTTCCCATCGCCGATCCACGCCACCTGAACATCTTTGAGCGATGGTCCAAAGCTCTGCCGAACCGTCATGAGGTCAGCAAGCAACTGACAAGGATGAAAGCGATCGGAAAGCCCATTGACAACGGGGATGGTCGAGCTCTGGGCGAGCTTCTCCAGTCGATCGTGACCAAAGGTTCGGTAGACGACGCCATGCACGTAGCCGCTCAGCATTCGAGCGGTATCTTCGATCGGCTCACCCCGGCCAAGCTGAGTATCCGTGGAAATCAACGTCACGGGACACGCACCGAGCTCGTGAATCCCGACTTCGAAAGACAAGCGAGTTCGGGTGGACGCCTTCTCGAAAACGACCGCGACGGACTTCCCCTCGAGCGGCCTGGGATGCTCGGGTGCGCCGCGGAGCGACTTGAGCGTGGATGCGCGGTCGAGCAGCCGGATCAGCTCTTCCTCGGAGAGGTCCGAGATCGTGAGGAAGTGCCGCAGAGTCATGTCTTCCTCGGAGCGTCCGCGAGGATCGACTCCAGAATTGCAAGGCCCTCGTCGAGCTCTTCCTGGGTCACATTCAACGACGGCGAAATTCGAACAACATTGCCGCCGGCCAAGGTCACGAGCAGCCCCGCGGAGAAAATCGCGGCCAGCGTTGCTGCGGGGTCGACGTCCTCGGCGAGCACCAGCCCTTGCAAGAGGCCAAGCCCTCGCGTTCCGGCCGTACTGTGCAGCCGTTCGTTGATTTCGTGAAGCTGGCTTGCGAGATATTCACCCAATCGGTTGGCGTTCTCGACCAAGCCCTCTTCCTCAATGATGTAGAGGACTGCAAGGCCGGCCGCGCATGCCAGTGGGTTGCCGCCGAAAGTGCTTGCATGGCTGCCCGGGGGAAGTCCCCCCGCAAGGCGTTCGGTCACTGCCGCCGCACCCAGCGGAAAACCACCGCCGATGCCTTTGGCGAGCGAGCATGCATCGGGCACGACGTCGAGCCATTCCTGGGCGAGGAACGTGCCAGTGCGCGCGTAGCCAGTCTGGATCTCGTCGAGAAAGAGCAACGCCCCACGTTCATCGCAAATGCGCCGCGCGCCTTGGACGAACTCCTGCGTTGCGAGGATGATCCCGCCTTCGGCCTGCACGGGCTCGAAAATGACGGCCGCAGTCTCGTTGGTCACCGCCGCATCGAGCGCAGAAAGGTCGTTGAACTCGACGAAGCGCACACCCTCGAGTAGCGGCGCCATCCCTTGGTGGTACTTGGTCTGCCCGGTCAGCGACAACGAACCCATCGTTCGGCCGTGAAAACTGTTGTTGGTCGAAACGAACTGCACCCGCTTCTCATCCCCGCGGTCGTAGTGGTAGCGCCGCGCGAGCTTCAGCAGCGCCTCGTTGGCTTCGGAGCCACTGTTGCAGAAGTACACCTTGTCGAACGGAGTGCGTGCGCAGATCGCCTGAGCAAGCTCGATGGCGCGATCGTTGTAGAAGAGGTTCGACACGTGCATCAGGCGCGTGGCCTGCTCTCCGATCGCCGCCGCAAGCACGGGGTGACTGTGGCCCACCGAAAGCACCGAAATGCCCCCGGAGAGGTCCAGGTACTCGCGGCCCGACGCATCGGTCACACGACGCCCACGTCCGTGTGTCAAAACGAATGGCGCCGGTACATAATTGCCGAGTTGAACCTCTTTCGCCGTGCGAAGCATGTCGTCCTGCCTGGTCATGATGTGCTCTGGGGAAGCTCGCGACATACCACCATTGCAGAAGGGCGTCGACCCCGGCCGACGCCCGCTCAGCGCGTGATCTCGGTGCCGATGCCTCGATCGGTGAAGATCTCAAGCAGCACCGAGTGCTGTACACGGCCGTCGATGATGTGCGCCTTGCGAACGCCGCCGGACAGGGCGTGGAGGGCGCACTCGACCTTGGGAACCATCCCCCCTTGGATGACGCCGTCGAGCTTCATGGCATCGATCTCACGAGAGCTCAGGGAGCTCACCACCTCGCCGTCTGCTCCCCGCACGCCCTCGATGTCGGTGAGGATGACGAACTTCCGCGCATGAAGCGCTTCGGCGACTTTTCCAGCAACCGTATCGGCGTTCACATTGAGCGAGCGCCCCTCGGAATCGACCGCCACTGGGGCGATGACGGGGATGAAGCCATCGTCGACCAAGCGACGGACGATCTCGGGGTTCACCTGAGTCACGGTGCCGACGCGGCCCGGATCGACCCATTTCCCGCTCTTGGTCTTCATCTTGTCGACCTTCTCGGCGCGCAGGAAAGCGTCGTCCTTGCCGGTGAGCCCAACGGCGCGACCACCGTGGCCGGCGATGAGCGAAACGATCTCCTGATTGATCTTCCCCCCGAGGACCATCTCGACCACCTCCATGGTGTGATCGTCTGTCACCCGCAGCCCATGGAGGCGCTCGGAAGTCACTCCCATCGCCTCCAACACATCGTCGATCTGCGGCCCACCCCCATGCACGATCACGGGATGAAGGCCCACGTACTTCATCAGGACGACATCACGCGCAAAACCATCCCGGAGCTCTGGATCGACCATCGCATTGCCACCGTACTTGATGACGAAGATGTCCCCATGGAAACGTCGAATGTAGGGGAGCGCCTCCAGGAGCGTCGCTGCTTTCTGGATCAGGTCATCCATGAGACGCCCGTATAGCAGGGTTCAGCGCCAGCGTCAGCGCCGCGCACCGGAACACCGGTTGACGACCCTACAAGATGTACTTCGCCAAATCCTCGTCGGCGAGAATCCGCTCGAGCGTCGACTTGACGTAGTCGACGTCGACGACGACCTTCGACTCCGCCCGCTCGGACGCGTGGTACGACAGCTCCTCGAGGAGCGCCTCCATGATGGTGTAGAGACGCCGCGCGCCGATGTTCTCGGCGCGTCGGTTGGCTTCGGCGGCGTACCCGGCGAGCTCCTCGATAGCGTCCGGCTCGAAGACCAGCTCGATGCCCTCGGTGGCCATCAACGCCTGATACTGCTTCGTTAGCGCGTTCTTGGGCTCGACGAGGATCTTGACGAAGTCCTCCTTTTCGAGCGAATCGAGCTCGACGCGAATGGGGAAGCGGCCCTGAAGCTCCGGGATCAGGTCGGCAACCTTCGAAACGTGGAAAGCACCCGCAGCGATGAAGAGGATGTGATCCGTCTTCACGGGGCCGTACTTGGTGCTCACCGTCGAGCCTTCGACGATCGGAAGGAGGTCGCGCTGAACCCCCTCTCGCGACACGTCTGGGCCGCCGACCCGACGGTCCGAACTAACCTTGTCGATTTCGTCGAGAAAGATGATGCCAGCTTGCTCGGTGCGCATCACAGCGTCGCGCTGAACGGCGTCGTGGTCGATCAGCTTTTTCGCCTCTTCTTGCTTCAGCACCTCGAGCGCTTCGGGAATCTTGAGGCGCCGTCGCTTCGTACGGCCCTTGAACCCTGGCATCTGTGACATCATGTCCTGCAGGTTCACCTCTTCGGTACCCTGCGCCCCGAAGATCGTCATGAACGGGTTGTTGGTGTCCGTCACGTCGAGCTCGACTTCGGTGTCGTCCAGCTCCCCGTTCCGAATGCGCTGACGAACGTCCCTGATTTCGCTATCCGAAAAGAACGGTTGGGCCTGTTGAGTAGTTTGCTGGGGCGTGATCTGGAAGCTCAGCGGCCCGAACTGATGCGTCTGCGGTTGCGCCTCGGGCTGCTGGGGTTGCGCCGGCGGCCTTTGCGCTAGCAGGATCATCTTCGCAAGACGTTCTTCGGCGCTGTCCTGCGCCCGGGTCTGTACACCCTCGAGGGCCTCCCGCTCACAAATCTGGATGGCGTTCTCGACGAGGTCGCGAATCATCGATTCGACGTCGCGGCCTACGTAACCGACCTCCGTGAACTTCGAGGCCTCCACCTTCACGAATGGGGCACGGGCCAGCTTCGCAAGCCGTCGCGCGATCTCGGTCTTACCGACACCCGTGGGCCCGATCATAATGATGTTACGGGGTGCGATCTCGTCCCGGAGATCGTCGGTGACATGTTGGCGTCGCCAGCGGTTGCGCAGGGCGATCGCCACGGCACGCTTCGCTTTGTGTTGCCCGATGATGTACCGGTCGAGCTCGCCAACTGTTTCCCGGGGCGTGAAGTTGCCAAGCGTCATCCGCCCATTTCCTCGACCACGATTTCGTTGTTGGTGTATACGCAAATCTCGGACGCGATTTCGAGCGACCTACGTGCCACCTCCGCGGCGCCTAGGTCCGTGTTCCGGAGCAAGGCTCGAGCTGCCGCCAACGCATAGGAGCCGCCAGAGCCGATCGCGATCACGCCTTCGTCCGGCTCGATGACGTCGCCCGTTCCACTGACCAACAGCGTGGTCTCCTCGTTCATGACGACCAGCATGGCTTCGAGGCGTCGAAGGTACCGATCGGTTCGCCAATCCTTGGCGAGCTCGACGGCTGCGCGCTGCAAGCTCCCGCGGTGCTCCTTGAGCTTCCCTTCGAACCGATCGAGAAGCGTAAACGCGTCGGCGGTGGACCCAGCGAAGCCGGCGACGACCTTGCCCTCGGCGATGCGACGAACTTTCCGGGCTTGCCCCTTCATGACGGTCTGGCCCAGCGATACCTGACCGTCTCCTGCCATGGCGGCGTGGCCACTACGACGAACGGCGACGATCGTAGTGGAGCGAAAAACCGGCTTCTCGTGTGGACCCATGTCGAGCCGGAGCAACCTAAGTACGGCCCTTCGGACTGTCAACTACCCCCTTTTTTCTCGCGCGCGAGTGGATGGGCCCGGTCGTAGACCTCCATCAGACGATCGACGCTCACGTGGGTGTAGCGCTGGGTCGTCGACAGGCTGGCGTGCCCGAGGAGCTCTTGAATCGCACGGAGATCCGCTCCGGCGTCGAGCAGATGGGTCGCGCAGGTGTGTCTCATGGCATGCGGATGCAAGTCGCTTCGCCCTGCGCCGAGCGTCCCATGGCGACGAACGATGTTTTGCACCTGGCGAATGCTGAGTCGGCCTCCGTGTCGTGAAAGCCACAGCGCGTCCGCGTCGCCTTCCTTTGCCTTTGCAAGCAGCCCGCGGCGTTCCGGGAGGTAGGCCTCGAGTGCTTCGACTGCAGAACGACCGAGCGGGACGACACGCTCTTTACCCCCTTTGCCAAGCACGCGAGCGGACGCAGCTTGGAAATCGCAGTCGTCAATGTTCATCGAAGCAAGCTCGCCGACGCGGACACCAGTGCCGTAGAGCGTCTCAAGGAGTGCGCGGTCGCGGGCCTGAAGAGACTTGGCGCGCTTGTCCTCCTTGGGCGGCGAGTCCATGACCCGAAACGCCTGGTCGACCGTCAGGAACCTGGGAAGTGATTTAGCTACCTTGGGTGATCGCAATCCCGCGGCCGGGTTCTTGCCAACCATGCGACGCTTCAAAAGAAAACGATAGAAGGACCGAATCGCGCTCACCTTCTTAGACAACGTGCTCGCTTGGTTCGAGCGAAATAAACTCGACAAGAAGCCCCTCAGCGCGACGATGTCGAGCTTGCGAGCATCAGCCGGAAGGCCTTCGTCGCGGACAAAATCGCGAAAACTCCGAAGGTCACGGATGTACGTTTCGACCGTCCGCGCGGAGCTTCGACGCTCATCCGTGAGATACTGGGAGAACGCGTCGATCTGCTTGTCCAGCGGATCCGTCGACGGCATCGTCCGACTCTACCACGTCGGCGAGCCAGGCTCCGAGATCCTGCAGGGCGCGCTCGGACTGCGCATCTCTACGCGCGCGCTTGGGAAGGCGTCGCCCCCCGATCGGTGGAACCATGCTCCACATCACGTTCGAGGGCTGAAAGTCATCGTGCTGCGTACGTAGGTGACCGACGAGCGCACCGAGCATCGTCGTGCGCGGCGGAAACGAAAACGGACGGTGCTTGGCTTCGTGCGCAATCTTGATCCCGAGCAGCAAACCGCACGCTGCGCTTTCGACGTACCCCTCCGCGCCGCTGATCTGACCGGCGAGGTACACGCCAGGAAGCCCAGCGATCGCTAGGTCATCGTCGAGCACCTTCGGTGAGTTGACGAACGTATTGCGGTGAACGCTTCCGAAGCGCTCGAACTCGGCGGTTTCGAGCCCGGGAATCGTTCGAAAGATTCGCTTCTGATCGGGCCATTTCATACGTGTTTGAAACCCCACCATGTTGAATGCCGTTCCCGCTTCATCCTCTTGACGAAGCTGCACGACGGCATGGGGGCGCTTTCCAGTGCGTGGATCGGTGAGACCCACAGGCTTCATGCAGCCAAACGAGAGAGTCTTGGGACCGCGGGAGGCCATCACCTCGATCGGCAAACAACCCTCGAAATAGCGGACGTGCTCGAACTCGCGAGGCGTCACCTTGTCTGACTCGAGGATGGCGTTCACGAAGGTGCCGTATTCCTGCTCGTCGAGAGGGCAGTTCACATACGCGTCGTCGCCACCCTTGTCGTAGCGGGATGCGCGAAACGCACGGTCCCAGTTGATCGAGTCGGCTAAAATGATGGGGGCGATCGCATCGTAGTAAGCCAGGTGCTCGACCCCAACGGCTCGTGCTAGGTCATCCGCGAGGCCACCCGATGTGAGCGGCCCGGTCGCGATCACTACCGGCCTTTGTCCGGGAATGCGATCGACCACTTCATGAACTACTTCGATAAGTGGATGGGCTTCGATCCGTCGCGTGATCTCCGTGCTGAACTGCTCGCGATCGACTGCGAACGCACCACCTGCCGGGACCCGGTAAAGCTTACCCACCTCCATGGCGAGCGAACCCGCTCGACGCATCTCCTCTTTCAAGAGACCCACCGCGTTGTGCAAGGCCGCCCCCCGAAACGAGTTGGAGCAGACTAGCTCTGCAAACTGATCCGAGTGCTGGGCCGGGGTGCGTGACGACGGCTTCTGCTCGATCAGACGCACCGACACGCCACGCTCGGCCAACTGCCAAGAACACTCAGTGCCGGCTAGGCCCGCACCGATGACGACCACATCTGCCACAGCCGAATCTTAGCCCGTCGCAGAGCCCACGGTAGGCGTGGACCCTTCGGACTCGGTTTCGTCCAGAAGATCGTCCGGATCATAGGGTCGCTCGTAGTCGCATGTCTCGTTCGCGCACTTGAGCTTCGGATTCTTCTTGCCGCCCATCGGCACCAGAAAGTCGCTTCCGCAAGTCGGGCACTTTTTGCCGACCGGCTTTTGCCACACGCGGAAATCGCATTTGTCTTCCGACTGGTAGTTGGTGCAGCCGTAAAAGGGGCGCCCCCGGCCCTTGGGCTTGATCGGAATGATGTCGCCGGTCTTGCACTTCGGGCACTTGTAACCGAGCGGAACCGCGCGCGTGTGCTTGCAGTCTGGGTAACGTGAGCAGCCGAGGAACCAGCCGTTACGCCCCCAACGTTTGGTCATCTTGGCGCCACACTCCTGGCAGTCGTAGTCGGTGAGCTCGGGCGGTTTGGGTTCTTCGATTTCGCCGTCCGGGCCGATGTTGAGTGTGTACCTGCAATCCGGGTATTTGGTGCATCCGATGAATGGACCGTTGCGCCCCCAGCGCCTCACAAGTGGGTCACCCGACTCGGGACAGTTCTCGCCGATCTCGACCGGCTCTGGCCACCACTTACCCTTCTGCTCGACCGCGTGGGCGATCTGCGCCTGCAGTCGCTCGTGAAACGGCTGAAGCACGTCGAGCCGCTTCGCGCGAGCCTCACCTACAGCGTCCAGGTCCTCCTCGAGCTTTCGAGTGAACCCGATGTCGGCGAGGTCGAAGTTGTCGGCAACGAGCTTCTCGATCACGAGCGTGCCTAGGGCCGTGGGAACGAGCTTGTTGCCATCTTTAAGGACGTACGCGCGCTGCTCCACCTTGCTGATGATCTCCGCGTAGGTGCTCGGCCGGCCGATGCCCTCCTCCTCGAGCTTCTTCACCAGTGTCGCCTCCGTGTAGAGCGGCGGTGGCTCGGTCTGCTTGTAGTGCATCTCGGCTCCGGGCGGAATGACTAGAGTCAGCGCCTCCCCTTCCTGGAGCTCTGGAAGGCTGTCGTCATCGTCGCCTGTGCCGTTGTCCTCGCCCGCGAGGGGTTCGGTCGTCGCTCCGTACACGGCGCGCCAACCAGGAACTTTGAGCACGCTGCCGCTCGCGCGAAGGTCGTATGTTCGGCCTCCGGCGGTGGCTTCGATTTCCACGCCCGTTTGATCGAAGACCGCGGGGATCATCTGCGAAGCTACGAAACGATCCCAGATCAGTTTGTAGAGCTTGCGTTGCGGATCTTTGAGGTACTTGCTGACGGCCTCCGGCGGGAGGTCGAGTCGCGTAGGTCGAATCGCCTCGTGAGCGTCCTGCACGTTTGGTTTCTTGGACTTGAAGAAGTTGGGCTTCTCGGGGATGGCATCCTTGCCGTACTTGTCGACGACGTAGTCGCGGCACTCGTTCACCGCGTCGGGCGAAAGCCGCACACTGTCGGTGCGCATGTAGGTGATCAAACCGACGGTCTCGTCGTTCTTGCCGCGACCTAGCGTGATGCCTTCGTAGAGTTGCTGCGCGATTCGCATGGTGCGCTTGGGCGGCATGCTGAGCCGGTTGGCGGCATCTTGCTGGAGCTTGGACGTGGTGTGCGGCGCAGGGGCCTTGCGCGACGTCTTGCGCTTGGTGATCCCTTTGACCTCGTAGTCAGCCCTTTTGAGGTCGGACACGTACTTCGTCGCCTCGGCCTCGCTCAGCGCGGCAAGACGGGAGCCAATTTTGTCGAGTTTCTTCCCGTCAACGCTCTGCAGAGAGGCCATGAAGGACTGCGGCTTGTCGCCCTGGAGCCGAACATCGACCAACCAGTAGTCGACGGGGACGAATGCGTCTCGCTCGTGCTGACGGTCGACGATGATGCGAAGCGCAGGGGTTTGCACGCGGCCTGCGGATAGGCCGAACGCGAGCTTCTTCCATAGGAGGCTCGAAAGCGGATAGCCACCGATGCGGTCGAGGACGCGGCGGGTGCGCTGCGCCTCGTAGAGGTTTGAATCGAGGTCGCGGGGTTGCGCTAGGCCTTCTTTCACACCTCGTTTGGTGATCTCCTCGAACAGGACACGCTTGATCTGGGCGTTCTTGTTCGCTTTTTTGGCGACCTCCATCAGGTGATAGGCGATCGCCTCACCCTCGCGGTCCGGGTCTGTAGCGAGCAGAACTTTGTCGGCCCTCTTGGCCGCGGCCCGAATCGCTTTGACGACCTCGGGCTTGCCCTGTTCCTCGAGGAGCTCGTAGGTCTCCTGGAAGCCATTTTCGATGTCGACGCCCCCGCGCTTGGGCAAATCCTTGATGTGGCCCTTGGACGCAAGTACCTCATAGCCGTCGCCGACGTACTTCTTGATGGTCTTCGCCTTGGCTGGGGACTCCACAATGAGCAGAGTTTTGGACATCGATCTCCTTTAGTAAGGCTTGTTGCTCCGGCGGCAACTTTTGAACCGGCCCCCCGGTTTCTCGTCGACCAGGCCGCGCACGAGCAGGCTCAGAATAGACCGCTGGACCTCAAAGGCCGGAATTCCGGTTCGCTGACAGAGGTCTTCCGCGTGCCGTGCCCGGCCGCCGAGAGCGGTGAGAATCTGGTGTTCTGATTGACTCAAGTTCTTATAATTATGGTTAGTTTTCTCATTTTCGGAGCCGGACGACGACGAGATACCCGCCCCCACAGCCGACCCGGATAGGACATCGTCCGGCCCCATGCAAATCCTCGCCCCCTTCCGAAGGAGCGTGAGATTGCCTGATCCCCGCGGATCCCAAGGGGAAGCGGGTGTCACAAAAACACGCCGCCCGAGGGCCTTCGCGCACCGCGCAGTCGATAGCGCCCCCGATCGCGCCGGGGCCTGGACCACGACAGTCGACCGCCCGAGGGCGGCGACGAGCCGGTTCCGAGTCAAGAAGCGACCCTTCTGCATGTCGGTCCCATCTGGCACCTCGGTGAGTAGACAGCCCGCGCGGACGACGCGCTCAAAGAGGTCGTGATTGGCGTCGGGGTAAGGCTGGTCGAAACCGATCGGAAGGACGACAACCGTGCGCCCTCCCCCACCAAGCGCCCCTTCGTGCGCAGCACGATCGATCCCAACCGCACCCCCAGAGATGACCACAACCCCCTCGAACGCAAGCGTCCGCGCGAGGCTATGCGTAAAGTCGAGCGCCTCATCATCCGCGAGGCGAGTACCCACGATCGAGATTGCCCGAGCAAGATCGGGCAGCTTGCCGACGATGCGGATCTCATCGGGGGCATCGGAAAGATCGCGCAACCGCACGGGGTACTCGTCACACGTGGACGCAATCACGCGGGCACGCCCGGGCAGATCATCGAGCATGCCCCGGTATCGGTCGCACGGCGCCGCGGTTGCGCGCCGAAAAGGTGCTTTTCGCAGTGCTCCCAGAACCAGTAATCGTCGCCCGAGGCAATCCAAAGCAGCGCGCCGGATCGTAGATACGAGCGGATGACCGGGTCCGGCCTCGCGCGACCGTGATGGGGGAGGCCGGCCCGGTCGTACACAGAGGAGTCCGTAATGAAGTTTCTCGTGGCGACGCTCAGTCTATTTTTCGCAGCCTCCTTGGCGCATGCGCAAACGATCACCTTCGATCCGCCCCCAGAGGGACCGCTTATCGGCAACTTCGTCCGGATCGGCGGTTACGTCGAGGACGGCATCGTCTTTCAGGCGGATCCGGATCCTGGGTCGATCATCGTCGAGGACGCCGGGGGCGTTCCGAGCAATGGAACCGCCTTTCTCTCCAAGTGCGGAATCTGCGCGCCCTCTATGCACAGCGAAGACGGCGGCCTTTTCGATCTCGTTTCGATCGACCTGGGAGAGCTGCTGTTCTTCGGGTTCGGGCCATTCGCCACGGCCGCAACGATAACCGGCACGAAGGACGACGGCTCGACCGTCGTTGCCAACATCACGACGGATGGGCTGGTCGGCTTCGAGACCTTCGCGCTCGACGACTCGTTCCGCGATCTGGTTTCCGTGCAGTTCTCGACGCTCTCTCCGTATGCGAATCTGGCGATCGACAACATCGAAGTGGTTGTAGGGCTCGCCAAGCCGATTTTTTCTGTATCTCCGCCATCAGGAACGTACGTCACGAGCCAGGACTTCGACATCACACTAGTCGTCGTCGGCCCGGCTGCCTCAGCTGCGATCCTGGCGGCGATCCTAAACGGCGTAGACTTCACCTCGGCGCTGCAGGCCTGCGTCATCGCGGGCAGTCTGGAGTCGACCCCCGGCGCGACCTTGCGTTGTCCTGCCGGCTCCGCACTGCTGGATGCCGGAATGCAGACCCTCGAGGTCACGCTCGATCTGGGCACCGGAATGACCGTCACCGACACCGCAACCTGGGAAATTCTAAGGAGCTCAGAACCATGATCGCGGCCCGAGCCCATCCTGGGGTATAGTGGTATCCCCCTATGCGAGTGTGTCGATGAGCGCGAGCCCCGAGATACGGTCGACGGTCGGACTTACGCCAGACTTCGACGACTCGCTGGGAGAACTGCTCAGCCGGACGGCCCGGGGAGACGAAGGGAGCTTCACCTCGCTCTACGACGCTACGAACCGCAGAGTCTTCGGGTTGGCGCTTCAGATCCTGGGTGATCGGGGCGCGGCCGAGGAGGCGACGCTCGATGTCTTCACTTACCTCTGGCGTCGGGCGGCCGTCTTCGACTCCGGCCGCGGTGCCGCCATGACGTGGATCCTGTGGGTGACTCGCTCCAAGTCGATCGACCTGCTCAGAACCCGAACGCGGCGCCAGAACAGGGAGTCGCCTCTCGATACGATCGCAAGTCCGCGGGATGAGGCACCGAGCCCTGAAGTGATCAGCACGACGTCCGAGCAGAGCCACAAGGTGAAACGAGCGCTTGCTTCCTTGCCAAGAGAGCAGCGGGAGGCCATCGAAGCTGCGTACTTCGGTGGACTGAGTCACACCGAGGTGGCGGTGGCCCTTGGGGAGCCCCTGGGTACGATCAAGACCCGGATCCGAACTGGCTTATCTTCTCTCCGCAGAACCCTGGTGGATGATGGATAGGAGCGACGCGATGCAAGTCCACGAGCAACTCACAGAGGAATGCCGCGAAAGGGCGGAGCTCTACGTGCTCGGCGGCATGCCCGAGGCCGAGGTCTCGAAGTTTGAGGCACACCTGCAATCCTGCGAGCCCTGTCGCGCGGAGGTTTCCGCCCTGCACACGATCGCCGGGGGTATTCTGCTCTCGGCGCCCGAGGCCGATCCGCCTCCCGCCCTGCGCGAACGGATCCTGGAGCGGATCCACCGGAAGCCCTTCACGGTCATTCCTACAGACGAGAGGCGATGGTTTCCTGCCGGAATGCCGGGCGTCGAGGTCTGCGTGCTTTGGATCGATGGTGCGAGCGAACGCCATACGACCCTCATACGTATGCAGGCCGGCACCTCGCTTCCGCTCCACATGCACGCCTCTAGCGAGGAGTGCTACGTGACCGAGGGCGATCTAAGCGACGGGGATCTGCGGCTACGCGCGGGTGACTACATCCGCTTCGAGGGTGGAACCAGCCACACCGTCCACACGGAGAAGGGATGCGTTCTGTTGGTTGGCGCGTCAATGCACGACAGGTTCGTGCAGGGCCCCTAGACGATCATGTCCCTGGGCTGATCGTTGTCCTCCGTGGGTCAGCTACTGCGCGACGAAGCTGACCGCCGGTTCGTTCGCGTCCGAGTATGCGGACGACAAGTAGTCGTCGTAGCCCGTCTGGCCCAGGAGGTAGCGTTTGAAGTGGGCCACCATGTACAGGTTCTGGAGCCTGTGGGCTTCCGCGATCGGGAACACATCGTCGGTGCAGGTGTCGTTGTAGGGATCAATCAGAGCCATCAAAGGACCGTCCCACGCGTCCTGCCCGAGTCCTAGGCCGATCAGCAGGTCTCCGATCGCGCAGACGTTCGCGAAGTGAGTGTGGTTCGCCCCGATTATCTCTACTTTGAAGAGCCCCTCGGCGTTCGGCATGTGGTCGAACGCGTAACGATGGTTCTCGAACGCCCCGGGGTCCAAGGTCCCCACCAAGAGGGTCGTTGGGGCGGTTACCGAAGCGAAGGCCTCGTCGCTGAAATCGCCCTCGCCGACGCCGCCGGCGATAACCGCGATGGCCTTCACGCGCGGATCCGGATCGGCACCAGCCCAGCCAGCGACCATGCCCATGGCGGTTTGTCCGCCGAACGAGTGCCCCAGCACGCCGACTTTGGATTCATCAATGCGACCTTCGAAAGCGTCTCCCACGGTGTTGGAGCGCTCGAAGATCGTATCGATGATGAATGAGACATCCGGCACGCGTTTCTCCGCGGGCATCTCGTCGCTCGAATCCAGCGCCGTGTTGCCCGTGTGCTCTGGCGACGCGACGACAAAGCCGTGGCTCGCCAAGGCTTCCATCAGTTGGGTGGACTGCGTGTTGATGCCACCAAAACCATGAGAGAAGACCAAGAATGCGAGGGGCCCCTCGGAAGATACCGGAAGATCATCGACCGCCACGTCCGAGGCGAGTTTGAAGCCGGACAGAGGGTACTCGGTTCGAGGCTCGGTCGCGGCATCGGCCTCGTCGACCGGATACCACACGTTGACGATCAGCTTCCGATCGCCACGCGCCGCGTCCACTGCCGTAAACATCGTATGCCCCACCGCGTACGACCCAAGCGCGTCTGGCGCGTCGACGGCTTCGCCACCGCCACCCTCGCTGTCTCTGTCTGGCGCGTCGACGGCTTCGCCACCGCCACCCTCGCTGTCGCTACCGCAGGACGCGACCAAGATCGCCGTGGCGAACATCGCAACCAATCTCTTGCTACTAAGATAACTCATGAGCGCTCCTTCTAAACCAATGGGGGCCCACCCGGCGCCGGAGTCTACCCCAAAACCACGTCAGGGAAAATACTACTTCCCGAACCTCAACGGATTGGGGTTGAAGAATATCAAACTAATCCGGAGCTCCCATTTGGCGCCGAAATCGGGCCTCACGGCGTTGTAGAACGCTTGGGCTCTCGTGGTCATCGGCAGGCGACCAATTCGGAAGAACTTTCCGACCCCAATTCCGAAGGGCACCGTCCAGCGGTTGGGGTTGCTTTGCGTCCAGTCGGCGGTGATGATCGGCTCCATGGCGAGGTACCATCCCTTCGGGAGGTTGTAGAAGAGGAGGTACTGAAGGAGGAGCGCGTTCACATCGGGTCGGTTCGCGTCGCCCCCGACGGACCAGAAGTTTCGGACGAGCACCAGCGCCACCCACCGTTTCGCCGTGACCCCGGCGACGAGCTTGGGTCCGAGCTTCCACTTGCCGGATCGAAGAACCTCTCGAGTCGCGCTAGGAAAACCCACGATCGGACCGAGGGCGACGTCGAACAACTTGCCTCTGCGGAACCTCCACAACTTGTGTCCCAACACCTCCAAGGTGATGTCCCCTAGCCCAGTCGTTCGACCGCTTCCGGCGGCGACATCCGGCCGTGTGATGACGGGGATGATCGTACGCGTGACGATGCTCCAGTCTCCCTTGAAGAGGAACGGAACGATAGGTGCGAACAGGAGCGCGTTGCCAACTTGATCGCGAGGACCGATGCCAAAGAACGTGCTGTTGACGATCGGCAGCCTCACGATGTCGGATACGGGATTCTCAGCCCTTGCTGCCTGCTCCAAATCGCTGTCGAACGCGCCTGCCTCATGCTCGTCCGAAGCGCCTTCGCTAGCAGCTTCTTCGCTGTCCTGAGCAAAAGCGGACCCCGCCAGCGGCAACCCAAGAGCGAGCGCAAGGGTCAAGGTCCTCACGACGATCACTACCCCCTCTCCTCCCGCTTGCGCCGCTCGTAGATCAGGTTCCTCTTGACGATGAGCGGAACCAGCGCCGCAATGAATGCGAGCAGACTGATCGACGGGAGCCCGGCGGGCCAAGCCTGCGGCTTCAACCAGCCCTTGAAACCCAGCGCGACCAGGTGCACGGCGACGAGGACCAGCGACACGTAACCCATCCTTTGGGCCCGCTTCCATCGTTTTCCGCCAAGCGCCTTTGGCATCATGGGCAACGTCGAGATCGCGGGCGAGGTCAGGAAGAACAGCGCGACGACCCCGGCGGCCATCCCCAGCGCGCCCTGCAGATTGAGCTGGCCAACATCGTCGAAGTACTTCGCGAAATAGGCGGGGTTCCAGATGCTGAGAGCCAAGAGGGCGTGGATCGCTGCGAGGGAGAACCCCATCAGCCCACAGAACTTGATGACCACCAGCCTCAAGCGCTTGTCGTGGTCATACCAGGGGATCATCTTGCCGATGAGATACGAGGCGGCGACGAAAATCACGGCAGCCAGCGATGTGGCCTTATTGAGAATGAAGACGGGGAAATGGCGCCACTCGACGTCCCCGGTGAGGTGATAGCGGGCGATCGCGTAGAGGACGGAGCCTCCGAACACCACCGCAAACCATTTCGCCGTGGTGGGTTGCCAGAGTCGATTCGCAGGAAGGTTTGATTCCTCGTCGTTCATGAAGCTCTCCGAGTCAGGATGGGTCGATAGTGAAAGGGCTGGTTTCTGCCTCGAAGAATACCCCTTGATGTGCTCCCGACATAGAGAGTACATTCCGCGCCACGACTTTTCTATCGGGAGGCAAGAAAGCATGCGCCGCACACTCATACTGCTCGCTCTATTGATCGTCGCAGCTTCGGGCTGCTCGAAGAAAGAGCGGGCATCCACGGAGGCTGACACGCCGCCCGACACCGAAGAGCAGACAACCGCGAAGCCCGACGGGCACTACCACCCCAAGGGCAAGTCGCCCTCGAAGCACACGATGGCGGTGATCGAAAAGGCGCGGGCCTCCCTGCCCTTCGCCGACAAGCGGGACTTCGAAGAGCAGAAAAAGGGCTTCATCGCGGCGCCCACCTACATGAAGATCATGGCGGACGCCGGCCACGTGGCCTGGGACATGGATCGGTTCCAGTGGGTGTTGGAGGGCGAGGACTTCAACAGCATCCACCCCTCACTCGAGCGCCAGTCGAAGCTCAACATGAACTACGGGCTTTACGAGGTGACCCCGGGCTTCTACCAGGTGCGCGGC
>CAXMND010000209.1:0-9663 GCA_964194675.1 uncultured Coxiellaceae bacterium | reverse complement strand
GGCAACCACCGACGGGCCTTGGTAGGTATCGCCCCCAAAGGCGAGAATGGGTGCGAAGATGAAACCGAGAAACGCGAGGCCGAAGCCGTACAGGGCACCATGGCCGAACGACTTCGAAAGGTCTATCGCAACGATGATCGAAATGATGAAACTCACCACTGGGATGATGAACAACAACACCCACCAGACCGGACGACCGACGATCTCGAGCACCACGATCACATTGTAAATGGGAACGATCGCGGCCCATCCGGGCTTCCCCGCCTTTTCGAAGATCTTCCACAACACGTAGATGTAGAACACCGCGATCGCGAGCCCAACCACGAATCCGAACACACTGCCGTCACCGTCGTCCATGTCCCCCTCCTGACCGTGACGCTCGAGCGTCACGTGGACCGAGAGTACCAAAGTCCCAGCAGGCGTCGAGGAACCGAATTCGGTCCGAGCTCAAAAACCGTCTAGCGCTCGCTGGAGTGTCAACGCTCAGCGCTGTTGTTCCTGCATCTTCTTCATCCATTCGTCGCGCATTTTCTCTGCTTCTTCTTTGGTAGTCGGCATCTTCATGCTCGGGAGCCCGCCTGACATGTCCGGCACCTCGGTCACCTCGTAGCCGGGTGGAACCACGAACTTGTTCGCCGCGACGTTCTTTTTTTGCATCCGGGTGACTTCAAGGCCGCCTCGCTGTCCGTCTTTGCCTTCGGACA
The DNA here is from genome assembly GCA_964194675.1 of uncultured Coxiellaceae bacterium. Classification (GTDB taxonomy): domain Bacteria; phylum Myxococcota_A; class Polyangia; order Polyangiales; family Houyiibacteriaceae; genus SG8-38. Next base: position 8,959 of record CAXMND010000209.1, on the reverse strand, counting down.
CCATCTTCATGATGAAACCCGGCTTGAACCCGTACTGCTTCTCCACGACTTCCGTCCATACGTTCGTGGGGTTTTCGCTCTCGTCTCCTCCAAACGAGAAGACGGTTTGCCAGAGTGTGATCGGGTAGCGGTCACTCAGCCAAAGGTCGGCGGTGTGTCCTTCGTCTTTGTCGATGACCTGCACGTGGCGGGTGGTCTGTCCAGCCACCTTGTCCGTTCCGAGCTTCTTGACCTCCACGTTGGCCTTCTTGCCCTTCTTGCCCGGTTCGCCCTTGGTCATTTTCGCGAGCGTGTCCTTTGGGATCTTGGTGGCTTGCTTCCGAGCGTGGTCGAGCGCGTAGTTGTACTTGCCCTTGGCAGGCTTGATGTGCGACACGCGATGCGTCTTCCCGTCGGGACTCTTAACCAGGCTGTCCATCCGGACGTCGCCCTTCTTGGAGACATAAACTTGAAATTCGACGACCCCACTCGCCGCGTTTCCAATCGACTTCGCTTCGATCTCGCCCTCGAAGGCAAGAGCGGGCGCTGCTATCAGTGTCACGAGGAGACCTAACAACAAGCGCATCGGAACCTCCCAACCCCGCATCGATGGGCGGGCAGTCATAACAGGCAGTGTGCATTGTCACGCCGCCCTTTGCTACCCAGGAGCTGAACGCTGAGCGCTGAACGCTGGCGCTGACACTGGCACCGGCACCGGCGTTGGCCGTCTAGGCGCTCACGAATTGTCTTAGAGCCGCCTCGCCGTGCACGTTGCGTAGCTTCCGGAGGGCGAGCGCCTGAAGCTGACGGATGCGCTCGCGGCTCAAGCCGAACTCCCGGCCGATCTCGGCGAGGGTGTGCGACTCTTTCTCCCCGATCCCGAACCGCATTCGGATGATCCGCTGCTCTCGCGGATTGAGTGTTTCGAGCGCCCGAAGCACCGTCGTCGAGAGGTCCTCATCGATGACCGAGTCCATGGGCGAGCCGCCTTCTTCGTCGGAAATCAGGTCTCGCAGCTCGCTGTTGCCATCGTTACCGACCGGCATCTCGAGGGACACTGTATCTCGCGAAATCGTCAAGAGGTTGGCGATCTGGTCCGTCGGAAGCTTCATGCGGTTCGCGATCTCCGTCGGGGTCGGCTCGCGGCCGAACTCGCCGGTGAGCTTGCGCGTCATCCCGGTTATCTTGGTGAGGAGCTCGCAGGCATGGACTGGGATTCGAATAGTACGGGCCTGATCCGTCGTCGCGCGGGCCATCGACTGACGAATCCACCACGACGCGTAAGTCGAGAGCTTGTAGCCTCGACGGTAGTCGAACTTATCGATGGCGCGCATGAGCCCCATGTTGCCTTCCTGGATCAGGTCCATGAAGGGGAGGCCGCGCTTCAAGTACTTCTTTGCGATCGCGACGACGAGACGTAAGTTAGCTTCCACCATTTCAGACTTTGCACGTTCGACGTCGGCGTGGGCGGCCGTGACCAGTTCATGAAGCTTCCGAAGCTTGGCAGCTGAAAGCCTCGAATCCGCTTCTGCCTTCTTTCGAGCAGCCGTCCCTTCGTCGAGGGACTCGACATAGGAGTCGAGCGCGCAAAGAACAGCCTCGAAGCTCGAGTCGATGGCTGCTTCACGCACCGCGAGATCGCCTTCGGCGACGCGCTCACGAACCTCGACCAACTCGTTCGCGTGTAGCTTGTGCTCGACGATGGCGTTGTAGATGATCTGGCGACCTTTTTCGATCTGCCGTGCAAGCTCGACCTCGCCCTCTCTCGTCAGGAGGCTCACCGCGCCCATCCAATCGAGATACGTCTGTACAGGCTCCGCGCTCAGCAGGTTGGTCCTCTCGCCGAGCCTCGCGTTTCGCCGACGATCGGCTTTGCGGTTCTTGCCCGGCTTGACGGTGATTTCGACTCCCGCGGTCTCAAGACGCCGAAGAAACTTTCGAACCGTGCCCTGAGTGGCGCCGATCTTGGCGATGACTTCCGAAGCTTCGTTGTAGGTGATCCAGCCGCGAGGTTTCACAGCATCGATCACTTCCTTCATCCTCGTGGCTTCGGTGGCCTTGCTCGTATCCGTCATCCGTCGATCTCCTGTGTTTCCGAGACTTCTAGGCTTGGAGTACCACCATATTGGAAAAATAGCAACCATGTGAACGAAAAAATCTAGTTATACTGTGAGCGGATCATCACTGTGAGGGGTCTCACTTGTTTTCAACAGCTGCACGGGACCGTTGATTTCCGAGCCGTGCGTGGGGTACGCCTCTCCGCAATGGCCGGCTTTAGCGACTACGACGACTACGACGGTCTGGCCCTTGCTGAGCTGGTGCGGGGAGGGCAGGTGAGCAGCTGTGATCTGGTCGAGGAGTGCATCGCCCGCATCGAGCGCGTGAACCCGAAGATCAATGGGGTCGTGCGACCGCTCTATGATCTCGCGCGCGCCAAATCGAAAGAGGCGTTGGGCGAGGGCGCATTCGCGGGTGTTCCGTTCCTGGTAAAGGACCTCATCCAATGCATCCCAGGGGTGCCCACCGAGTCGGGGTCGGTCTTCTGGAAAGGATGGACGCCCCGAGCAGAAACCAATCTCTACAAACGGTGGCGCGAGGCCGGCGTGGTTACTGTAGGCAAGACAGCTACATCGGAGCTCGGGCTGCTACCGGTAGTAGAGACCGATCTTTGTGGCGCGACACGCAATCCCTGGAACCTCGGCCGAACGTCGGGTGGTTCGAGCGGAGGGTCCGGGGCGAATGTTGCGGCCGGCGTCGTTCCTATGGCGTCCGCGGGGGACGGCGGTGGCTCGATCCGGATCCCGGCTGCTTGCTGCGGTCTGTTTGGCCACAAGCCATCGCGGGCGCGCAACCCCGTAGGACCAACGGCAACCGAGCATTGGTCGGGTTTCGTTACCGAGCATGTCGTCAGCCGCAGTGTGCGGGATAGCGCTGCCATGCTGGATGCCACGCACGGACCGGACGCTACGACCCCGTATTTCGCCGCTCCGATCGAGGGGACGTTTCTCGGGGCCACCAAGAGCGATCCCAGGCCTCTTCGGATCGCGTTCCATAGCGAGCCCGCGTTCCCTGCAACCGTTCACCCGGATTGTAAGACGGCTGTCGAGGACGCTGCCCGTCTATGCGAAGAGCTCGGCCACCATGTTGAAGAAGTGTCGCCCGGTCACGATCCACTCGCGCTTGCTCGTGCGCTGGTCATCGTCTTTGGTAGCAACCTGGCCGCCGAAATCAAAGAAGCGGAACAGATCGTCGGCCGCCGTGCGACCCCGAACGACTTTCAGCTCACGACGTGGATCAGCCACATGGTGGGGAAGGCGGTGAGTGCGCAGGATTTCTTGGTTGCCCTGAGATCTCTGCAAGCCGAAGCGCGCCGGTTGGTGCACGTTTATCGTGAGTACGATCTCGTTTTGACGCCGACGCTCGGGACTCCCCCGATCGAGATTGGCGCGCTCGAGCCGCAGGGTATCGACGCGGTTGCTCAGAAGCTCATCGCCGCGACCGGTTGGAGCGCCCCCCTGTCCAGCCCCAAGCTGATCGATCGAGCCGCGGAGACAACGTTCTCGTTCGTGCCTTTTACCCCGATCGCGAACATCACCGGCCAGCCCGCCATGTCAGTTCCGCTGTTTTGGAATGGCGAAGACCTTCCGATCGGGGTGATGTTCACCGGGCGACCCGCCGACGAAACCGTCATGTTCTCGCTAGCCGCGCAGCTCGAGCGCGCGCGTCCGTGGAAGGATCGCCGTCCTCCGGTACGCGGATAAACGCTCAATTGTCCCGTAATTTCGCCCTACTTGCGCTGATTGAGCCTTCATTCATAATTTGATCGCCCGTTGTTGGGCCCAGCCTCTAGGATTCTCGCGGCATGTCCCAGGAACAGCGCTATCCGGTCTTGCGCTCGAAAGTCGATCCCAGGTCGGAAACCTATCGGGCAAATCGCGAGGGCAACCTCGTTTCGCTCGGAGAAGTACAGGAAGCCCAAGCCGTCGCGAATCGCGGTGGCGGACAGAAGTACGTCGATCGACATCTGGCACGCGGCCGCATCCTTCCACGCCAACGGATCGAGATGATGCTCGACCGCGACAGTTTCTTTTTGGAGATCGCGCCGCTCGCGGGTCACGGCATGAAAGGGGAGGTCACTGGTTGCGCCGTCGTCGGGGGCGTTGGCCTGGTCAGCGGGGTGGAGTGTTGCCTCGCAGCAAGCGAAGCGACGGTCAAAGGGGGGGCGATCACCCCGACCAGCATGCTCAGGAGCGGAAGGCTTGCCGAGGTCTGCGAGCAAAACCGCATGATCGGTTTGAGTCTGATCGAGTCTGCTGGAGCTGATCTACCGAATCAGGACAAAATTTTTGTCGTCGGTGGCGCTGGATTTCGCCATCTCACCCAGCGATCGGAACAGAGAATCCCAACGATCTGTCTGGTGTTCGGGAGCTCAACCGCTGGCGGCGCGTACTTGCCTGGCATGAGCGACTACGTGGTGATGGTGAAGGAGCAGGCGCAGGTGTATTTGGCTGGACCACCGCTCGTGAAGATGGCGACCGGCGAAGAGGCCGAGCACGAGCCGCTGGGCGGGGCCGAGATGCATTCGACGATTAGTGGGGTGTCCGACTATCTCGCCGAAGATGAGCTCGATGCGATCCGACTTGGCCGCGAGATCGTCGCCCACCTCGATTGGAAGAAACACGCAACGCCGCGGCCGAGGCCTGTCGAGGCACCGCTATACGACCAGGATGAGCTGCTCGGAATCGCATCCGCCGATGTGCGCGTTCCGTTCGATCAACGAGAGGTCATCGTGCGGATCGTCGACGGGTCGCGCTTCAGCGAGTTTAAGCCGCTGTACGGGAAGACGATGCTTTGCGGCTGGGCCCACATTCACGGATTTCCCGTCGGCATTCTGGCGAACAATGGGACGATTTTCAGTGACAGCGCGAACAAGGGCGCGCAGTTCATTCAGCTCTGCAATAGTAGCGACATCCCACTCGTCTTTCTGCAGAACACGACCGGCTTCATGGTTGGGCAGAAGTACGAGCAGGAAGGGATCATCAAGCACGGTGCGAAGCTGATCAATGCCGTATCCAACAGCACGGTTCCCGCCATCACCATCATGACCGGCTCGAGCTACGGCGCGGGTAACTACGCGATGAGCGGCCGCGCCTATCGCCCGCGGTTCTTGTTCACTTGGCCCAACCACAAGATCGCGGTCATGGGGGGCAAGCAGCTTGCGGGCGTGCTCGACATCATTCAGCGCGACGCGGCTGCGAAGAAGGGCATCGAAATCGACGAGAAGGTGCTCGAGGTCGCCAAGATGATGACCGAGAAGCAGATCGAGGACCAGTCGGGCGCGCTGTATGCGACAGCTCGGGTTTGGGATGACGGTATCATCGACCCCCGCGACACCCGGACCGTTTTGGCGATTTCTCTTTCAGCCGCATACAACGCTCCCGTGGAGGGGACCACTTCGTGGGGCGTTTTTCGCCACTAGGGAGCAAGCACGACTTGACTCGAATATTCCAAAAAGTGCTGGTGGCCAATCGGGGTGAGATCGCCCGCCGCATCATGCGCACGTGTCGCAAGATGGGGATCGCCACCGTCGCGGTCTACTCCGAGGCCGACCGGGACATGCCCTTCGTCCGAGAAGCGGACGAAGCATTTCTCTTGGGCCCCCCGCCGAGCACCGAGAGCTATTTGCGCATCGACAAGATCGTGGAGGCGGCTAACCGCTCTCGGAGTGATGCGGTACATCCTGGGTACGGGTTCCTTGCGGAGAACGCCGAGCTCGCAGAGGCGTGCGAGGCTGCCGGCATAGTCTTCATCGGTCCTACGCCGGATGCGATTCGCTCCATGGGCTCGAAGCGAGAGGCCAAGGCGTTGGTGAAGAAGGCCGGCGTTCCAGTGATCCCCGGTTACGACGGGGCCGACCAAGATCCGGCGGTGCTGGCGGATCGTGCGATGAAGGTCGGTTTTCCGGTGCTTCTCAAGGCTAGCGCTGGTGGTGGCGGCAAAGGTATGAAGCTGGTGCGAAAAGAGGACGAGCTTGCGGACGCGATCGCGTCGGCCGCCCGCGAGGGACAAAGCGCCTTTGGCGATGGTACCTTGCTCGTCGAAAAATACATCGACCACCCACGTCACGTGGAGATTCAGATTTTGGGCGATAGTCACGGCAATCTGATTCACCTCAACGAACGGGAATGCTCGATCCAGCGCCGCTACCAGAAGATCATCGAGGAGACCCCGTCCCCGGCGCTCGATTCCGAGCTGCGAAACGCGATGGGCGAGGCCGCGGTTCGCTGCGGAGAAGCGATCGGCTACCAGAACGCGGGTACGGTGGAGTTCATATTGGCTCCAGATCGAAGCTACTACTTCCTCGAAGTGAACACCCGGCTTCAAGTGGAGCATCCGGTCACCGAATACGTCACGGGTCTCGACCTCGTCGAGGAGCAAATCCTGATCGCGCAAGGGGAGCCTCTCCGGATATCTCAAGAAAAGGTCCGGTTCGAAGGGGCTGCCCTCGAGGTTCGGCTCTACGCGGAGGACCCCGCTGCGGGCTTTCTTCCGCAAAGTGGTGAAGTGGTCGATTGGCACCTCCCGCCCGCCGAAGGGCTCCGTGTCGATAGTGGCGTTGAAACCGGGAGTGAAGTCAGCATCTACTACGATCCGATGCTGGCGAAGATCATCACGTCGGGGGAGACGCGCGCACTCGCCCTTCAGCGCATGCGAAGGGCACTTGGGGCCTTGAGCGTCCAGGGCGTGGTCACCAATCGAGACTTTTTGCTGCGGGTCCTGAACCACCCAGAGTTCATCGCCGGCAATTTCGACACGCACTTCATCGATCAGCACATGCAAGAAGTGCTTGCTGAAGCACCAGACGAAGCCAACGAACGTCACGCTGCGATCGTGGCCACGCTTGCGGCGCAACAACGCCGTGAGTTCGAGCGCACTGTCATTCCGACGATTCCATCCGGTTGGCGAAACAACTTTCATACACCGCAGTGGGCTGAGTACGACGCTCGGGACCGCATGTATCGGGTCGAATACCGCCACTTGGGAGAGAACTTCTTTACGGTGTCGACAGGCGACGAAGGACAACGGGTGCGCGTGCTGTCGTGGGACGACCCGACCCTCACACTAGAAATCGGCGGGCATCGTATGACGGCTCGAGTCACAGTGTCCGGCGACGAGACGTACGTCCACACCAATGACTTCAACGCGGCTCTCGTTTTGAAGCCACGGTTCCCCGACAAAACTCGGTCCGTACCTCCGGGCGGATGTGTTGCGCCTATGCCCGGCAAGATCGTCGAGATTCGAGTGTCTGAAGGGGATGCGGTCGAAGCGGGACAGATCCTGCTCATCATGGAGGCCATGAAGATGGAGCACTCGGTCACGGCTCCCGAGGACGGAACCGTCGAGCTGGTGAACGTCAGTGCTGGCGATCAAGTGGATGCGGACGCGCTACTCGTGGTGGTCGCCGAGTCCTGAGGCGCGGGTGTGGCGGCGATTGAGTCTAGGCCGCGTCGAGCTCGGCGATCATCTGGTCGCCGCTCAGGTGGTCGGCGGACCGCCCGTCGAAGTACTGCATCAGGCCAACGCGCTCGTAGTGCGGCTTGATGCGGTCACTCAATAACCCGATCTCCCGCAGGTTCGGAACCAACCTTTCGAACATCGTTTGGCGGAAGAGCACGAATCCCGGGGAATGAGAGATCATGTGCGCCCACTGCTTGCGGGTGATCTTGTGCTCGAACCACTCTTCGTAAACCTCATACGAGAGGAAGCGGTTCCGCATGAGTAGGGCAACCTCGAAGGCCCAGTCTTCGCGCTCGCGTTGTTCTGCCTCGCTGAGCTCGTTGTTGAAGTGGTCGCGAAGCGCGATGACCCCGTAGTGCACGTGGCGCGCCTCGTCCTGAATGACGTTCCGCAGGAGTTCCCTGAGCAAAGGTTCGCTGGTCATTTGGTAGAGCGTGCCGAACGCGCCGAGCGCCAGGCCTTCGACCATGATCTGCATACCGAGGAACTTCACGTCCCATCGGGAGTCCTGGATGAGCGCATCGATGATGACGAACAGGTTGTCGTTGATCTGATAGAGCTTGTTCATCTTCGTATCGAGGTATCGGTGGAAAACCTCGACGTGCCGACCTTCGTCGACGACCTGCGTGGCGCCATAGAGCTTGCCGTCGAAGAACTGCACGGCTTCGGTCACCTGCGCGGCCGCGAACAACGCACCCTGCTCGCCATGAAGGAATTGGCTGAGCATCCATGCCGCGACGCTGGCGTTGAGGCGACGCTTCTCGAGCTCGGTGAGCTTGATGCCCATGTCCCTGAGCTCGTCGTAGCTCATGAACTCCGGGGGAATGATCGGCACCTCCGGGTTTTCCGGATCGACGTCGATGTCCCACGGAAGGTCGGCGCCGTTCCATTGCTGCTCTTTGGCGCGCTCGTAGAGGTCGCGCATCTCTTGCTGGTCATTCGGATAGGTCCAGTCGAAGTGACATCGATGGTTCGAAGGCATCGTCACCGGGACGCCTTGTTTGCCCCGCTGCAGAATCAATCCACGAATCCCGGAGCCCGCCATCGAGCGAAGCACCTTCGGGTTGCTCGTCTCGGTCATCACTTGGACGGCCTCGATGTACGGCTCGACCCGTCTCCGAATCGACTGGGGTAGGTTGTCGAGAACTTTGTCGCTGAGCATGGCCAGTTCCTTCCTTACAGCACGTTGGCGAAGAAGTCGCGAATCTTGGTTGCGTGTAGACGCATGATGAAGCGATCGAGTATCGGGAGTACCTCCTCGATCATGGTGGCGACCTGTTCTGGCGGGAGACCCGAAAGGCGCGAAGAAATCAAATGCACTTCTTCTTGGAGAAGCTTTGCCATGAGTTCTTGGTAGAACGACATGTCCTCGATGCCGAACCCGAGCTCCTCCGTGAAGCCGAGGGAGCGAATCTTGCCGAGGACTTCGAACGACCACACGTCTGCGGACGCGACGTGAAGG
>CAXMND010000208.1:0-5665 GCA_964194675.1 uncultured Coxiellaceae bacterium | reverse complement strand
GGGTCGCGCCAGAACTCCTCGAGCCGATGGATGTATGTGCCCGGTACACAGATTATGGTGTCGGCCGGGATCCGCACTCCGTCGAACTCGCACTCTCGGATGGTTCGCCGGAGGAACATCGAAACAGGCGGGTGCAACCGTAGGGTTTCGTAGAACACGCCGACCATCTCTTTCATTTCGTGAAAAAAAGCCTCGTAGCTCAACGGTTGCTCGGTGCTCGCCACACCTTCGTTCAGGCGGTCTTGAAGGTCGTAGTCGTTGCACAGGTAGTACGCCGCCATCGTTGCGGCGCTTGTCGTCGTGTCGTGGGCCGCAAGCATCAGGAACACCATGTGATCCGCGATGTCTTCATCGGCGTAGTACTCGCCGTCTTCGGTCTTGGCCTTGCAAAAGTGAGCGAGCACGTCGCGGTCGTTCGACACACGCTTCTTCTCGATGAGATCCATGAAGAACTGTTTGAGGTATTGCCGCCCACGCAGCCCTCGATGGTAGCGCAGGCCGGGGATCTGGAGACGGACGACTCCAAGTGCGCCCTCCATCATGTCCGTGAATGCCTTGTCGATCGCCTTGATTGTGTTTTCCGAATCGTCGATCCAACAGAACACGTCGAACGCGATGTCGAGCAAGAGGTGCTTCACCTCATCGTAGAAGAGGAACGTGTCTTGCGCGGCCCAGCGCTCGACCGCGCGCTTCACGATGGCTTGAATGCGCGTGATGTACTCGCGCATGGCATCCGGTTTGAACGAGCTCTGCATGATGCCGCGATGCAGTCGGTGCTCTTCGTAGTCGCGCATGGCCAAGCCGCCCTCGAAGAACTCCGCCATGACGGACTCCCAGCCCTTCTTGATCGAAAAGTTCTTCTCACGGTCCAGCAGGACGCGCTGCGCGTAGTCAGGGTGTAAAAGCAGGACGCACTTGTTTCCCGTGATCGAGATGCGGCTGATCGCGCCGTACTTTTCGTAGTGTCGGCCGAACATCTCGTGCGGGTTTCGGAACATCTCGAGCGTCTTGCCGACCAACGGCCAGCCGTACTCCCCGTCGAGATGGCTGAGGTCTCGATTTGCAGGGCGTTGGTCGTAGGGGAGTCGTTCGGCTGTTTCCAAAGGCACCAATTTAAATGATGCCCGACCCAGCTCCATCTTACAATACTAATTGTAAAGTTATTGTTTTTCGAAGTAATCACGAGGGCTTACGGGGTGCCCAGAATCTGCTTGCAGTTTTGCCCAGATTTCGATTCTGATCGTGGGGATGGCCGGATTCAGGACAGCTGACATTCACAACGTCCTCCTCGCCGGCCGGCGCTCTGCGGGCAAGACCACACTCGCTGAAGCTTTGCTGTTCAGAGCAGGTGAAATCAGCCGCAAAGGAACGGTCGAGTCGGGCACGTGCGCGAGCGACTTTGAGAAGGAAGAGCGAGATCATCATCACTCGGTGTACTCGGCGCTGCTCCACGCCACGCATCAGGGAAGGCGAGTCAACATTCTCGATCTTCCCGGCGCGCCCGACTTCATTGGGCAAGCGATTGCTTGCCTTCCCGCCGCCGAGACGATGATTCTCGTGATGGACCCCGAGGCCGGAGTCGATAGTATGAGCCGGCGCCTCATGAAGTTGGCGCACGACCTCGATCTACCGGTGGCCATCGTCGCGAATCGAATAGGTGAGTGCGTCGCCAGCCTCGCGCCTTTTCTCGGCGAGTTAAAGGAGGCCTTCGGACGCGGCTGCCTCCCGATCAACCTGCCTGCGGACAGTGGCAGTGCCGTGGTGGATTGCCTGCTGAACGGCGAAGGGAACAGTGACCTCGGCGCCGTGAAGGACTTTCACACCGAGCTACTCGATCAGGTCGTCGAGATCGACGATGAGTTGATGGAGCGATATCTCGAGGGCGAGGAGCCCAACTACGAGGCGCTTCACGAGCCCTTCGAGCGCGCGATGGACCAAGCGCACGTAGTGCCGGTCTGTTTCACCGATGCCGTGAGCGGAGCCGGCGTCGAGGCGCTGCTCGATATTATCGTGCGCCACTTCCCGAGCCCCCCGGAGGGCAATCCCCGCCCTTTTTTCACTGGAGAAGGAGAGGAAGAGGCTCGGTTTCATTACGACGACGCTCCCGACAAGCCGCTGCTTGCCCACGTGTTTCACGTCACCACCGACCCATATCTCGGCAAGCTCTGCTTCTTTCGTGTGTACCAGGGCACCGTGAAGAGCGGCGACCAGCTCTTCATCGGCGATGGAAAGAGGCCAATCAGGCTGAGCCACATATTTCAGCTTCAGGGCAAGGAACGCGCTGAGACCAAGGAGATCATTGCAGGTGACATGGGTGCCGTCGCCAAGATCGACGACCTCCATCTCGGCGACGTCCTGCACGACGACCATTCACTAGACCACGTCCACCATAAACTGTTGCCGTATCCGGTTCCGCTTCACGCGCTTGCTGTCGTCCCCAAGACACGTGGAGACGAGACCAAGATCGCCGAGGTACTTGCGCGCATTCGCGAAGAGGACCCCACGTTCACCGCGCATTTCGACTCCGATACGCACGAGCTGATCATTCACGGCCTTGGCCAAATGCACTTGAACCTCGTGCTCGAGCGAATCAGGAACCAGGGAGTCGACGTTGAAGCCAAACCCCCCAAGATCGCGTATCGCGAGACGATTCTCGGCCGCGCTGAAGGCCACTACCGCCACAAGAAGCAAAGCGGCGGCGCAGGTCAGTTCGGCGAGGTGTATCTACGCATCGAGCCGCTCGAGCGCGGCACAGGGTTCGAGTTTGTCGACAAGATCGTCGGTGGTGTGATTCCGAAAGGGTTCATGCCCGCCATCGAGAGGGGCATTCGGGACATCATGCGGCAGGGGATCGCGGCTGGTTATCCGGTGGAAGACGTTCGGGTGACTGTCTATGACGGCAAGACGCACTCGGTCGACAGCAAGGAGATCGCCTTCAAGACGGCCGGGAAATTCGCCTTCAAGGACGCATTCGTCAAAGCCAAACCGGCTATCCTCGAGCCGATCGTCAGCATCGAAGTCACCACGCCGGGCAGCAGTGTTGGGTCGATCACGGGGGACCTGTCGAGCCGCCGTGGCAAGGTCTTAGCGACGGACGTGATGAGCAGCGGAAGGACGGTGGTGAAGGCCTCGGTGCCGCTTGCCGAAATGATGGAGTACGAGCCCGCTCTCAAGAGCATGACCAGGGGGCGGGGAAGCTACACGATGGAGCTCAGCCACTACGACCCCGTACCAGACCGCGTGGCAGAAGAACTAGTCTCTCAGTTCAGCGGGCGTTGAGCCTCTCCTACCTGTTAGTGGCACGAGCTGTTCTTGAAGCTTGCGGTTTTGCTGCTCGCGAATGCCGGTGCCGTTGAGCTCGCACATGCTGACCATCTGGCCGTCGACAGGCACCTTGAATGAACACGATTCCAGGCGTTCTTTGGCGCGCTCGGTGCCGAGCTCGTGCGAGCTCATGAAGTTGTGAACCACGATCGCTGCCGGGGTGATCTTCCAATCGCCACCCGCGAGGACCGTCTTCGCGAAGCGAGGCAACCAAGACAGGTTGCCGTCTGCGAGGCGGTAGATGCTGTAGGCTGGCCACTGCCAAAGATACTTAGGAGATCGCACAAAAAGGCCCAGCCATCTTCCGATACGCGTGGGAAGGTCTGCGTCGTCTACGTAAAAGCCTCGGAACGCCCCGCCTAGGAGTTCGTCGACGAACCGGGCATCGATATCCTTACTCTCGCGCTTGACTTCCATGACGCGGATCTCGCCGCCGAAACGAATGACGAAAAACAGGCAAACGCTGTTGCAATCTGGATGGCCCATCGTGAACGTATGGGAATTGAGCGGGAGCCCAATGCCTTCACACACCCGCGCCCAAAGATGATCGCCGCGGTCGAGTGCACCGATTCGGGTGCGACCGACCTCGGCAGTCGGCTGAAGGCTCATGAGCCTAAAAGCGTCGACGTTGCGCACAAACCAGCGGATCACGTCCCGAACCTCCTCGATGTTGTCGTGGGTCACGGTAAACGTGTGCGCGGCGTACAATCGTTGTCCGGTCAGCTTTCTCGCCTCCCGGACGAGGGCGACCAAGGCGTCTCGTGTACGCATGACGTCTGCTTCGCTAGCGTCTTTGCCCTGGCCGATGCGCCCACGCTGCGTGGTATCCATGTGAATGCCCACCTTCTGCAAGCCCGCCCGCATGAGTGTGTGCAAGTAGCTGGGGTCTCTCGCGAAGGTCTGGCCGTGGGTCATCACCATCGGATCGAGCCCGATGTCGCGTGCGTACTTCACGATGCGAGCGAGCTCCTCGACCGGCAGCAGGGTCACCTCCCCCGCGGTGAGCTGAAGCGACCCCGAAGGACCCGTGTGTGCTCGGATCCGATCGAGCTGGGCCTTGACCTCTTCAAAAGGGAGAGGCGGTGTGCCGTTGGCGGTGCTCGCCAGATAGCACGCCGTGCAGGAAAAATCGCAAGCTTCGTGCAGGCCGTGCGTCGCCGTACACCCAGCGCTCATCGTACCGAGCCACTGATGCCGGATCCTCTGCGTCCTCTCCGGGAGCGCTGCGAAGACCTTGCGCCTCGCTTCTTCCCGTTCGGTGGCGCCGCCGAGCTCGATCGCCCCCTGCCAGATCGCCGTGAGTATGCTTCTGAGCCTCATCGTCTACCCGCCGTACGGCTGGACGCGGTTTCCATTACGTCGCCGAGAACCGGTACTGGGTTTCGAGAGCGTCGATGAACGCGTTTAACTGATCGCCGGAGAGGGCGTTGATGCCGGCTGCGGCTGCGCGTCCACCACCGTTGGGGAACTGCCGGCAGAGCTCGTCAGCGCCCTGCTTGTTTTCGAGGGGTGCGCGTACACTTACCAGATACGTTCCATCGGGGCGTTCGGTGAGCACGGCGTGGGCTCGCCACGGGGACGTGTTGGCCAGGTCGTTGCTGTAAACGCCGGAGACCCGTCGCGCCCAAGGTTCGTCAGGCAGAATGAACACTGCAGTCTTTTCCGACACGCGAACCGGAGTCACCGAGGCGGCCGACGCCATGTCGTTTCGATAGCCAGATTCGAGCTTTTCGAAGGCCTCGGGCACCTGCTCCACGAACGCGAAAGGCGTCGGAAACGGGCGCACGAGCTCGAAGAGCTCGGCCGGGGCAAAGTGCAAGTCCGCAAGCGAGGAACCATACCCGTTGTAGTTGATGTAGATCCCCAGGGTTTCGAGGAGCGTGAGCCGCTCTTCAGAGAGGCCGAGGGGCTCGGCCAGCGTACGAGCGCTTGCCTTGAGGTTGTCTCCAAAGGCGCCGGCGACCGCCCACTCGACGTACTTTCCTCGCAGATGCCCGTTGACGAGGAGACTCGTGCACACGTTCGGATCCGTATCGATGATCGTGGTGAGCCTGTCGCTTACGGGGATGTCACCTGCGAAGTGGTGGTCGACATAGAAGATCTCGGCGCCCGCTTCCAAGGCCTCCACTACGCCTTCGCGGTTCTTGTCGAAACTCACATCCAGGACCGTCATCCGGTCGCCCTCTGCCACCTCCGCTTTCTCGACGAGGGTGATGTCGCGTTTCACCCCAGTGATTAGGGTGCTCAGCAGAGGCTTGGCGTTGCGGAGCTGTGTGAGCGCGCAGATTCCGTCAGCGTCGCCGTTGAAGATGTCGATGTAGGCCATGGCTGTTCCTCTACT
>CAXMND010000207.1:0-7031 GCA_964194675.1 uncultured Coxiellaceae bacterium | reverse complement strand
TAGATGTTCCAAAGCTCGGGGCGCTGATTCTTCGGGTCCCACTGATGGTGAGCGTCTCGGAAAGAAAAGATGCGCTCTTTCGCACGCGATTTTTCTTCGTCGCGTCGAGCCCCACCGAAGGCACAGTCGAACTCGTACTTGGTGAGGGCCTGCTTGAGCCCGTCGGTCTTCATGACGTCGGTGTACTTCTTGCTGCCGTAGTCGAAGGGATTCATCCCCATCTCGATGCCTTCGGTGTTCACGTGCTTGATGAGCTCGCCCTTTAGGTTTGCCTCGACCTGATCGCGGTAGCGATACATGTCCTGGAACTTCCAGGTCGTGTCGACGTGCAGGAGCGGGAAGGGCAGGGGCGCAGGTGAGAACGCCTTTTCGGCAAGGCGCAGCATCACCGTCGAGTCCTTTCCGACGGAGTACATCATCACCGGGTTGTCGAACTCGGCCGCAGCCTCACGGATAATTTGAATGCTTTCCGCTTCGAGCTGGCGGAGCTGGCTTAGCTTTCGGTCACTCACTCGCACGTCTATACGTCACCTCCCGGCGAGTTCAAAGCCATAGGTCACGGGTATGAGGCAGAACCCTGCGGCTATGCTAAGCATTTTGGGACCTCGATGTCTGCGATCGTTTGGCTGGATATGGAAATGACGGGCCTGGCTCCCGAGACCGAAAGGATCTTGGAGGTCGCAGTGCTGGTCACCGATGGCGAGCTCAACGTCATCGCGGAGGGGCCGAACCTCGTCCTACACCAGTCAGAAGAAGTGCTCAAAGCGATGGACGAGTGGAACACGACCCATCATGGGCAGTCCGGACTTCTGACGCGCGTTCGAGAATCGACCGTCGATGAGGCGCAGGCTTCCGCCGCGCTTCTGGATTTCCTAGGAGAGCATACGAAGAAGAAGAAGGCTCCGCTCGCTGGGAATTCGATTCATCAAGATCGACGCTTCTTGGCTCGGTATCTTCCCGAGGTCGAGGACTGGCTCCATTATCGGAACGTCGACGTGTCTACCCTCAAGGAGCTGGCCCGTCGGTGGTACCCCAAGCAGTACAGCGCTCGGCCGGCCAAGAAGGGAAGCCACCGTGCAATGGATGACCTGCTCGAATCGATTGCTGAGCTGAAATACTATCGGGAAGCCGTCTTCTTGCCGCAGTCGTCATGAGGTGGATCGCGCTGATCTCGTGGGTCGCGCTGACCGTTCTGGAAGGGTGTGTGGGCGCAACTAGGCCCGAGCCAAAGACCGCCGAGTCGATCGTGCGGGAACAGGAAGCGCCCCTCAGACTGGTCGATGCGGCGACCGGAACCGAGATCAGCCTGGATACACTCGTTGCGCAGATGCACGACAGGCTCGTGGTGTACGTTGGCGAGCGCCACGATCGTCCCGACGATCATGCCGTTCAGTATTCCCTCCTTCGCCGGCTCTACGGTGAAGATTCCTCGCTCGCGATTGGGATGGAGATGTTTCAGGTCCCCTTCCAAGAATCGCTCGATCGCTGGAGCGCGGGGCAGATAGACGAGACGGTTCTGCGGCGGGAGACAGAGTACGAGCAGCGTTGGGGGTTCGATTTCAGTATGTATCGACCCATGCTGGAGTACGCGCGGAGTCGTGGGCTCGAGGTCGTTGCGCTCAACACGCCTCGAGAGGTAGCTTTCGCGGTCGCGAAGAGCGGAGTCGGGGCGCTTCCTGAGGACGTCGCTGCGGCGCTGCCCGAGCTGGACCTCGACGACCCCGCTCACCGCGCGCTCTTCGACGCGGAGTTCGATGCAAGCGAACACGATGCAGGAGGCGAGATCGACCTGTACTACGAAGCCCAGGTCGTCTGGGACGAGACCATGGGCGCGCGGGTGGCCGAGACCCTCGCCCGCCCTGGGGGGCCAACCAGGATGATCGTGTTTGCCGGCCGGGTGCACGTGAAGCGGGGTCTGGGCATTCCTGATCGAGGCGCGCGTCGCGGAGCGGAGCCGTACATGGTGGTCATGCCGGTTACGGAAAAAGAGTTGAAGGCGGAGCTGAAGTTGCCCGCGAATCAGCGATCCGCCGACTTTTTCTGGGCTGTGCGGCAGTGAATTCCCGTCGATTTGCACTCGGTCCCGCGTCAAACTAGAACGTGTTCTAGTCGAAAGGAAACTCGATGACGGATTGCTTCATCTACGACGCGGTGCGGACCCCGCGCGGTAAGGGACGAAAGAAGGATGGCTCGCTTGCTGACGCGCCTCCGCTACGGATGGCCAAGGCTGTGCTCCAAGCACTGCCCGAGCGCGGCGGGTTCAACAACAAGGAAATCGAGGATGTGATCTTCGGATGCGTCGAGCCCGTAGGGGAGCAGGGGGCCAACGTCGGTCGTATGGCAGCCATGATCTCCGGATACGACGACAGCGTTCCCGGATTCCAGCTCAACAGGTTCTGCTCGTCCGGCCTCGAAGCGGTCAACATCGCCGCTGCTAAGGTAAAGGCGGGCGACGTGGATCTCATCGTTGGTGGAGGCGTCGAGAGCATGAGCCGCATCGCGATGGGAGCTGCGGGAGGCGCTTGGTCGACCGACCCCGAGCTAGCGATGGGTACCTCGTTCGTGCCGCAGGGCATCGGTGCCGATCTGATCGCCACCAAGCACGACTATAGCCGCCAAGATGTCGACTCGTTTGCAGTCGAGAGCCAGCGCCGCGCGGCCGCCGCGTGGGAAGGCGGTTACTTCGCCAAGTCGATCGTCCCGGTCAAGGACTCGATCGGCGTGACGATGTTGGACCGCGACGAGCACATGCGCCCAGGAACGACGCTGGACGATCTCGCCGCGCTCAAACCGAGCTTCGAAATGATGGGCCGCGACTTCGGCTTCGACGCCGTCGCGATTCAGAAGCACCCCGAAGTCGAGCAAATCAACCACGTTCATCACGCCGGCAACTCCTCAGGCATCGTCGACGGGTCGGCGGCAGTCTTGCTCGGAAGCAAGGAAGCGGGCGAGCGGCTCGGGCTAAAGGCGCGCGCGCGACTCTTGAGCTCGGCAACCGTCGGCAGCGAGCCGTGCATCATGCTCACCGGTCCGGCGCCGGCCTCCAGGAAGGCATTGGCGAAGGCTCGGATGCAGACCTCGGACATCGACCTTTGGGAGATCAACGAAGCGTTTTCCTCGGTGTGCCTCCTCTTCATGGAGGAGATGGGCGCCGACCATGGCGTCACCAACGTCAGTGGCGGGGCGATCGCTTTTGGCCATCCGCTCGGGGCGACTGGAGCCATGCTTCTCGGGACCATGCTCGACGAGCTCGAGCGACAGGACCTGAGCACCGCATTGATCACTTTGTGCGTCGGCGCCGGCATGGGCACTTCAACCATCATCGAGCGGGTCTGAGGGGCAATGACGATTATTGACTATCGAGTAGAAGACGGCGTTGCGATCTTGACGTGGGATCAGAAAGACCGTCCGATGAATGTGCTCAGTGGCCCCGCGTTGGCCGAGCTCGGCGCGGGCATCGAAAAGGCCGCGGCCGATGACGCAGTGAAGGGCATCATCCTGACTTCCGGAAAGCCGGGGATGTTCGCGGCCGGTGGTGACCTCGAGCAGATCGAGTCGCTCGGGTCAGGCCCGATCGACGCCGCGGATCTGTTGCGACAGACAAGCGAAGTGCTCGACCAACTGCGCCGCATGGAGACCTGTGGAAAGCCGGTCGTGGCCGCGCTGAACGGAGTGACTCTTGGCGGCGGGTACGAGATCGCGCTCGCTTGTCATCGGCGCATCCTGGTCAACCAACGGCACGCGCAGGTTGGCCTTCCTGAGGCGGGGCTTGGTCTGATGCCCGGCGCTGGAGGCACTCAGAGGCTTCCTCGGCTCATCGGCATCCAGAGCGCTCTCGGCCTCATCATGCAGGGCAAGCAACTGGGCCCTGACAAGGCCCTCGAAAAGGGCTTGGTCGACCAACTCGTCGAGCCGGATGAGCTCATCCCTGCCGCCAAGGTGTGGATCGACGACGTCGGGAACGCGGTGCAGCCCTGGGACAAGAAGGGGTTCAAGGTTCCTGGAGGCGGCGCGGAGTCGGTCACGTTCGCCCAAACGATGATGGGCTCCAATGCGATGGTTCAAGCCAACACCTTCGGGAACATCCCCGCCCAGGAGGCGATCTTGCAATCGGTGTACGAAGGCTTGGGACTGCCCATGGGTCGGGCGGGCAAGGTCGAGACGCGCCAGTTCATTCGCGTCCTCAAGGACCCGGTCGCCCGAAGCATGTTGCGCACGCTCTTCTTCAGTCTGCAAGAGTGCCAAAAGGGCGTCCGGCGTCCGAAGGATGTTTCGTCTTTCGACGTGAAGAAGGTCGGGGTTCTCGGTGCCGGCCTGATGGGGCAGGGTATTGCGCACGTGTCCGCGAAAGCCGGGATCGACGTGGTGTTGATCGACCGAGACGTAGCGAGCGCGAACCGTGGTCGGGACAAAGTAAGAAAGACACTGGACCGTCGTCTAAAGAAGGGCCGCACGACGCCTGAACGGGTCGAGGCTATCCTCAGTCGAATCCACCCGAGCGAAGACTATTCAGTTCTCGAGGGGTGCGACGTCGTCGTCGAGGCGGTGTTCGAAGATCGGGATATCAAGGCCAAGGTGATCAAGGCCGTCGATGCGCACCTCGGCGACGATGCGATCTTCGCGTCCAACACCTCCGGTCTCCCGATCACCGACCTCGCCAAGGCTTCCACTCGACCGGCAAACTTCATCGGGCTGCACTTCTTCTCCCCCGTGGAGCGCATGCAGATGGTCGAAATTGTTGTCGGCAAACAGACGTCGCAGGAGACCCTCGCCAAGGCTTGGGACTACATCCTCAAGATCAAGAAGGCGGCCATCGTCGTCAACGACAGCCCGGGCTTCTACACCAGCCGGGTCTTCGGGACGTTCATTTCGGAGGGCAACCATCTGTTGGTCGAAGGGGTCAAGCCCGCGCTCATCGAGAATGCCGCGAAGATGGCCGGCATGCCGATGCCTCCGTTGGGCATTTCGGATCAGGTTGGCCTCGGAACCATGTACAAGGTCGCCAAGCAGGCCGAGAAGGACGCGGCGGCTGCCGGCAAGAAATGGCAGCCCTCCCCAGCCCAGGCGATCATCGCCTCGCTCATCGAAGACCACGACCGATTGGGCGCGCACCCACCTCCGAATGAGGACGGCACGCCTCGGGAGCCAGGCGGTTTCTACGACTACGACGACGGAGGCAAACTGCTGTGGCCCGACCTCGGCAGCTCCATGAATCGGTGGATCGAGATCAACGACGAGCAGCCAAGCGCAGACATCGTGCGTCGTCGCTACCTCTTCACCCAGTGTCTCGAGGCAGTGCGTTGTCTCGAACAAGGCGTGATCACCAATGTTAGGGACGGCGACGTCGGCGTCATCATGGCCGTCGGTTTCCCAGCATTCACCGGGGGCCCCTTCACCTACATCGACAATTACGGCGTCACCCAGTTCGTGAACGACGCCGACGAGCTAGCCACCCACTACGGTGAGCGCTTCGACCCGCCAAAGCTTCTAAGACAGATGGCTGCGGAAGGGCGGAGTTTCTACGCGTAGTCACCGTTCGAAGGGAGTGCTGTATCTCCTACCGGTACCCAGCCGCCTGCAGCGTAAACAAACGTGCATACTGCCCGTCTTGATTCACCAAGCTCTCGTGCGTCCCGCGCTCGGTGACGCGCCCGCGTTCGAGCACGACGATCTCGTCGGCCATTCGGACCGTCGAAAAGCGATGTGAAATGAGGATCACCATCCTGTCTTCGGCGAGGCGCCCAAAGCGTTCGAACACGGTTGCCTCTGCCTCGGCGTCCATCGAGGACGTGGGCTCGTCGAGGACGAGGATATCGGCCTCGTCTCGCATGAAGGCTCGCGAGAGGGCTATCTTTTGCCACTGTCCGAGGGAAAGCTCGCGGCCGTCGTCGAACCATCGGCCGAGCTGAGTGTTGTAGCCGGCGGGTAGTCGTTCGATGAACTCGTGTGCCATTCCCTTCTCGGCGGCCGCCTGCCATCGGTCGGGATCATTGAAGCCTCGGGCGTCTCCCACGCCGACGTTCTCGCCGGCGACGAGTTGATAGCGCACGAAGTCCTGAAAGATCACACCGATCCGCTTGCGAAGGACGTCGAGATCCCACGCGTCGAGCTCGAGACCGTCGAGCAGGATCCTGCCCTCGGTCGGTCGGTACAAACGCGTGAGAAGCTTGATCAACGTGGTCTTTCCAGCGCCGTTCTCGCCGACTAGCGCGAGCTTGCAGCCTGGTTGCAGATGAATGCTCACGTCTTGGAGGGCAGGGTCGTCTACACCGGAATACGTGAAGGTCACGTGCTCGAATCGGATGCCATCGCCCGGCTTCGTCCCCTCGATTGCGGTGCCCGTCTCCTCTAGCGTTTCGTATTCGAGGTATTCGTACAGGTTGGACAGATACAAGCTGTCTTCGTACATGCCACCGATCGACGTAAGGATCGCGGCAAGCGCGGACTGTCCCTGTTTGAATACGAGCAGGTACATGGTCATATCGCCCAGGGTGATGCGCTTCGCGATGGTTTCGAGCGCGATCCAAGCGTAGGCTCCGTAGAACGCAATCGTACTGAGAAGACCGAGCGCGAAGCCCCAGGCGCCACGCCGAAGTGTGAGGGCGCGGTCCTCGACGAACAGGTTTCGAAAGATCTCCCGGTATCGATTGAGGAAGACGGGTCCGAGGTCGAACAGCTTCACCTCTTTGGCGAAATCCTCCCGTGCAAGGAGGACCTCCAGATAGTTCTGTTTTCGAGTTTCCGGCGCTCGCCAAGTGAACAGGCGAAACGCGTCGGCCGAAAACCTCGTCTCGATGAAGAAGGCAGGGATCGCGGCCACCACCAGCACCGCCAACGCCCAAACCGACAGCTGGAGGAGGAGGCCGCTGTACGCGATCAGTGAGAACGAGTGCTGCATGAGCTGGAAGCTCCGCATCACCAAGCTGAGTGGACGCTGCGACGCCTCACGACGTGCGCGGGTCATCCTGTCGTAGAGCTCCGAATCTTCGAACGCGACGAGGTCGAGCGTCAGCGCCTTTTCGAGAATCATC
>CAXMND010000206.1:0-10559 GCA_964194675.1 uncultured Coxiellaceae bacterium | reverse complement strand
CAGCAAAACCAGCAAAAAAGCAAAGCGTGTCATATAGTCTACATCTAGTAACTCATGATTCTCACCGAACAACAAGAGCTGATTCGCGACTCGGCAGCGCGATTCGCCGAGCAACGGTTGGCCCCAAACAGTCGCACCTGGGAGGCGGCTCAGGCTGTCGACCCCCAGGTGTTGCGTGAGATGGGGGAGCTTGGGTTCATGGGCATGACGGTCGCCGAGCGGTGGAATGGCGCGGGGCTCGACTACGTTTCCTATGCGCTTGCGTTGACGGAGATCGCCGCAGGTGACGGCGCCGTGTCGACCATCATGAGCGTCAACAACGCTCCCGTGTGCGCAATCCTTGAATCGCAAGCAAGCGACGCGCTCAAAGAGCAGTACCTCAAGCCTTTAGCCGCCGGGGAGATGATCGGCGCGTTCGCCCTCACGGAGCCGCAAGCGGGATCGGATGCCGCGAACCTCCAAACGCGTGCAGTACGCACCGACGACGGTTGGGAAATCACCGGGACGAAGCAGTTCATCACGTCCGGGCAGATTGCCGGGGCAGTGATCGTGTTCGCTGTCACCGACCCCTCCGCGGGCAAGCGCGGGATCTCCGCGTTTCTCGTTCCCGGAGGCGCGCCCGGCATGACCGTGTCGTCTCTCGAGCACAAGATGGGGCAGGAGGCGTCCGACACGGCGCAACTAACCTTCGCAGCCGCCAAGGTTCCCGCGAGCCACCTCATTGGAAACGAAGGCGATGGGTATCGAATCGCTCTCGCCAACCTCGAGATCGGGCGCATCGGCATCGCGTCGCAATGCGTGGGCATGGCTCGGGCGGCACTCGACCACGCTCTCTCATACGCCAAGGAGCGCACCGCCTTCGGCCAAACCCTGTCGAAGCATCAAGCGGTGGCCTTTCGACTAGCCGACATGGCGACTCAGCTTCACGCCGCGACCGCGATGGTCCTCGAAGCGGCTGCCCTTCGCGACGCCGGGCGTCCGTGCTTGAAGCAAGCCTGCATGGCGAAGCTCTTCGCATCCGAGGCCGCTGAACGGATCTGCTCCGATGCGATCCAAATCTTCGGTGGGTACGGCTACTCCCGCGAGCTCCCCGTCGAGAAGATCTACCGCGATGTGCGTGTGGCCCAGATCTACGAAGGCACGTCGGACGTGCAGCGAATCATCATCAGCCGCCAGCTGCTAAACAGCATCACCTAGCTTCCGATCCATCCCGCGATCCGGCCTCGCAGAATGCCTCGAAACCTATCTGACGCTGTTTGGTGATCCTTTGTGGTGCCCAAACACACCACAATAAGTGCAAACTCTGGGCCATGTCGGGCCTTTGGTGAAACATCTCGGGCTCACGGGCGTAACCCACTGGAAAGCCCGCCCTAACCATCCGCGGGCAAAGGACGAACACACATGAATTCTGCACTGAAGCACACGATTATTGCGATGGCGACGGCCGCGCTGGGGATGACCGCAGCCTGTAAGAGCGACTCTGGTCCCTCGGCAAGTGAGGCCACCACCGGCACCGAGATGGCCGGTCACGAAGCCGCAGCCGAAGGCTCCTGCGGCGAAGGCAGCTGTGGCGAGAAGCACAAGGAGATGAAGGAGGGCGACGCATCGGAGGCCTCCTGCGGCGAAGGCAGCTGCGGCTAAAACAGCATCATCTAGGTTCCGATCCATCCCGTGATCCGGCCTCGCTGTCTGCGGTGCCGGCTCACCTACCTAAAGTAGGCTCCGCGGGCTCCTCGCCGCCGAGACCGCCTCGCAGAATGCCTCGAAACCTATCTGACGCTGTTTGCTTTCGTTTGCGAGCTGAGTATCGAGCACGTAGAACCCCGCGTTGCGCAACGAGCGTAGCGCGGGGTACGCTCGTGCACTCGTGAGACTTCTCCGCGGCTTCGCCCTGGCAACGGTCATCCTGGTGGTCTTGACCGTTGCGTTCGTTTGGTGGGCCGAGCCGGACTCGGCCCCGAGCGAGCTCGTCTTCGTCGGCGGCAACATCATCACCATGGCCGACCCGCCGCTCGTCGACGCCATGTGGATCGAGGACGGGCGAGTTCGCGCTCTTGGGGCGGAGGAAGAGGTGCGTGCTGCCGCCGGCTCGGACGCGACAGTCGTGGACCTCGAAGGCGTAACGTTGATGCCCGGGCTGATCGAGCCTCACACACACCCCTTGGCGACCGCGATGTTGGGTTCCGCGATCGACGTGAGCGGTTTCACCCACGACTCACGCGCCGAGCTGATCAAGGCGCTCGAAGAAGGGACGGACGGCTTCGTGCCCCAGCCGTGGATCCTCGCGTTTGGCTGGGACCCCGTGATGATGCCCGATCTCGACCCGCTCACCCTTGCCGAGCTCGACGCGCTTTCGCCGAATAAGCCATTCGTGATCCTCACGCAGATGATGCACGTGGCCTACGCCAATAGCGCAGCTCTGAAAGCAGCCGGAGTCACCAAGGACACCCCCGACCCGCCTGGAGCGCATTTCGGTCGCGACAAAAACGGCGAGCTCGACGGCGTCGTCCATGAGGTCAACGCCATCGATCAGATCGTCAATGCTATACCCACGGTTCCCGCGGCGGTCTCCGAGTTGCTGCTGCGCTGGCAGTACGCCGCGTACGCGAAAGCCGGCTTCACCACCATTGGAGTCCTCGGCCCGGTAGGACGTGCGGAGGACCCGATCGCGATGATGCGTACCTTGGGCGAGGACCCTCGCGTTCCCGTCCGAACCGTCGTGTACGGTCTTCCCGACCAACTCGACCCCAGCTCTCCACCGGCCGACCGCTCCGACGCGCGCGTCATCCTACGCGGCGTGAAGTTCTGGATGGACGGCTCGCCCTACGCCGGCGGCGCTGCCTTCGAGGAACCTTACGAAAACTCCGAGCTGGTGCTCGAACAGCTCCACTTGCCACCCGACCATCTGGCTCCACTCAACTACGAAGCCGAGGTGTTTACCGAAGCCTTCGAGCGCTTCCATCGTGCGGGCTATCAAGTGGCGGTCCATGCCCAAGGCGAGCGCGCGATTCAACGAGTGCTCGATGCGGCGGAGGACGTGCTCTCGCGATACCCGAGGGAGGGGCACGGTCACCGGCTCGAGCACAATGCTTTGATCACGGCCCAACAAACCGAGCGTGCCCAAGAGCTTGGTCTCGAGCTCAGCTTCTTCATCGACCACATCTACTACTACGGACACCAACTGCCGAACCTCGTGGGTGACAGGGTGGAGCGCTACATGCCGGTCGGAACAGCTTTTCGTGAAGGCCTCGAGCCTACGATCCACACCGACAACCCCGCCACCCCGATAGGCCCGTTTCGCGCCATGCGCACGGCGATGCTCCGAACCCCTCGAAAAGGCGGCGCGGCGCTGGGACCTGACGAGCGCATCACGATCGAGCAAGCCCTGAGAACGATGACGATCAACGCAGCACGACAGCTCGGTGTCGCGGATCATCGCGGGTCGCTCAAGGTCGGAAAGGCCGCGGACCTCGTCGTGTTGTCGCGCAACCCACTTGAAACCCCACCGGAGGAGCTCGGTGAGATCGAAGTGTTGGGCACCTGGATCGACGGGCAGCCCGTCGACACGAGGAAGGCTTCACGCCCCAACCTGCGGATCGCGCGCCAGGCCGTTCGTCAGTTGGCCGCGCAATTGTCCGTCACCAATTGACCGTCACCCCGCCAGCGGTCGACTGGGCTTCGTTGGAACGCTTCGAAAGGACGACTCCAGCGGTTACGCCACCGACAGCTACGAGCCCGGCCGCCGCTACAATCCAGGGCCACTTCTTTTTCTTGCGGACCGTAGGCGCATCGCTTCGTGCTTGATACTCCGGCATCCGAAACACGTTCGGCGCCGTCTGCACACGCATGCTTGCAATGCTCGCATTAAACAGCACGCCACCTTGCCTGGTATGCGCAGTCGCCTCACAGCCGTGGTGCTCGGCGAGCTGGATGCTCACCTCGGAGCCCTGCGCGGCCCGAGCCATCGTCTTGCCGTCCTCTCCGACCCGGCACTGCAGCGCGACGTGGTCGACGAGGCCCATGGGGACCTGGTCGACCCGAGCCACGATGAAGGGCAGGCCATCGAAGGCCTTCTCTTCGATGACGAGCTCGACCCCAAGGGACCCTCCGTTTGCTTCGAGCATCTGCTCGAGCGCCTGCTGCACGGGTGGCGGCGCCAATCGGCTCAGGCGAAAGCTCGGGCGCACGGCGGCGAGGCGACGCAAGTCAGCCAGCATGGCGGACCGGTTGCCGAGGGCGTGATGGACGAGCGCCCTCATCTCGAACAGGTAAAGGAGCTCCTCCACCGAGAGGTCGGCGTTCCTGGCGGCAGCGTCGAAGGTGCGCAAAGCCTTCGTAAAGTCTGCTTCCTCGTAGGAGACGATGGCTGCGTCCAACAACGGATGGGCCCTCGCCTCGCCTGAGAAAACACCCAAGAGGCCAAAAAGCATAAAGATTCCAAGGGTGATGCGCATATTCTCCCCTCGATAAAGTAGCAAAAATCAATTGATATTCAAAAATTGCACTCTCAACGGCCTTGGTTAGGCTTTAAGCGAGGCGGATAGCTGTGTCTTTGTGTCCAGAAGAAATGGAGAGCGTTGAGGACTCGACGGTGGAAGCGCTACCTCTGGTAGAGGATTTCGTGGAGCCCGAGCGCACTCCGCCCGAGCGCATCGGCCGCTACGAACTTTGCTTCGAGCTCGCCTCGGGAGGGATGGCCTCGGTCTACCTCGCTCGCATCGACGGAGTATCGGGCTTCGAGAAGCTGGTCGCCCTCAAGCGCATCCACCCGCACCTGGCCAAAGAAAAGGGCTATGTCGACATGTTTCTCGACGAAGCCAAGATCGCGTCGCGAATCACTCATCCCAACGTTTGTAGTGTGTTCGACTTCGGTGAGGCAGATGGCGAGTACTACATCGCGATGGAGTACCTCGTGGGTGAACCGCTATCGCGGCTTTGCGGACGGGTCGCGAAGAACCGAGAACAACGCCGCCATCGTCTACTGCCTCTCAGAATGTCCCGCATCATCGCGGACGCGTGCGAGGGCTTGCACGCCGCACACGAGCTCAAGGACGCGAACGGTGATCTACTTCACGTCGTCCATCGTGATGTGTCACCGAGAAATCTCTTCGTTACCTACGATGGCGCCGTGCAGGTGGTCGACTTCGGGATCGCGAGCGCGCGACAGCGCTTGCACCAGACCTCGACTGGGCAGGTCAAAGGAACCTTCGCGTACATGGCCCCGGAGCAACTCACGGCCGATCCGATCGATCGCAGGGTCGACATTTGGGCGCTTGGCGTCGCCCTGTGGGAAATGCTCGCCGTCAGGCGGCTCTTCCGATGCGATACGACGGCCAATACCATCCATGCCGTGCTCTACGACGAGGTCCTCCCGCCATCCGACTACCGGCTGCACGTACCCAAAGCGCTCGACAAAATCGTGATGAAAGCGCTTGCCCGAGACCCGAACGAGCGCTGGCAAACCGCGCGCGAGATGGGACGTGCTCTCAGGCAGTTCCTCGGAACCCAATCCGAGGTCATCGGGCCAGCGGAGCTATCCGAATGGCTAGCGGAAATCTTTCCACAAGGTGAGGCGCGAAAGAGCCAGTTGATGGAAATCGCACGGATGGCGGATACTTCCGTGCCCGCGATTCCGCAAGCGAACGAGGTGGATGTGACTCTCACCGCGACGGGGCTGGTCGCCGACCAACTTCTTCCATCGAGGCCGTTCGTGTCGCGAACTTGGGGGATCGCACTCGCTGCATTGGGCGTGCTCGCGACGGCCGCGGTGATCGCCTTGAGCTTTCAGGGCGGAGACGAAGACCCCGGGATGCAAGAGGTGGCGGTCGCGGCGGCACCGGTGGAGGTCGCAGACCCCCCCGCGGTCGCAACCGAGCCCCGGACCGCGATCGAGCCCGAAACCAAGCCCGTGACAGCACCGGCTGTGGAACCGACGGTCAAAGCCTCGAAGCCGCGTAGCGGTCGCCGCGCGCGAACGAAGCAGCGCGCCAAAACGGAGTTCGGCAGCATCAATCTCGTCACGCGTGGGGGTTGGGCCGAGGTCTTCAAAGGGAACAAGTCGTTGGGCAGCACGCCGCGCCGACTGACGCTCCCGCCGGGACGACACAAGCTGGTGCTGAAGCCCTTCGGGGATGGCCCGCCCAAGCATGTCATCGTCAATGTGGAAGCGGGGAAGACCAAGCAAGTGTCCATTCGCCTCGACTGAGGCTCAACGCGCCGGCTAGGCCGTCGTGCTTGGCGATGCGTCCGCACCAGCTTCATGCGTGGTGACCTCGTGTTGCCGTGCCGCTGGGTCGTCGCGACGGAAGATCACGCTGAAGGTGATGAAGCCGGCCCACAACGCAGCCAGGTGATAGAGCATCGCCGCTCCCCCGTAACGCTCGAAGATGTCTGCCGAAACCTTTGGGCCGACCAGCATGCCAAGCGCATAGAACGTATTGTACATCGCGGTGCCGCGACTGTAGTCCTCGGGACGCATCGACACCCCCTGAAGCGCCAAGCTCACCGGTGATATCGAAGCCAGGGTGGCACCGGTCATGAGGATGGCGACGCACATCAACGGATACGAGTCGAGAAACACGAAGCCTAGAACCATCATCATGCCTACCGAGGCAAGGCCGCGCATGGTGAGCAAGTGGCCGATGCGATCACCGATCAGACCGGCGGCATTGGTGAAAAGCAGCATCCCGAGCGCAAAAAACGCGGGGATCCAGATCGTCTGCCCCTCGCTGATGCCCTTGCCGTGGATCAGGTACAGCGGCAGGAAGAGCACGAGGCTCGCTTGGAAGTAGCCATAGGTAAACGTGGCGAAGCAGGAGTTCTTGATCTGCCAAAGCACCTCAACGCGTGAGAGCTTTCGTCTACGCTCGTTCGGAGGTTCGACGTCGCGCTGTTCGAGCGACACCACCTCGAAAGTCGACTTGTCGGGCTCGAGCCTGAAGAGCACGTACATGCCAGCGAGCGTGGAGAGTACCCCGGCAGCGATGAACCCCACGGACAGGGGCCCAAACCGGGTCAGCGCCCAGGCGATCCCAGGGCCGAGCGTGTACCCGATCGCCATCGCCACGGCGTACAGACTCATCGTGAAGGCCTTGTTGCCCTCCCCCGCGCGCGAAAGGAGCATCGTCTCCGCGCTTACCCAAATCCCTACCGAAAACGCCCCGTCCAAGAACCGAACCGCAGCAACCGACGCGAAGCTATCGAGAAACGGAAACACCGTAACGGTCGCCGCGTACCCGAAAAAGCTGGCCACCAACATCCCTCGCGCGCTGAACCGCTCGATGAGGCGATCCATGATGAGGGACACGGCGACGATGCCGAGCCCAAACACCACCGCCAGGCTCCCAATGTCGCCCTTTGTAAATCCCTTCGCGTCGAGAAAGATCGCGAGCAGCGAGAGCGCCATCCCATAGGCGATGCTGAGCCCTACGGTCGCCCGATAGATTCGCCAGACATTTGGGTCTTCAACGCGTTTGGTCCACTGCATCGGAGCCGCGTTGTAGGGCACCTTCGAGCCCAAGTCACGCCAATAAAGGGAGACTGTTCCCTCATTGTATGGGGTTGGCGTTGCGGATCTCGCAGGGCTGGGTAGCATGGCCCGCCTATGCTCAAGATCATCAAAGGGGTCGTCTGGGCAGTCGTGGCGTTGGTCCTCCTGGTTGCCGTCGGAGGCGGGATCGCATGGTTGCGTTTGCACCCTTCCCCACCGGGGCTTCAGGTCTGGACGAACGGTCAGGTCCTCACGATGGACGCCAACGGTCGACAAGCGACCGCGCTGGTGATCGAAGACGACCGAATCGTGACGGTCGGCAGCGACGAGGACATCCAGCGTTGGTTGCCTGATGCCGACGTCGTGATCGACCTCGAAGGCCTCGCGGTGGTGCCTGGATTCATCGAGGCGCACGGGCATTTTCCGGGCGCAGGCCTAGTCGCCGTCGCGGCAGACTTGAACAGCCCGCCGATCGGCACGATCGCCAACATTCCGGAGGCCCTGGAAGCACTGAAGCAGGTCGATGCAGAGCGGCCCGGAGACGATTGGCTGATCGGTTTCGGGTATGACGACACGATGCTCGCCGAAAAACGCCACCTTACTCGCGCCGATCTCGATAGCGTGTCCACCACTCGCCCGATCATCGCCATGCACATCTCTGCCCACATGGCGGTGGTGAATTCACTCGCGCTCGAGCGCTTTGGGGTCACCGCCGAGACGCCCGACCCGCCCGGCGGCGAGATCCGCAAAGACCCAGAGACCGGAGAGCCCACCGGCCTGCTCCTCGAGACCGCGTCGCGACCCATCATGTTGGAAGCGCTCAACATGCCGCCCTTGCAACAGCTTGCCGTCGTGCGTTCAGCCGTCGACACGTACGCCGCGCAAGGGTTCACGACGGTCCAAAACGGGCTCGCCACGCTCGAGCAAATCAAGGGGATGAGCGGGGCCTCGAAGATCGGTCTGATCCCCCAGCGACTGGTGGTTTGGCCAAAAGACGAGCTTGGCCTCGCTGTCGCCGAAGGCGAGCTGGACCTCGCGAAGCACGCGACCGACCGCTTGCTCATCGGCGCCGCGAAGTTCGTCGGAGATGGATCGATTCAGGGCTACACCGGCTTCCTCGGCGAGCCTTACTATCAGCCAGGCGAACACCCCGCGGGCTACCGCGGGTACCCGAACATCGATGCCGAGACACTGAAGGCCCAAGTCAAAGCGATTCATTGCTCGGGCCAGCAGGTTGCTGTGCATGGCAACGGCGACGCGGCGATCGATCAGTTCCTCGATGCATGGGAAGCGGCCCTCGGGGCCTGCCCCGCCGAAGACGCGCGGCCTGTCCTCGTGCACGCGCAGATGGCACGCGACGACCAACTCGAACGCATGAAGAACCTCGGCGTGGTCCCCAGCTTCTTCAGCGCGCACGTCTACTACTGGGGCGACCGCCACCGCGACCTCTTTCTCGGACCCGAACGCGCAGCTCAAATCAGTCCGGCCGCAAGCGCCGTGGCGCTGGGGCTTCGATTCACCACCCATCTCGATACGCCCATCGTCCCGATAGACGCCATGTTGCAACTGTGGACTCCTGTCGCGCGGGAGACATCGAGCGGCCAAGCCCTCGGCCCCGAAGAACGCATCCCGGTCGAACAGGCCCTACGCGCCATGACCTCGGATGCGGCATGGCAACTCCGGTTGGAAGAACAGATCGGCTCGATCGAACCAGGCAAGCAGGCGGACCTCGTGATCCTGTCCGAGAACCCGCTCGACTACGACGGCGACCTTCGAGATATTCGCATCGAAAGAACGGTCAGCGGCGGTGTGACGATTTACGAACGACCCAACGAGGAGGCCCCGCAATGAGTGATTTGTCGTCCCATCCACCTTTCGTCGTAACCGGCGCTTCGGGGTACGCCGCCTCATGGGTCGTCTGGGAGCTGTTGAATCGCGGAGCGACCGTCCGCGCCACCGTGCGGGACCCCAACAACACGGCCAAGTGCCAACACTTGCTCGACATGGCAGCCGAGCTCCCCGGGACGCTGGAGCTCGTGAAAGCTGACCTCCTCGAGGCGGGCAGCTTCGACGAGGCCATCTCCGGAGCCGGGGTCGTGATCCACACCGCCTCGCCATTCATCATCGGAAAGATCAAGGACCCACACACTCAGCTGATCAATCCCGCGGTCGAAGGGACGAAGAATGTTCTCGAGTCCGTCAACAAGGCCGAGTCGGTCAAGAAGGTCGTGCTCACCTCCAGCGTCGCAGCCGTGTATGGCGACTCCCAAGACCTAGCGAACGCGCCGGGTGACAGGTTCACCGAAGACGACTGGAACACGACGAGCTCTGCCAACCACCAGCCCTACAACTACTCGAAGACCGTGGCCGAAAAAGCGGCGTGGGACATGCAAAAGGCCCAGAGCCGCTGGACCCTTGCCACGATCAACCCCGGGTTCATTTTGGGGCCGAGCAAGACACCTCGCGGCGACTCCGAAAGCGTCAAGTTCATCAGGGATATGCTTCGTGGGGTCTTCAAGATGGGCGCGCCACCGCTGTGCTTCGGGGCCGTCGACGTGCGCGATGTCGCCAGGGCCCATGTGGAGGCTGCGATCCGCCCCGATGCCGAGGGGCGTTACATCCTCGTGGCCGACTCCAAGACATTTCTCGAAATGGGCCAGATCCTGCGAAAGCGTTTGGGTGACCAATATCCCTTCCCCAAGGGTCTCATCCCCAAGCTCTTCCTGTACCTCGTGGGCCCGAGCCAAGGCTTCACGTGGAAGTTCATGAGCGCGAACGCGGGCTATCGAGTCGACTTCGACAACACGCGAAGCCGAGAACAACTGGGGATCGAGTACACCCCGGTGGAAGACACGCTCGTGCAGCACGCCGAGCAACAGATCGCGGCACACGGTCGCTGAGAGCTAAGGCGACACGATCGGGAACGTCGGCTCCGGCTTGTCCATCATGGCGAAGAACCTCACCAGGTCGAGTTTACTCCCCTCGATGGATAGCTCCTTCGAGAACACCATGTCCGTGAGCTTAGCTTCTCCGATCATTACCTTGAGGAACATCGGGTGCGTGATCTTCA
>CAXMND010000205.1:0-13218 GCA_964194675.1 uncultured Coxiellaceae bacterium | reverse complement strand
TCGATCGGATGACACCACGAGGAACGACGGTTTTCGACTCACACGCCCCGGTCGGCGGATCAGCTGCAGCCGGGACCGGGGAGTATCGTCGAGCCATCGATTGAGCTGGGCACGCACTTCCTCCGGCAGTGCTTCGGTTTCGATCGCTTTAGGCGCCCAGGGATCGGTCACTTCGAGCAACAGCCAACGATCGACCGACTCGACTGCGGTGCCTGCTAGAGACTCTCCCGCTTCCGCCGACGCAATCGAGCAATGGGACAGGTTCACCGCTGGTCCGCTCGGAGAGGAAGCGGCCTGGCCATCTCCTCTTCGGCCTGATCGATCGTTTGTTGTCTTCGCGCTGCGATCGCCGACCGCCAAGCTTCGAATCGCGACTGCAGATCGGCCAGAAGCTCTTCAGCACGTGCAAGGTGACGCTCGATGCGCGCCCGAAGCACCGGGTCCGTCTCGTCGGTAAGCGACTCTTGGATCGACTCTCTCGCGAGGCGCATTCTCGCCACCGCGTCGGGGTAGTTCTCTCGCTTGGCAAAGTGACGCGCCTGTACCATCCAGACGCGCCAACGTTCTTCATCAGTGTGGAGACTCATCGATCCTCCAATTTAGGGGGTTTCGCTTCCGGGTCCAGCCGAACCGCCTCGTCGATGGTAGAGCCACCAGTCCTCGAAGTGGGCCACACGTTGGATCGATGGGTCCGCCGCAAAGAGGCTGTCGGGTGAGGACATCCGCCTAACGAGGAACCAATCGAAGAAACTCCCATGCGGGTCGAGCTGGAAAAGCTGTGGGCTCCATTCCCATCGCACGGGCACCTGGGGTGGCACGACCGCGTTGGGGTCTTGGCGCGAACGATAGCGCAGCGGCGAATGCCCGAAATCGGCAAAGTGAAAGCTGAGCCAGCCCCCGCGCTCCGCCTGCACATAGGCGGGCAAATGAAGGTAGGGACTATTCTTCGCCCGAGACCCGTGGTGGTCGTAAACCAAATAGAGGAGCTTTGGGCTTCGCGGAAGCTCACGGATGATTTCGCGAAAATGTGTCGTGGTCACACCAAACTCGCGGTGAGCCTCGGCGGTCGCCTCGCTGATCGGCGCAATGGCGATGGCGGTCCAAATGACGAATCCGAGATGGGCCCAGGTCTTTTGAGGAAGGTTCGGAAGGAGTGCAGGCAGCAAGAAGACAGCCACCGTAAGCTCGCGGGGGTAGACGTACCACCAGGGTCCGATCTCCATCGGAAGTGTCAGATAGAGAGCCAGCGAAATCACAATCACGGCAACGACGACTCCGTGGGCTGCCAAGACCCAACTGTTGTTGGGCCATCGCCGAAGACGAACGACGGCAATCGCGAAGAGCACGCCGGCCGTCAGCAGAAAGAAGAGCCCAGTACGTCGAAACGCCCTGGCATCGTCATCGCTGACGAAAACGTCGGAGAGGTACGCGCCGGCCTCGGAAAACCGCGACCAATCAGGCGGCCAAACCCAGCGGACATCCATCGAAATATTGCCCGTTCGTGCGAACCACCAGACGAAGAACAGAGCCACGGCGAGGCCGTAGGGTATGAACAGGCCCCTGATGCTGTCGGCCCGGCCATGCATCACGAGGCCGATGATCGCCAAAGTCACCAGCGCGAACGGGAACCGAAACACGTGTGTGAAGAATAGGAACAACAAGCAGGCGATCAACCACCCCTGAAGCTTCGGCGTCGGTCGATCGACGAGACGCAGCGCCAGGCCGATGCTCATGGCGAAGAGACCGATCGCAGCCAAGAAGTTCACGAAACCCCAATGCGACAGCACGCCCCACACCGGAACGAGCCCCCACAGACCGAGGAAGGGTGACTTGCGCATCCCCCAGCACAGCGTCATCAACCCGATGGGCATCAGCGTTAGCAAAACAGCGGCAGCGAGCTTGGTTGCCGCGACCGGCGAAAGCACGAGCATGAAGAACGCAGACAAGCCGTAGAGGCTGATGTATGGGACCGCGAAAGGCTGAAACACGAACTGTTCTTGAAAATGCCAGCCCGAGTCGGTGTAGTGGCGGAAAACCGAAGCCGACGCCGTATGAAACGGGAAGTCCGTCATCATCGGGTAGTCCGCCGCCCAAAAAGGCGCTCCAACAACATACACAATCGTCGCGGCCGCACAGACCCACGCCAGCCAAAGCAATGGCTGTGGGCCGGTGACGCGCGCCACCGGCTGTATTGCCCCCCCCGGCATCGCCTTCAAAGTAACACGCGGGCGCGCTTATGCCTTGAGAGCTTCCGCGCCGCCGATGATTTCCATCAATTCCTTGGTGATGGCGGCCTGGCGTGCTCGGTTGTACTGCAAGGTCAACCGATCGATCATGTCGCTGGCGTTGTTGGTTGCGGCATCCATCGCCGTCATTCGGGCGCCGTGCTCGGACGCAACCGACTCGAGAAGTGCTCGGTAGATTTGAACCTCGACATGCATCGGGAGAAGACGATCGAGGAGCGCGCCCTGGCTCGGCTCGTAGATGAAGTCGCCGAGTTGGTCGTCCGGCAGCTCCAGTGGCTGGATGGGCAGGAACGGCTCGACGACCACCTGCTGATTGATGGCGCTCTTGAACTCGTTGTAGACGAGGTAACATGTATCGAGATCGAGTGAAGTGTAGTCGTCGACGATGTAGCGGCCGATCTCACCCGCCTTTTCGACGCTGAGATCTTCGAAAACACCGAGGAAATCGTGGCGGATGTTCGCGTTGCGGCGCGCGAAGTAGTCTCGGCCTTTGCGGCCGATGACGCCGAAGCTGACTTTGCTACCCTGCGCTTCGAGCTCTCTCCAGCGGTTGTACGCCGCCTTGTTGATGTTCGAGTTGAACGCGCCGGCCAGGCCACGGTCGCTGGTCAGAACGACCAACATCACGTTCTTGGGCTCGCGGCGAGCGAGCAGGGGATGGGCATCTTCGTCTGCACCCACGCGCGCGGCCACTCCGCTCAAGACTTCATGCGTCTTGATGGCGTACGGACGAAGGCGCTCGATGTTCTCCTGCGCCTTTCGCAACCGAGCGCCGGCGACCAACTTCATGGCACGAGTGATCTTCTGCGTACTCTTGACGCTTCCGATGCGCTTTCGAATGTCCTTGAGGTTGGCCATCTGGCGTTAGTTGCCCTGCTTGGGCTCGAAGATGTCGCTGAAGGCCTTCAACGCGTCCTCGATTTGCTTCTCGAGGTCGTCGTCGATCTTGCCCTTCGACACGATGTCCGCGAGGATCGAGGAACGCTCGGCCTTGAGCCAAGAGATGAGCTCCTGCTGGTAGCGCTCGATCGACTCCGTCGGGAGGGGGTCCAGATAGCCGCGGGTACCGGCAAAGATCGAGATGACCTGCTCCTCGACGGGCCAGGGCACGTACTGGCCCTGCTTGAGCAACTCGACCAGACGCTCACCGCGCGCAAGCTGACGCTGGGTTACCTCATCGAGGTCCGACGCAAACTGTGAAAACGCGGCCATCTCGCGGTACTGCGCGAGATCGAGACGAAGTGTGCCAGCAACCTGCTTCATCGCCTTGATCTGCGCGTTGCCGCCGACTCGCGAAACCGAGATGCCGACGTTGATCGCGGGACGAACGCCCGAGTAGAATAAATCCGACTCGAGGAAGATCTGTCCGTCGGTAATCGAAATGACGTTGGTCGGAATGTACGCGGAAACGTCGCCGGCCTGCGTTTCGATGATTGGAAGCGCTGTGAGCGAGCCACCTGAATCGGGCAACTTCTTGGCGACGAATCCGTCGCCCTTCTCTTTCGCGGCAGCCTCAGCCTCCTGGCGCGACTCCGGACCGGTGAAAACCTGGTTGCCCAGTCGGCCCGGCTCCTGGTCGGACTTCACCACGACCCAGTCCTCGGCCATCTTGGCGGCACGCTCGAGGAGGCGACTGTGTAGGTAAAAAACGTCACCAGGATAGGCCTCGCGGCCGGGAGGACGACGAAGAAGGAGCGACAGTTGACGGTACGCAACAGCCTGCTTCGAAAGGTCGTCGTAAACGAGAAGCGCGTGCTGCCCGTTGTCGCGGAAGTACTCGCCCATCGTTACCCCCGTGTACGGCGCAATGAACTGAAGCGGCGCGGGCTCGGAGGCGCCCGCCAGAACGATGGTGGTGTATTCCATCGCGCCGTAGGATGCGATCTTGTCTACGACCTGCGCGACCGTCGACTGCTTCTGGCCGATCGCGACGTATACACAGAAGACCCCTTTGCCCTTCTGGTTGATGATCGTGTCGAGCGCGACAGCGGTCTTACCGGTCTGACGGTCACCAATGATGAGCTCTCGTTGACCACGACCGATGGGAATCATCGAGTCGATCGCTTTGAGACCGGTCTGAAGCGGCTCGCTCACTGGTTGACGAGCGACGATGCCCGGGGCCTTCACCTCGACGCGCCGCGTGAGCTTGCTCTCGATGGGCCCCTTGCCGTCAACTGGCTGCCCGAGTGCGTTCACCACGCGGCCGACGAGAGCCGGACCGACCGAGACCTCGACGATGCGGCCAGTGCGCTTGACCGTATCCCCCTCGCTGATGCCGACATCCGAGCCGAAAATCGCGCAGCCGACGTTGTCCTCCTCGAGGTTGAGCACCATCCCGTAGACGCCGCCGGGGAACTCCAGAAGCTCGCCCGCCATGGCACTCTCGAGACCATAAAGGCGGGCAATACCGTCACCGACCATCAATACGGTGCCCGTTTCGACCACGTCGACGGACTTTTCGTACGACGCGATCTGCTGCTTGATGATGTTGGAAATCTCTTCGGCGCGAAGCTGCATTTGAATGCTCCTGATTGGGCGGTTACGGCATCTCGCCGTTCGCAAGCAACGTTTCCCTCAACTCGCTCAGCCCGTTGCTGATGCTCCCATCGAACACCCGGTCACCGATGCGTGTCATCACACCACCGATCAATGAGGGATCTTGTTTCTTCACGAGCACGATCTGTCGACCGGTTGCTCGTTGGAGTTTTTCTTGAAGCCGGCTGTAGTACGCCTCGGGAAGCGGCTTGGCGCTGACGACTTCGGCACGAACCCGACCCGTCTCGGCCTCGGAGAGCTCTTCGAAAGCGTCCAAGACGTCTGGGAGGTACGCCAGCCGGCTGCGGTCGGCGAGAAGGCCGATGGTGTTGCGGACGAGCTTGGAGGTCCCGAGCTTGTCCATGATCGCATTCATAGTCGCCCGAAGCGCGGGCTTTGGCACGACGGGGTTGCGTACGATCTCCCGAAGATCGGAGCTTTCCTTCCAAGCGTCCAACAGAGCCCCTACGTCACGCACGACCTGGTCGGTCTGATTCTGCTCGCGAGAAAGCTCCAAGAGAGCCTTCGCGTAGCGACGTCCGAGCGCACTCATGAGTCACGCTCCTGGACCACTTCATCGATCCTAGTGAGATACGCCTCGGCAAGCTGCTCCTGATCGGCCTCAGTGGTGCGTTCACGCAACAGGTCTTGGGCGGCCATGACCGCGGCCGTGGCTGCTCGCTCGGTCAGTTCTTTACGAAGCTGCTTCATCTGTTGCTCGATGAGAAAGCTGGTGTCCCTGCGCAGCCGCGCGGCTTTCTCCTCGGCCTGAGCCACGATCCTATCGCGCTCGGCTTCGCCCGCCTTGATCATGTCGGCCCGAATCTGAAGTATTTCTTGATCGAGCTTCTCGAGGCGAGTGGCCGTCGCCATGTGTCGGGATTCGGCTTCTGCACGAAGGCGTTGCGCTTCGGCGAGCTCCTTTTCGACCTCGGCGCGGCGCGCGGCGAGGGCGGGGTTGCCCTTCTTCCGAATCACCCAGCCAAGGATCAGGAGCAGGACGCCGAAGTTGATGAGCGTCCCTAGAAAATCGACGGTGAGAAGATCGGAGAAGTGAAGGTCGCCATGAACGTCGTGGCCTTCCATCTCCTCGGTGATCTCGTGCGCGAGAGGCTCCCCGTGGTCGCGCTCGGCAAATGCAACCGTCGGCGACACCAGCCAAAGCCCAAAGACGAGCGCCAAAACCGCGCGCATCATTGTACCTCCCGGCTGAGCATCTTGGAGGCGATTTGCTTCGCCAACAGAGCGGTACCCTGGTCTATCTCGGTTCGAAGGCGAGCGGCCTCCGTCTCGAGCTTCGCGTCTGCCTCCGCGAGCTGCTTGTTGGTCTCCTCGCGAACGCGGTCGAGCACTGTGCGCTCGAGTCGCTTCCCTTCGGCCCGAAGGCGGTCACGTTCCTCACCGGCCTGAAGGCGAAGTCGACGCATCTCCTCGTCGAACTCCTCGCTCTCGGCGGCTGCCTCGTCTTGGAGCCGGAAAGCTTCGATCTTCGCACCCTCGATAGCGTTCTCGCGGGCCTCAAACAAGGCGATCATCGGCCGAAAGATCAGAGGGCGAAACAGAAAAAAAGCAACCGCAAAGGTCCCGAGCTGAATCCAGATCGTACCGTCGAGGTCGATGATTGACCCCTCCGACAATAGGGCTGTGAAAAGCACGTTCATCGCCGAATCGCACGGCCGAAAAGGAAATATCCCTAGCGGCGCGCGTTCGTAGCACGGGGCCGAACCCAGTCAAGGACGGGGAAAGCAGGGCCCGGGGCTGCGCGCTCAGGTCGAGCCGCGAGGCACTTCGGCGACGCGTGACCGGAGTGCAGTGAGCGTCCGTCCGGCGGCCTTCTCGTTCTCACGACTGAAGATAGAGGAAGGCAGCGGGATGTCAGGATCGACGCGGATCTTGAAGTCCACCCGAGTTCGGGCGCCCCCATCGATGGGCGTGAGGTGCCACAGCGCGCTGAATGCGTCGACATTGCCGTCTAGCAACCTCGCTTCGACGACGCGCACGTCCTGCGACTCGGGATGCTCGGCGATATTGAGCTGGCCCCAGAGCGTGATCGCTCCCTTGGCCACGCTAACCTCGATGTAGACCTGTGCTCGCGTGCCACGCTGGGCGATCACCCTGGATTTGGTGAAATTCGGCATGAATTGAACGTAGTTCGCGTAATCGACGATGATCGGAAGGACCTCCTCGATCGGCTGGTCGAGCTCTACGACCGCCTGTCCCCAGGCGATGTTCGACCCCTGCTCAGCGATCTGCGCGGTGAGAACTGGGTCCGCTCCCTCTGCGCGTACGTCGCTTGCCGCGCTGCTCGCGATCCATGCGAATGCCAAGGCTCCAATGAAGAATGTCTTTTTCATGAGTGCTCTCTCTCTGATCTCTGCCAAGCCGTACGTCGAGAAAGGGGTGACGTTACGTCACCTAGGCAAGTGGGCGAAGTCACTAAGCTAGCACCAATGAATACATTAACCTACATAGTGAGTTAGAAAAATGCGCCGAAGACGGACCGCTTGCTAGATTGAACCCGGATGTTTCAAATGGAGCGGATCTATATTTTCGTAGCGATTCTGATGGGGAGCACGATCGCCAGCGGCGCGCATGCCCAGAAACCGAGAGTCGTGGTGCTGAACTTCGCGGGAGCCGGGGGCTCGACTGCACGCGTGCAGGTGGTGCGGGCGTTGAAGGGCCGGGCCGATTTTGCGACGAAGAGCGACGCGGATCGGGTCATCGAAGACCGCGGCTTGCGGATCGGCACTCTGGGGGACCGGGCCGAGCTAGGCGATGCGCTCGACGTCGACTACATCTTCTGGGGTCGTGTGAAGGGCAAAGGCAAAAGCGCGCGCAGCGAGATTCGGGTGGCCGGTCGCTCAGGCGAAGCGCTCACGGGATACGAGGCCGGAGCTCCAGGGACAAGCAAGGGGAATCAGCTGATTCAAGAAGCGGCTCGCACGGCCCTCGCCGAAGCGATGGAGCTCGCGCCTCCTGAGAGACGCAAACGCAAAGAGGCTGCAGCGGTCGGTGCGGTGGCTGGAGGTTCTGTGGCCGCCGGGACGGCAGCTGCGACCGCCTCGACCGCTCCCGCACAATCGGAGTCCAAGCCGCGCAAGGAGAGCAAGGTCGACAAGGAAAAGAAGAGTGGCGGAGCGACGAAGCTCCCCGTCTTCGAGATCTTGGTTGGTGGCGGACCGCGGTTCCGGAACATCGATTTCAATGTTGGAGACGGTTCGGGCGGTACCGAGCCCAGGACCTTCACCTCAGGCGCCTACGCCGACGTGGGAGGCTACTTTCTGGTGCGTCCCCTCGGGAGGTCGGATAACCCGGCACTCCAAGGCATCGTCATTCAAGGCGACGGCGGCGTCGGCTTCGGACTGAAGGCGGGGCTCCAAGGCACGGGAAGCACGTCCGACATCAGCACCTGGAGAGCCCTCGGGCAGGTAGGTTACCTCTACCCGATCAAAGGAATGCAAGTGGGCGGGCTCCTCGGGGTCGGTGTGGACACCTTCGATATCGATCTGAACTCCGCTCTCCCATCGATCCAGTACATCTACTTCCGCGTGGGGGCGGCATTCGCGTACACGATCATCGAAGACTTGTTGGGGTTTCGAGTGGACGGAGGCTTCCGGAAGCCC
Organism: uncultured Coxiellaceae bacterium; assembly: GCA_964194675.1. Taxonomy (GTDB): domain Bacteria; phylum Myxococcota_A; class Polyangia; order Polyangiales; family Houyiibacteriaceae; genus SG8-38. The sequence continues at coordinate 4,814 of CAXMND010000205.1, read as the reverse complement.
TTCTCACTCGGAGACCTCGAAGGGGCATTCGGCAACAACAGCTCAGCGATCGGCTGGGATGCAACCGCCATGGTCGGCGGGAAGCTCGACATCGGTTTCTCCTACGGATTCCGGTTCATCTACGAGTCGTACAAGCTCGATTTCGCCGGTGCGAATACCAGTGTCCCGTCGATGGGCGGACCTGGCGGGAGCGGCACCGACAGGGCGATGACCTTTCAGTTCCTCGTCGGCTGGTCCTTGTAACCAGCGTCAGTGCTCGTGCTCGTGAGAGTATGAACCTCCCCCATGACGCATGATCCATCGAAGACCACACCTTTGTCGATGAAGAGCGCTGGTGTGTAGATATCACCTCGCACTCGGGCTGGGGCATGCAGCTCGACGAGCTCGGACGCGTGAATCTCCGCCTCGACCGTACCCCCACGCACGATCAACGTGCCGACGCGAACCGTTCCCCGGACCGTGGCGCCCTCACCGACCACCAGAAGCCCCTCACTGAGAACCTCTCCCTCGAAATCGCCGTCGATCCGCACCCTTCCGTCGAAGAACAGCTTGCCTTCGTACCGGGTGCCGGCGCCGAGAAGCGCGTGAATGACAGTGTCTTGGTGGTGCATCTAGGCTCAGAGGGTAGAAAGCGCGGGCCGAGGGGTCAATCGTCCGGGCCGGGCATCGTTGACCGCCCTTGGGGGCCGTGCTACGTCGCGCCCGCTTGTGGGCGGGATGACCCGCCGGCCGACACACTTTCGGAGAACCGGAAAAGAGCATGGCAGAGCTTCAGAACGGGCAAGTAACTCAAGTCATTGGTCCCGTCGTCGACGTTTCGTTCCCCCAGGGAAGCCTCCCGGCGATTCTCAGTGCGCTCAAGATCAGCAACCCCGCCATCGACGACAAGGAGTGGAATCTCACCCTCGAAGTCGCGCACCACCTCGGTGAGAACACGGTGCGGGCAATCGCGATGGACGCCACTGAGGGCTTGGTTCGTGGGATGGAGGTGAAGAACACCGACTCACCGATCATGATGCCGGTCGGCAAGGAATGCCTCGGTCGCATCCTGAACGTCGTAGGCGCACCAGTGGACGAGCGGGGCCCGGTCAACGCGACCAAGTTCTCGCCGATCCACAGAGAGGCGCCGGCCTTCGTCGAGCAGAGTGTCGAAGTCGAGATTTTCGAGACGGGCATCAAGGTCATCGACCTGCTCGCTCCCTACCGAAAGGGGGGCAAGATCGGCCTCTTCGGCGGCGCGGGCGTCGGCAAGACGGTTCTCATCATGGAGCTGATCAACAACGTCGCGAAGGCTCACGGTGGGGTGTCCTGCTTCGCAGGCGTCGGTGAGCGAACGCGTGAGGGTAACGACCTGCTTCTCGAGATGAGCGAGTCGAAGCTCGATTCAGGCGAGACGGTTCTTTCGAAGACCGCGCTGGTATACGGCCAGATGAACGAGCCCCCCGGCGCGCGAGCTCGGGTCGCGTTGAGCGCCCTCACCGTGGCCGAGTACTTCCGAGACGACGAAGGCCAGGACGTTCTTCTCTTCGTCGACAATATCTTCCGCTTCACGCAGGCGGGTTCCGAGGTGTCGGCCCTTCTTGGTCGAATGCCCTCGGCCGTTGGCTATCAGCCGACTCTCGCCACCGAGATGGGCGAGCTTCAGGAACGCATCACCTCGACCACCAAGGGCTCGATCACCTCAGTGCAAGCGATTTACGTTCCGGCCGATGACTTGACCGACCCCGCACCGGCCACGACCTTCGCCCACTTGGATGCGACGACCGTGTTGTCGCGTTCGATCGCGGAGCTCGGAATCTACCCGGCCGTCGACCCGCTCGACTCGACCTCGACGATGCTCGACCCGAGCGTTCTCGGCGAACGACACTACCGCGTCGCGCGTGGCGTGCAGGAGACCTTGCAGAAGTACAAGGACCTCCAAGACATCATCGCGATTCTCGGTATGGACGAGCTCAGCGAGGACGACCGTATGGTGGTCGACCGCGCTCGTAAGATTCAGCGTTTCCTTTCGCAGCCGTTCTTCGTGGCCGAGCAGTTCACCGGCCTCAAGGGCGCCTACGTGCCCCTCGAAGACAGCGTTGCGGGCTTCGAGGAGATCCTCGACGGCAAGCTCGACGACGTGCCCGAGCAGGACTTCTACCTCAAGGGCACCATCGATGAGGTCAAGGAAGCGTTCGCGAAGCGCTCTAAGGACTGATTCATGGCGAGCACCGAGCACCTGCAACTCGACGTCGTCACCCCGGAGGGCTCCGTGCTTGCGGTGAAGGTCGACTCGGTGCAGGCGCCGAGTGTCGAGGGTGAGTTTGGCGTGCTTCCGAACCACCTTCCCCTGCTGGCGGCTCTGAAATGTGGGCTGCTCGTTTGGGACGTCGAAGGCAAGCGCAACGTCGCGGCCATCGGCCCGGGCTTCGTGGAAGGCGGACCGGACAAGGTGCTCTTGCTGACGGACCTCTACGCGACACCCGAAGAGATCAAACCGGACGACGTACGCCAGGAGCTGGCAAAAGCCGAAGAAGCGCTCAAAGGGTTCGGCGAGCTCTACGAGGGGCCCGAGTACACCGAGCTTCGACGTGATGTCGATTGGGCAATCGCCCGCCTCGATGCGTACTCCGCTGCTCGCACGGCCTAGACCAAACCGGTCTAAAACCCATCTAGTTTTTGGCGGACCAAACTTCGAGCGCCGCTTTCGCAGCGGCCTGCTCTGCGTCGATCTTCGAACGGCCCTCGCCCAACGCCACCTGGCTGCCCCCGAGCTCGAGCGCAACTACGAATTCCCGCGCGTGGTCCGGGCCGCCGCTTCGAACCAGGTCGTAACTTGGCGTTCCCCCGAGTCGCGCCTGTGCCCATTCCTGCGCGCGGGACTTGAAATCGCGGTGCCCTGGCGCACCCGCATGAAGCCAGGGCTCGAAGATCCGGCGGGTCGCTTCGAACGCGGCGCCGATTCCTCCGTCCCGGTACATGGCACCGATGCACGCTTCGAGGGCGCTCGCCAGAAGCCTTGGTTTTTCACGACCCCCTGACTTTTCCTCGCCCTTCCCCAAGCGTATCGCGGGACCCAAGCGGATGCTGTCAGCGATCGTTGCAAGGCCCTTTTCGCTGACCAAATCCGCTCGCCGCTGCGTGAGCTCGCCTTCGTCCGCGTCCGGGAACTGTTCGCACAGCAGGGAGGCGACCACGAGCCCAACCACTGCATCACCAAGAAACTCGAGACGCTCGTTGTCGGTGGGCGCGAGATCGGGTCGCTCGTTCTTGAAAGAACTGTGCGTTAGCGCGTCGCGTAGCAAGCCCTTGTTGGTGAACTCGTAGCCGAGCACCTCACAAAGCTCTGACGCCGCCCGGTCGAGGGTCTGGTCCTGATCGGCCATCTCGGAACGGTACCAGCTCGCGCGTCGCGAATCCATGGCCGGCCCGCGTCGTGCTATACGGCTTTTGTGGAGTTCCCGCCCGAGGAGTTGGAGACCGCGAGACTTCGACTTCGACGACCCAGGATCGAGGATGCAGGAGCCGCGTTCGATACCTACACCAGCGACGAAAGCATCACACGCTATCTGACCTGGTCCGCGCACACGACCGTGGCACAAACGAGCGAGTACTTTCAGCAAACCATCGACGCCTGGGACCTTCGAATGGGTCATCGGGTATGGCTCCTCGAGCGAAAGGAAGATCACCTGCTGATCGGGACGATCGGCTGCACGGTGCACTTCCATCGCGTCGAGGTCGGCTTCGCGCTTGGCAGCCGTTTTTGGGGTCACGAGTACATGCCCGAAGCGCTTCAGGGGGTCTGTGAAGCAGCGTTCGAGGACACCCGAATCTCCCGGGTCCAGGCATTGTGCGACGAGGAAAATCGACGCTCTTCTCGCGTAATGGAGAAAGTCGGAATGAAGCTCGAGGGGACACTTAGAGGCTACGGCGACCACCCGAACCGCTCGGACGCCCCACGTGATTGCCTGATGTACGCCACGATCCGCGGCGATTGAAACGGCGATCGAAGCCGCTACACTCGCCCGTCTCATGCGCCTGTTGACCACCGTAAAGAACGAAGCCGAAGCCAAGACGCTCGGCGACGCGCTCTATGCGGACGGCGTACCCGCCACGATCAAAGAAACGCGTGATGGGGAATACACAGTCTGGGTGCAGGACGAAGAGCGCATGGAACAGGCACGCGCATTCCTGAACAGCTTCGATCCCAATGCGACGCGCTTCGAAGAGATGGCGAAACAAGCTCGGGCACAACGGCGCCAAGAGGCCAAGGCCGATGAGAAGCTCAGAGCCCGAACCGACAAGATCCGAAAGCAGATCGACGCACGTCAGAACATGCGCATCGGCCCTGTAACGACCGTGCTCATGGTGATCTGTGTACTCGTGTTCCTCTACACGGGGATGGGCGACAAGATACAGGCTGTTGCGCTCTTCACCTTTACGCCTTTGGAGATCGTGAAGGGGCGAGTGTATCCCGGGGATGTGAGCGCGATATGGCACGGGCAACCCTGGCGCCTCCTCAGCCCGATGTTCCTGCACTTCGGGCTGTTGCACATCCTATTCAATCTCTGGTGGCTCAAAGACCTCGGCACCGCAATCGAGCGCGTATTCTCATCGCGCTACCTGCTGACACTCGTCCTTTGCATCGCGGTGTTCTCACACATCCTCGAGTACGTGGTCTCGGGACCGACGATGTTCGGAGGCATGTCGGGCGTCGTCTACGGCCTCTTCGCCTTCATCTGGATCCGCGGCCGCCTAGACCCGAGCTTCCCATACCGCATCCCCCAACAACTAGTGACCTTCATGTTGATCTGGTTAGGGCTCGGATTCACGGG
>CAXMND010000204.1:0-20253 GCA_964194675.1 uncultured Coxiellaceae bacterium | reverse complement strand
CGGCCACATCCGTTTGCCGGCGAGATCTTCGGCGTGCCAGCCACGCTGGCTGCGCTTGAACTTCCGAAGCTGAGCCTTGACGTACCAGCGTTCTAGGCCAGCAATCGAAGGGGCGCCGACTTCGGGGTTCCCTTCGCCGTTGGCGCCGTGACATTGCGCGCACCCGTCGTAGAGCTCTGCGCGATACTCGGCGCTCTCCTTGTCCTGCCGCGCGTCACACGCAACCAGGGACAGCGACAGCAAGCTCAACATGAGCTCTGAGCGTAGATTCGTCATCCTCCGCCCCCTAGTGACTTCACGTAAGCGACGAGCGCCTCCACTTCCTGCTCGGGGAAGTTGTACGGGGGCATCGTTTTGGCGTAGCCCTGGACGACCTGGTCCCAAGAGTCGACGATCGAGTTGGTGATGTACTCCTCGTCGGCAACGACCGTGTCACCGCTCACCAATAGCCTCTCCGTGCCGAAGAGGCCCTTCCAGTTCGGACAGGGTTGCTGCTTCACGCCGTCTACCGAGTGGCAGACCATGCAGCCCTTGGTATTGCTGAGCTTCTGACCCCAGCACGCCATCGGATCGGCAGCTCCCTCACACTCGGGCGGCATCGTGACCTCGCCTGGTGCGATGGCGACCGCCCCTTGAAACGACCAGCCGCTCATCGCGGAAAGGTCTTCCGAGGGTTCGGCAGTGATTGCGGAAAGCTCGGAACGCCGCTTCGTCGACAGTTCACTCATCGCCTGATCGATTGGCATCGTTCCCGCCTCGAGGCTGGCCTCCTGGTTCCGCTTCACGATGGCGTACTCGTCTTCGGGCCAGCTCTGATCGGCGCCATCGGGCTCACCACAGCCAGCTCCACAAACGACGATCGTCACGACCGCGCTCAGAATTTTCTGCTTCGTACTCATCCTTGCATGCTCAGTGTGTTTGATGGTGGTGAAGGCTCTTTTGAAGCCGTGGGTCGCCCACGGGGACCAGGGGAACGCGGCCAAGCTGCCAAAAAACGTAGGCAAGGAACACGCCCCCGGTGAAAAGCAAGGCCCCGATGTCGGCGGGCTGGATCCGGAAGCTCCCGGCCTGCGGCAAGACGAACCAGTAGATGTCCACGGCGTGCATGAAGATGACCCAGAAGCACACCGCCTGAAGCCAACGGAGATTGCGCTTCTGGACGCGCGAGATCAGAAGCAAGAACGGCGCTACGAAGTGCCCGAGAATCAGCAGATAGGAGACGAACATCCAGCCACCCTCCGAGCGCTTGTGGAACCAAGTGGCCTCCTCGGGGATGCCGGCATACCAAATCAGCATCCATTGCGAGAAGGAGACGTAGGCCCAGAAGGCGATGAACCCGAACAACAGCTTGGCCAAGTCGTGGAAATGCACCGTATTGATGGTCTCACCCACGAGGCCACGCTTGTAGAGGCTGAGGCCGATGAGAATAGTGAGCGCGAGGACCGCCACGGCCGACCCGGCAAAGATCACGACTCCGAAGATCGTCGAGAACCACGAGGCCTCGAGCGACATCAACCAGTCGAAGGCAGCAAACGTGAGAGTGCCTGCGAAGAGGATCAGCGCCGGCGCGGAAAGGCTCTGCATGCGAAGGGTGTGCCTCGGGTCATGATCCTCGTCCTGGCGGCGCGACCAGCCGAAATACGCGAGGGCGATCACCGACCAGATCAAGAGGTAGACGATCGCGCGGATCGTCCACCCACGCGTATTGAGATAGCCCGTCTTGGCTTCGATGACCTCGCGGTGGAGAGCGATCTCCTGAGGTGTATGCGAATGCGCTTCTTCTTGGCCGGCCTCGAGATCCTCGCCGTGTTCCTGCGCCTGGGCGATGCTTGCCCCGAGCCCGGGAGCGCTGTGCTCGTCGGCGTGCTCATCGCGGCCGTCGTGATGAGCCCCTTGCCCGCCCGCGTCCTGCCATCCCTGGTAGATCGGGACCTTCCCGGCCGCTACGCCGAAGATGAAAGGCGCCGCCAGCAACGCCACGACGGGCGCGCCTGACATCATCACCTCGACGATGCGTCTCGTCGACACACCCCAGTGAGAAGCCGTAAGAAACTGGATCAGCACGAGGAAGATCCCGCCGAGCATGAAAGTCACGACGGTGAAGAGCGCGAATAGATAGGCGTAGCTCAGTCGCTCGAGGCCTGCCGTCAGGACGGCCAACAGCCCTCCAACCGCAGCGAGAGCCAGGGGCGCAACCCACCCGCGCGCCCAGAAGCCGTCGTTCCCAACGCGGTAGTCCGTGTTGTCGTTCGCTTCGGTCACTGGGCTTGCTCCGTTTCGGTCGTGGTCGCGGCCCGCGGCGCTTGACTCAGTTGTAGCGCGCGAACGTAGAGGACGACGGCCCAACGGTCCGCCATCGGAAGGTTGTGGGCGTAGCTCGGCATGTTGCGAACACCGTTCGTAATCGTGGCGAAGATCTGGCCGTCAGGAGCGTGTCGTAGTCGGTCATCATGAAAGGTTGGCGGCACCAGGCCCGCTGCCCCCAATTGGTCCGCACGACGCGACACCATGCCCTTGCCATTGCCGGAATAGGAATGGCAAGGGGAGCAATAGATATCGTAGCGATCCTTCCCGCGATCGAGGAACGCCTTGGTACCGCCGTTCGTCATGATGAGCTTTGGTGGCACTTCCAGCATGTAGGTGTCGTCGGCGGCGCGGCCCGTGGCCCACGTCAACCTGGGCTCCATCTCCCTCGAGATCGAGCCTTCGACCCCGGGGCGCATGGAACGATGATCCGCGAAGAAGGGCTTCTTCTCCTGTGTATCGTAGCGAGGCTGGTTGTACATGTTCCGGATGCCGACGATGGGGGGCTCTTCACTCTCCATGCCGATGCAGCCCATCGCGAGAGATCCCAGCGCCACTGTGATCAGAAGGACGTTCTTCATGCGACCTCCTGCTCGACCAGCTCGAGGTGCGTGGGGTCCGTGGACTCCAACAGAGCCTTGGTTCGGTCCAGATCGAACTTCTGGTCCTCTGCCTCGATCGAGATGAAGAACTTGTCGTCCGTAGCCGCTTCGAACCGCTCCGATTCGAAAATCGGATGATTGTGCCGCGGGAGCTTGATGATGCCCAACAGCCCGAAGAGCGTCGCGATGCCGCAAAAGAGAACACCGAGCTCGAACATGATCGGCACCATCCACGGAAACGAACCGGGCGGCTTGCCGCCGACGATGATCGGATAGCCCCAGCCGAGGTCGAGGAAATCAAAATCCCAAGCGTTCATGTATTTCATCATGAACACCGCCGTCGCCACCCCCAGCATTCCGAAGAAGAACGAGATGAAACCGATCTTGCTGGGCTTCAGCCCCATCGCCTCGTCCATGCCATGCAGGGCGTAGGGGGTGTGACAATCCCACTTTTGATAGCCCGCGTCTCGAACTTTCATCGCGGCCTTGGCGATCGCGTTTGGCGTGTCGTACTCGGCCAGATACAGCGCAGGTTTTTTTTGTTCCACCATGATGCGCCTCACTCCGCCGGCACCGGCTCGGCCGCCGTGCCCGGTTCTTGTAGTGGTTCTTCAGCGTGCAAATCGGGGTGTGCTCCGGGCAGGTTGCCCTTGACCTCGGCGATGGAGATTATCGGCAGCCATCGGACGAAGAGCAGGAACAAGGTGAAGAACAGCCCGAAAGTGCCGAGATACGTCAAAAGGTCGATCGCCGTCGGGTGGAACATGCCCCACGAGGACGGAAGGTAATCCTGATGCTGCGAGCTCACGATGATGACGAACCGTTCGAACCACATCCCGATGTTGATCAGGATGCTGGCGATGAACATGATCGGAACGCTCGTCCGAGCTCGCTTGAACCAGAAAATCTGAGGGACGACGACGTTACAGAACACCATCACGTAATAGGCCCACCAGAGCGGCCCCCAGTTTCCCTTGCTGTCGAGAACCCCCCAACCAAGCCGGTTGTGGAAGAATACCCACTGCTCATACGGGTTCGAAGAATACCAGGCGATGAAGAACTCCATCGCGTAGGCGTATCCGACGAGAAGCGACGTCCCGAGCATGAACTTGTTCATGAAGTCCAAGTGCCTGATCGTGACGATGTTCTGCATCTTGAAGACGCTCCGACAGATGAGCATCAGCGTCGTCACGAGAGCGAATCCGCTGAAGACAGCGCCCGTAACGAAGTACGGCGGGAAGATCGTCGTGTGCCACCCGGGAACGACCGCAGTCGCGAAGTCGAACGAAATGACCGAGTGCACCGAGAGCACCAGCGGCGTCGCGATGCCAGCAAAAATCAAGTAGGCACGCTCGTAGTGCTGCCAATGGCGGTGCGCCCCGCGCCACCCCAACGCAAAGAAGCCGTAAGCCCGTTTGCGGAAGAGATTCTTCGAGCGGTCCCGGAGCGTAGCGAAGTCCGGAATCAAGCCGAGGTACCAAAAGATGACGCTGATCAGCAGGTAAGTGTTGACCGCAAAAACGTCCCACATGAGCGGGCTCTTGAAGTTCGGCCACATGTCCATCTGGTTGGGAAGCGGAAAGAGATAGTAGTCGAACCACGGACGGCCGGTGTGAATCGCGGGGAACAGGGCGGCGCAAAGCACCGCGAAAACCGTCATCGCTTCGGCGAAGCGATTGATGCTCGTTCGCCACTTCTGCCGGAACAAGAACAGAATGGCAGAGATGAGCGTCCCGGCGTGGCCGATACCGATCCACCAGACGAAGTTGGTGATGTCCCAGGCCCAATAGACCGGAGCGTTGTTGCCCCAGACGCCGACGCCCTGCACGAACAGATACGTCAGGGCCCCGCCCAGACCTCCGAGGGCAGTTAGCGATAGCAGGAAGAGCAGCCACCAGCCGCGGGGTGCTTTGGTCTCGGTGACTCCCGCAATGGTTTCGGTCACGTCGTGGGTGGTCGTGCCTTCCGGGAGCAGGTAGGTTTCGCCGAGTTCCTCGATGGGTGCTTCGTAGCTCATGGTGTTCAGCTACCCTTGCCAGTGAGCTCGGGGTTTGGATTGCGAATCCGCGCAAGGAAGGTCGTGCGGGGTCGCGTACCGATTTCCGAAAGCAACTGATACCGGCGGTCGGCTCCGGAGAGCCTGGCGACTCGGCTGCTGGGATCGTTCAAGTCACCGAACGTGATCGCTGAGCTCGGGCAGGCTTGCTGACACGCGGTCCTGATCTCCCCGTCCTTGATCTTTCGGTCTTCGCGATTCGCCGCGATCTTCACTTCCTCGATGCGCTGCACACAATACGTGCACTTCTCCATGACGCCGCGCATGCGCACAGTGACGTTGGGGTTGAACTGCAGTTTGCGTGACTCCGCGAAGTCGCCGTACCAGGCGTGCTTGTCGTCGAGATAGCTGTGGTAGTCGAGATAATTGAACCGCCGAACCTTGTACGGACAGTTGTTGGCACAGTACCGCGTACCGACGCAGCGGTTGTAGCTCATGTCGTTCAGGCCCTCTGGCGTGTGAACCGTGGCATTGACCGGGCACACGTTCTCGCAAGGAGCCTCTTCGCAGTGCTGACAGGTGACCGGTTGAACCGCGACCTGCGGGTTGGCCGCGTCCTCGCCGACGAAGTATCGATCGATGCGCAACCAGTGCATTTCCCGGCCTCGCTCGACCTCGATCTTCCCCACGACTGGGGTCGTGTTCTCCGCCTGGCAAGCGACTACGCAGGCATTGCAACCGGTGCACGACGCCAAATCGATCGTCATCCCCCACTTGTAGCCTTCGGCGTAGTCCTGCTGCTTCCATAAGGGCGGCGTGCTCACGGGGTCGACCGCCCTGAACGAAGCGAAGTTCGGCTCTTTTTTGTACTCTTCGAGGGTCGCGTCGATCGCGATCGGGCGCCCTTCCATCCGGTCGTGGGTCTGGGTCTGCACGAGCCTGTACGTCTCCGACAGGGGCTCGAGCTTTACCCCATTGGTGAAGCTCATGCCGCTCAGCGTGCGCAAGGGGTTCACATCGAAACCTTTGCCATTCCCATAGCGACCGGCCGCAGTCCGCCCCCAACCTAGCGTTAGGGTGATGCAGTTGTCCGCGTGCCCAGGGAGCGGCCAGACGGGCACATCGACCTTTGCGTCGCCCTTGGACAAACGCACCATCTGCCCGTTCTTGAGTCCGAGCGCGTCGCGGGTCGCTGGCGACATGACCGCAGCGTTGTCCCAGACGAGCTTGGTCATCGGCCTCGGGAGCTCCAGGGCCCACAGGTTGTTGGCGTGCTGTCCGTCCCAAAGCGCGGGATCCGGCTCGAAGCTCACCTCGAGACTGTCCTGGCTGACCGACCGCTTCGGTTGGGACGTGCGCAGCGCGTGGACGACGGCAGGGATGTCGACCGGTTCCGTGCTTGGCTTCGGCTTCAACAGAAGGCCGCTATAGAGGGCTTGCCTCCAAAGGAAATCGGAATTCACCTGCTTGGGTGAGTATCCGACGACGAGAAGAGCGGCGCTATCTTTCTTCAACTTGCCGTCGTGGGTCGCTCGGACGATGTCATGGCCCCGCGTGGTCTTCTCCGCGGCGAGCACGGCGAGAAACTCGATCTCGCTTCGCCCGGAATAGAGTGGTGCGATCAAAGGTTGCTGTACCGCCACGGAGCCATCGATCGACTGCTGATCCCCCCACACCTCGAGCTCATGAGCAAGGGGCGCGTGCCAGGAACAGAGTTCCGAGGTCTCGTTGCGGAGGTCGGCCAAATGAACTGAGGTGAGTCCCTCTCGACCGAGAAGCTCCGCGAACTTCACGTCGGCAGGGGCGTCGTAAACGGGGTTCCCGCCCAGAATGATCAGCGAGGAGATCTCGCCGGCATCCTTCACGAGTTCCGCGATGCTCGCGCGACTCGTCGGATCATCAGGATCGATGGAGGGGCCAAAGCGAGTGGTGCGCCCAAAGTTGCCAAGCGCCTCGTTGATCGCGATCACGAGCGCATGGACCCGTGGGGGCTGACCCGCCCCGGCAATCACGGCCGATCGCCCTTGGTTCGCCAGGAGGTCATTCGACACCGCGTCCAGCCACTTGGGGTCCAGCCCTGCCGAGTCGGCAGACCCCGGGACCTCACGGAGCGAATCTGCAATCGGCTTAAGCTGATCGACGCCGCGAGCAGCGAGCGTGGCGGTCAAGGCGCGAGCAAACCATTCGATGTCGGCCTGGGGCATGCGCAGCCGGTGGTCGGCCATGCTTCCCGTAACCGTGTAGTTCGACTCGACCACATACAAGCGGTTCATCGAGGCGTCTGGAGAGGGGACGGCGCGCGTGTACGCGAACCGTCGCGCCGCTGCCACTGCGCCCGGTTCTAAGCCCAAGAAGTCCGACCCGAGCGACAACGTGACCATCGATTTCGCGTGATCGTAGAGGGGCGTAGTCGGGATGTTCTTGAAAGCGATCCGTGCGCCCTCGCGAGCGTTGTCATCGTTGATCGGGCTGTACGTGTGGAAACGCGCCTTCGGAAACTTGGTGAGGACCTTTTCGCGCATGACGCGGAACGACGGACTGTTGCTGATCGGCGCCACAATCCTCAGGCCCTCCCCCGCATCGCCTTCGTGCTTCTTGATCAACGTCTCGAGAAAGGAATCGAACTGTTCTTCGGTAACGTCAGCGAGGGCATTGCCTTTGCGGCGTGCGGGTGACTTCGAACGGTCTGGATCGTACAAATCCCAAACATACTCTTGGGCACGGACATCGGTCGCGCCAAGGCTCGTCGGGAACTGCGCGTTGCCCTCGACCTTGGTGGGCCGGCCGTCGTGACTCGTGACGACTACACCGAGGGCGTCCCGCCCGCGCGCGGTGACGGTCGCGAAATGGGACGGAATGCCGGGGATCAGCTCTTCCGGCGCCTTGCTGTACGGATAGATGATGTCTTCCGGACGACGGAGACAGCCTTGAAGGCCCGCAGCCAGCGCCGCTATCGACGACCCCTTCAGTAGGGCGCGTCGAGTCACCAGAGACGTCGGTTCGAGGAGGTCGCGGACGAAGCCGCCCGGTTGCTCCTGCTCCGCAAGTTTTTTCAACTCCTCGGGGTCAGTGTTCTTGTCTTCCAAGCTCCGCCACATGGACGGCCCCTTGCCTTCACTCAACTCATACTGCTTGCGACGGGTCATCGGTGGCACCCCGAACAATGCATGGGCGGATTGAGCTCGGCAGCGACGTCGGCACGCTGCGCGAGCCAGGCCTCATCAACTTCCCACGCCATATTGGTTACTTCACTCTTCGGTCGGATTTTGGACTCCGGGTTGCGGTGACACTCGAGGCACCACTGCATCGCTAGCGGCTCCACGATCCCGACGACTTCCATCTGGTCGATCCGGCCGTGGCAAGACACACACCCGACACCTCCGGCGAGGTGGATGCTGTGGTCGAAGAACACGTGATCGGGGACCTGGTTCACGCGAACCCACCCGACGGATTCTCCCGTCTCCCAACTGTCCCGAACTACGGCAAGCTTTTCCGACTCGGTCTGAACGAGCACGTGACACCCCATGCAGGTTTGGGTCGGCGGCACCATCGCCTCATGCGAGCGCTCGACCTGGGAGTGGCAGTAACGGCAGTCCAAACCGAGCTCACCGGCGTGTAGACGGTGGCTGTAGTCGACTGGTTGCTCGGGCGTGTAGCCAACCTGAAGGTTGGCGGGGGCGAAATACACCCAGAACAATACGAACACGCCCGTACCAAGGGCACCAGCCACGAGCGCCAATACGAGGGGCAAGTAGTTCAGCTCGCGGGGGAAAATCTGCATGCTGCGTTTTCTCTCAGAGTCCTCTAAACGACTGCGCCGCCATTTAGGCGAAGCTCGAGGGTTGGACAAGTCGCCGAACGCGGAGCCCTATATCCCCAAACTCCAGCCAACGGTCAAGTGTCTGAGCTGGAGCCGCGAACGCCCGACTCAGGCCTGCGTCGGCGCGATGGCGGGCCCGGGCCAGCCAATCCAAGATTTGTGGGCTGGCATACCGGTTGTCGGCGCGAGAAGCTGCGCCAACCATAAAAACTCCAAAAGTCACCGAACTTTCTTCCTCTGATATCGCTATTTTCCGTTGGCGCCGTTACAATCCAGGGGTGCAGAGACCGACGTCACCGCCGCCCGCACCGCCACCAAACACTCCGCTCGGCGCCTACACGCTAGTGGATCGAATTGCGGTTGGCGGGATGGCAGAAGTGTTTCGCGCGCTGGAGCCCCGGTCCGTCGGTGAGCCTCGTGTCGTCGTTCTGAAGCGGATGCTGCCGCACATTGCGGACGAATCGCACGCTCACGAGATGTTCGCGGAAGAGGCGCGACTCGCCAGTCACGTCACCCACCCGAACGTGGTCCACGTCCTGGGTCACGGCGAAATCGAGGGGCAGCCATACCTCACACTCGAATACGTCCCCGGCTGCGATCTCTGGCGACTCAACCGAAGCCTCACGCGCGATAGCAAGAAGCTCGAGCACGATCTCGTCGTGTACTTGGTTCGTCAGATTCTCAGCGGGCTCGACGCAGTGCACAATGCGACCGATGACAGCGGCCGCGCGCTTGGGATCGTCCATCGCGACATCAGTCCTTCGAACGTTCTCATCTCGATCCACGGGGACGTCAAGATCGCCGACTTCGGTATTGCGCGCTCGGATGTAGATCCGTTCGCAGCAGACACGGCCGCCCGTGCCAACGGCAAGCTTGGCTACCTGGCGCCAGAGCAAGTCTCGGGTGGTAACGTCGATCAGCGGGCCGATCTTTTCTCGACGGCGGTGATTGCTGCAGAGCTCTTCATGCGCCGACCGCTCTTCGCGGGCGGAAGTGAGCTCGCAGTGTTGCTCGCGATTCGCGACGCCGAGGTGCACCCATTCGTGGAGTTCCTGCCCCAGCTACCCGAGGGGCTTGGTGCGGTGGTACTGAGCGCGCTCTCGGTGAAGATCGAAGAACGCCCGCCGACCGCACGCGCTTTGTGGGCAGCGTTCGAGCCCTGGCAAAGCCGCCCTGAAGAAGTCTTGCGCGCCGAACTTGCAGCAACCGTCGCTGGGATCGTCGCGCACACGCGCACGCGAAAAACCTCGGCAGACCCGGTGCCCAGGGCGACGATGCCCCCGACACCGATGTTGCTCGCAAATGGACACCCGAACACGACAAACGTCACCCCGCTCGAATACAAGATCCGAAAGCCCAACGGCGCAACCGTCGGCCCTTTGCCGTACGCCAAAGTCGTCGAAGCCGTCGCCACAGGCCAGGTCACCGGCGACGACAACATAAGTGTAGCCGGAGGAGACTTCCAAGCGCTGTCCTCCTACCAAGATCTATATCGTCACGTTCCCGCTTCGCGGATGACACCGACGACGACGCGGATCGCGTCCGCCGCAGCATCCGAGAGGAGCGTAGACTTCGAAAACGGCGGCTTCGTCAGCGCTCTAGTGCGCACCTTGGTGACTCGGCGCACCGGCCTCTGGCTCTGCGAGCAAGGGGGCGTCCGCAAAGAGGTCTACACAAAGCTCGGCGTCCCGGCTTTCGTAACCAGCAACCTCGCAGGGGAGCTCCTCGGCGAGTATCTGGTGAAGAAGCGTGTGATCAACCGAAGCGAGCTCGACATGGCGCTCGCGGTCATGCCTCGCTTCGAGGGCAAGCTCGGCGACACTTTGGTCGCGTTGGGACTCGTTGAGCCGCTCGAGCTCTTCCAACACATCGCCGAACAGGTTCGCGAGAAACTGCTCGACCTGTTTACCTGGACTTCCGGCAGGGCGAACTTCTATGAAGGGGTCGACCCGCCGAGCAGCGGCTTCCCGCTCCGACTGGACGCGTGGGAGATCCTCGATCGCGGACTCCAGCGAAGAATCGCCGCCGGATTCGAGGGGGACCTTATCCTGGAACGGGGACAGCACCGCGTTGTACAAGCCGATCGTATCGACACGGCCGTGGCAACCGCCAATCTTCCGGACGACGTTCAAAGGACGCTGAAGCTGTGCAAGGAGCCCCACACGGTAGACGACCTGGTCGAGTTCGTGACCGCGCAGCCCGAGACCTCGGACCCTCAGCGCGGGTACCGCGTGGTGGCGATTCTCCTGGCTCTTGGCGCGATCCACTGGGCGTAGGCCCCACGCTCCTTGACCCTGGGAGGGGTGGCTGCTAGCTCTCCGCCGGCTTTTCGCGCTGAATTCCCCAGGAGTAGTCATGTCCAACGTACGTGTCCTCGTGTCTGACAAGCTCGCTGAGGCGGGCCTCGACGTTCTGCGTGAAGCGTCTGGCGTCGAGCTCGAGTTTCGGCCCGGGATGAGTGAAGATGAGCTCTGTGAGGTCATCGGCGATTACGATGGCCTCATCATTCGATCGGGAACGCAGGTCACCTCGCGCGTCGTCGATGCTGCCGAAAAGCTGCGTGTGATCGGGCGGGCCGGCATGGGCGTCGATAACGTCGATATCCCGGCAGCAAGCCGGCGCGGAATCGTGGTCATGAACACCCCGACAGGGAACTCAGTGACCACCGCGGAGCACGCCCTCGCACTCTTGGCTGCGCTCGCTCGAAACATTCCGCAGGCTGTTGGATCGATGCGTAGCGGCAAGTGGGAGAAGAGCAAGTTCCAAGGTCGCGAGATAGCCCACAAGACGCTCGGCATCATCGGCCTTGGAAACATCGGGCGCATCGTTGCCGACCGAGCGCAGGGCCTGAAGATGAAGGTCATCGGTGTCGATCCCGTGATGAGCAGCGAGCGAGCCGCCGAGCTCGGCATCGAGCTCGTGGGGCTCGACGAACTTCTTTCGCGTGCGGACTTCATCACGATTCACGCGCCCCTCACGCCCGAGACGAAGAACATGATCAGCG
This sequence comes from uncultured Coxiellaceae bacterium, assembly GCA_964194675.1. Classification (GTDB taxonomy): domain Bacteria; phylum Myxococcota_A; class Polyangia; order Polyangiales; family Houyiibacteriaceae; genus SG8-38. The sequence goes on along the minus strand of CAXMND010000204.1, from coordinate 8,527 downwards.
ACGCCGCCTTCGGCAAGATGAAGGATGGCGCTTTGTTGGTAAACGCGGCGCGTGGCGGGATCGTCGATGAGGAGGCGCTCGCAAGGGCGATCACGGATGGTAAGATTGCCGGCGCCGCCCTCGATGTGTTCGGTCAGGAGCCTGTCGACCCGAACAACCCATTGCTCCAGCTCGACAATGTGCTGTGCACGCCGCACCTCGGCGCATCGACTTCGGAGGCGCAGGAGCGCGTCGCCGTCGAGATCGCAGAGCAAGCAATCGACTATCTGGAGAACGGCACGGTCAAGAACGCGGTCAACGTACCGGCGCTTCCAGCCGAGATTGCGGAACGCCTGAAACCCTACATCGATGTCGCGAGGGCACTGGGCAGCATCGTCGGCCAGCTCGAGCCGATAGACGTCCGTGAGATTCGGGTCACCTGTACTGGCGAAGCGGGAGAGCTCGGTGTCACGCCGATTGCGCGGGCCGCACTCGCCGGGTTTCTGCAGCAGCACCTCGAAGAGCCCGTGAACCCGATCAGCGCGCCCTACGAAGCACAGGAGCGCGGGATCAAGCTCGCGGAAGTCAAAGAGCCGAGCGATCGATACGCGACCACGATTCGCGTCACGGTCACTGGCGAAAAGGGCATTCACACTGCGACCGGAACACCGGGTCGGCGGGGTGAGCCACGCCTCGTGGGCTTGGAAGGTTACGAGATCGACGCTGTCATGGAGGGCGACGTCATCGTCATGCGTAACCTCGATCGACCCGGCGTGATCGGAGCGGTCGGTACTGTGCTCGGCAGCAGAGGGATCAACGTGTCCAGGATGCAGGTCGGGCTCGACGAAAAGAGGGGGCAGGCCCTCGCGCTCTGGAACGTCGACGCAACGGTCAACGGTGGCGTGCTCGATGATCTCCGCGCGATGGATCACGTGAGCAGTGTGCACACGCTGAGGCTCTGACATGCCCCGCCAATCTGGACTCCCCATGACTCCTCCAGGCGGAATGCGCGACACGCTACCGCCCGCGTCGATGACGCGGACCCTCCTGTGGCAGCGTCTCATGGAGACGTTCGATCTCTACGGGTATCAGCGCGTCACAACTCCTCCGTTCGAGTACGCCGAAGTGATCGAGCGCGGACTCGAGACCGTCGACCGACGCGATCTCGTCCGCTTCGTCGAACCGGACTCCGGTGAAGTCGCCCTTCTGCGGCCCGACATCACCCCCCAGATTGCACGCATCATCGCAACGCGACTTCAAGACCGCCCAGCACCGTGGCGGCTCTCATACGAGGGCACGGTCGTCCGACGACGCCGAGGTCGAGCACGCAGACAGCATCAAGTGCTGCAATGCGGAGTCGAGTGCGTCGGCCTCAAGGGTCCGGAAGCGGATGCCGAAGTCATCGAAGTCGCCGTGCGCGCATGCGAACGGATCGGGCTTCAGGACTTTCTCGTCGAGCTCGCTCAGGTGAAGATCGGAGCTGAAGTGCTCGATCACGTGCCTAGGGCCGCACGCGCCGCCGTGGTCGACACGCTCGCTGCGAAAGACGCGAGGAACCTCGAGCGCCTGCTCAAAGACGCGGGCGTCGTCGCGGCGGAGCGGAAGCGCTTGGGTATGCTTTGTGATCTCTATGGTGACCGGACCGTAATCGCCGACGCGCGCCGCCGGCTTCGCAACGCCGAAGCCAAGCGGGCACTCGACGAGCTCGAACGTGTCGTGGACCGCCTCGAGGCAGTGGGACTCGGAGACCGGGTGGGCATCGACCTGAGTGACCTTCGGCGGCAAAGCTACTACACGGGCGTTAGCATGACTCTCCTCGCCGAAGGCCCGGGTGAGCCCCTCGGCCTCGGGGGCCGCTACGACCACTTGCTCGGACGCTACGAAGCACCGGCACCTGCAACCGGCTTCGCGTTCGAGGTCGACAACGTCCTCTGGGCGCTTTCCGACGCGGAAATCTCCCTGGGCGCACAGCTCCCGCTTCGCGTGCTCGTTGCGGGCGGCACCTCGGTGCGCAAACGCAAAACCGCCGACCGTTGGCGGGCCGAAGGTATGCGCGTCGCGACCGTGCCTGCGAAGACCGTCGACGAAGCTAGGCGGTATGCGAAATCGTGGGACTATGATTTACTGGTTTGGCAACAGGGGAAGGCCACGCGGCTGACGCGGCTGAGCGACGGTCGGTCTCGCACGCTCGACGGTGAACCCGATTCGGCCGTAGTCTCTTGGGTCAACGGTAGGAACGAGTCATGAGCGCATTGGTGGTAGTTGGGGCCCAGTGGTGGGACGAGGGCAAGGGCAAAGTCGTCGATTTGTACGCCCCCTACGCAGACCTCGTCGTTCGGTACGCGGGCGGGGCAAACGCTGGACATACGCTCGTCGTCCGCGGCGACAAGTTGATCCTCCATTTGATTCCTTCGGGAATACTCCACGAACAGACCAAGTGTGTCGTCGGCCAGGGCACCGTCATCGACCCGGCGGTGTTGCTGAAGGAGATCCGCTCCCTCGGGGAGCGCGGCGTGTCGACGTTGGCCCGCCTGCTGATCGGCCAACGCGCCCATGTGGTTCTTCCCCAACACAAACTGATCGACGAACTTCGAGAAGCGAAATCGAATGGCGCCATCGGAACGACCAAGCGCGGCATTGGGCCGTGCTACGAAGACAAGGTCGCCCGTCGCGGGATTCGCATGGGCGAGCTCCTCGACGAGTCGCGCCTCGGCGCCAAGGTTGAAGCGAACCTCGAAGCCTGGCGGCCCGTTATCGAAGGGCTCGGTGGTACATTGCCCGACGCGTCGTCGATCACAGCTCAGTATGCCGAGCTCGGCGATACGCTGCGCGGCTACATCGGGGACGCATCGGCTGTCGTCCGTGAGGCAGTGCAGTCCGATCAGAAGATCCTCCTCGAGGGCGCACAGGGCACCATGCTCGACATCGACAATGGCACATATCCCTTCGTCACGAGCTCGAATGCGGTCGCCGGTGGCGCATGCGCTGGAACCGGCATCGGACCCACCCACATCAAGCGCGCGATCGGCATCGCGAAGGCCTACGCCACCCGAGTCGGTGGAGGCCCTTTCCCCACCGAGCTCGAGGACGACACGGGTCAGAGGCTGCGAGATGCGGGCGCGGAATACGGCTCCACCACTGGACGACCCCGACGCTGTGGTTGGCTCGACCTCGTCGCCCTCCGATACGCCGTAGCGGTCAACGGCCTCGACGAGATCGCGATCACGAAGCTCGATGTGTTGAGCGCCCTGCCCGAGCTCCAGGTCTGCATCGCCTACGAGCTCGACGGGCAGCGCCTCTCGCATCCCCCAAGTGAGCGCATCGACGCTGTAAGCCCGATCTACGACACTCTCAAAGGTTGGGACGACGATCTCTCATCTTGCAGAACGCGAAGCGACCTACCTATCGCCGCTCAGCGCTACCTCGAACGCATCGAAAAAGAAGTGGGCTGCCGGATCGGGGTCGTCAGCGTAGGACCAGACCGCGAGGATACGGCAGACCTCCGAGATCCGTTCTACGGTTAGGGGGCTGCCCCTAGCCTAGTTCCCCACCCGGGCGACGAAGTCGATCTCGACTCTCACCCCTCGCGGCAGCGCCGTGGCCTGGATGCACGTTCGTGCCGGGGGCCCGCATCCGTCGAAATACTCGGAATAAACCTGATTCATTTTCGAGAATTCGCTCATATCTGTGAGGTACACGGTCGCTTTCACGACGTCCGCTCGAGTGGCCCCAGCTTGTCGAAGAACGGCGTCCAAGTTCTTCAAGACCTGTCGGGTTTCGTACTCGATATCTCCCCCACCGACCAGGGATCCACTGTCGGGGTCGAGCGCGATTTGCCCGGAGCAGAAAATCCACCCCCCGGCAGATACGGCCTGGGAATACGGACCTATGGCGGCCGGAGCGTCATCGGTTTCGATTCGTTTGTTCGGCATGATTCCATGCTACTGCATACCGGAATGAAGGTCGCCACTTGGAACGTGAACTCGATCCGGGCGCGCCGGCAGCACGTAGTCGACTGGCTGGACGCGGCCCAGCCCGACGTGCTCTGCCTCCAGGAACTCAAGGTCACCGACTCGGATTTCCCCTTCGAGGAGATGAGAGAATGCGGCTATGAGGCCGAGGTCTCGGGCCAGAAGACCTACAACGGAGTGGCGATCTTGAGCCGCTGTCCCCTCTCCAACGTGGTCCGCGGCCTCGATGGCGGCGACGACGACACTCAAGCCCGACTGATCAGCGCCGACGTCGAAGGCGTCACGGTGCTGAGCGCCTATTTCCCAAACGGAGGAGAGGTCGGCTCGGACAAATTCGAATACAAGCTTCGATGGATGCAACGCTTGCGCCAGATGCTGCAGGCTCGGTTCGACCCGGAGGTCGATCAAGTAGCGTTGTGTGGAGACTTCAATGTCGCCCCGCAGGACGACGACATCGGACGACCCGACGAATGGCGCGCCTCCGTCCTGGCTTGCGACCGAGTGCGGGAGGCGCTCGAAGATGTCTCCTCATTCGGGCTCACCGACGTCTTCCGACCCTTCCATCCCGATGGGGGGGTGTTCTCATGGTGGGACTACCGAGGCAGGGGCTTCGAACGAGGCAACGGACTTCGCATCGACCACGTCTACGCCACCCCACCGCTCAGCGGACGAACGGTCGGCGCGGCGGTGGACCGCGAGGAGCGGCGCAAGAAGTCCCCGTCGGATCACGCACCCGTCATGGTGGAGTTCGAATGACGTCGCTCTTGATTCTGATCGCCTGCGTCGTCATGCCGTCGGCGACCTGCAGCATCTTGAGGCTCGTGTTCTTCCGAGATGTGCCCGAGGAACCCGCCGCAAAGGACCGCGCGCTTGGCAGGTTTCGGCAGGCCACCTTCGCAGGGGGCACGCTCGCCGTCATTGGAGCCGCCGTCGCTGGCGCGCTCGGTACGGATCCGGACTTGCTCCCACAATGGCCCACGGCAGCAGCTTGGTTCTTTTCGAGCCTCTGCGTGACGACGACCTGGGTCACCCTGGCCCTTAGCCAACGAACGCCAGAGGAGGTCCAAGCGATGTCGCACTGGGAAGCGTTCGGACGGGCCGTTCAGACTTCGGTGCTTGTGGTGACGGGCACCGCCGTGTCGGTCGTGCTGGCGGCCGGTATCCAGCCAGCCCTGCCTCTCCCCCCTGCGGTCAATGCCATGACCTGCGCTCTGCTCTCTGTGATCGGAGTGGCCGTGTTCAGCCCTTGGCTCATGATGATGCTCGGCATCTGGCGCGTGTTTCGGACGCGCATCGAGGTCGACGGCGTGTCCTGGCGGCTAGCCCATCTACCAGCACCGACCCCGTTTCTCACGCATGCCGCGGCGCTCCCGTGGCTTCGGACCGTCTTGCTGAGCGATGGGTTGTTGAAGCGAGTCCCGGAACGACACTGGAAAACGCTTGTCCTGTTCGAGGTCAGCGAAGCCACAACCTCGCGACTCGACCGTACACGACGCTGGATGGTGGCGATTCCCCTTTCCGTGCTGGTCTTCGTCGCAGCGGGGATCGCCGGCGCCGATGATCCCAAGAAGCTAGTGGCGGCCGTGAGCCTAGCGGTCGCCTTCACCCTCTGCGCCACTTGGGTCGCGAACCGACAGCCAGCCTCGAGCTTGTCGGTGGATCGCGTCGCCCCGTCCTTGCAGGATCTGGCGCAAACGCTTCGACACCTGCCTCCGTCCCACGGGCAGGCCGTGCCTCGAACCTCACACAAGCCCCTAGGCTCGGCGCTCTACGATAGATTGTTCGCGCTCGGACACGACCCCGGACCGAGGCCCCGCAAATGAAGCGCCATCGCGTAGTACCCCTGGCCCTAGCCTGCGCGATCTGCCTTTCGGCGATGGCCTGCGGCGGCGCGCAAAAGCCGACCAGCCCGACCTCCGAAGTCGAGCTGGCACCCGAAGGAAAGCTTCCCGAAGGCGTCCGTCCCACGGGGTACCAACTGAGCCTCACGATCGTTCCGAGCAGCGATGGATTTTCCGGCAAGGCAGTCATCGGGCTCGAGCTCGACCAAGCCGCCACCAGCATCTGGATGCACGGCCAGGATTTGAACGTCACCGCGATCCACGCGCGCCACGGCGACGCGCACATCGACGCCACCTGGGAGCAGCAGACCAGCGATGGCGTCGCCCGCGTGGAGTTCGGAGAGGAGATGCCGGCAGGCCGCTTCTCGCTTCACATCGAGTACACGGCGGGTTTCGATCACCGGTTACGAGGCCTCTACAAGGTCGAGTCGGGTGGTCAGGCATACGCGTTCACACAGTTCGAATCGATCAGTGCGCGGCTCGCGTTTCCAGGCTTCGATGAGCCTCGCTTCAAAACGCCCTTCGACGTCACCCTGACCGTGTCGGCCGATCAATTCGCCGCGGCAAACACACCCGTCGAGCACGCCATCGATCTCCCCGGGAGCCTTCAGCGGATTGATTTCAAACCGACCCCTCCGCTCCCGACGTACTTGATCGCCTGGGCCGTGGGGCCTTTGGATGTCGTTTCTGGACCGCCGGTTCCCCGAAGCGAAATGCGTCCCGACGCGATTCCTCTCCGCGGGATCGCCGCCCACGGGCAAGGCGACCGTCTGGGCTACGCGCTCGATCGAACCGGTGAGTTCGTCGAAATCCTCGAGGGGTACTTCGCGATCGCCTATCCCTACCAGAAGCTCGACGTGGTCGCCGTTCCCGACTTCGGTGCGGGCGCGATGGAAAACGCTGGGCTCATCACCTTTCGCGAATGGCTCCTGTTGATCGACGGTCGTCGCGCGACCGAAAGCCAGCGTCGAGCGTTCGCGCACGTGATGGCGCACGAGCTCGCGCACCAGTGGTTCGGAAATCTCGTCACGATGCCGTGGTGGAACGATGTCTGGCTCAACGAAGCCTTTGCCACTTGGATGGGCAACAAAGTGGTGGGGATTCTCCACCCTGAGTACCGCGTGGACCTCGCGAGCCTTGCTTCGGCGCAACACGCGATGAAGCTCGACAGCCTGACGAGCGCGAGGCGCATCCGCCAACCCGTCCTGAACAACCACGACATTCAAAATGCGTTCGACGCGATCACGTACAAGAAAGGCGGAGCGGTGCTCGACATGTTCGAGCGTTGGATGGGCGGAGACCGATTCCGCGACGGCATTCACCTCTACCTTCGCAGACACGAAGAGAGCACGGCAACCGCCGAAGATCTGCTGGCCGCGCTCGACGAGGTCGACGATCGAGACGTGGCGACGCCATTTCAGTCGTTCTTGAACCAGCCCGGCGTTCCTCTGATCAACGCAAGCCTCGAGTGCACGAACGGGCGCGGCACCCTCGAGCTATCCCAGGAGCGATACTTCCCCCTCGGGTCCGACGGCGACCCCAGGCAGATCTGGCAGATCCCGCTGTGCGTACGCACCAACTCCGGGGTGACCTGTAGTCTCCTCGAAAGCGAGACGGGCCGGATCGAGCTTCCCGATTGCCCAACGTGGTGGATGCCGAACGATGAGGGGGCGGGCTACTTCCGTTTCACATTCTCGGGCGACGATTGGACCACACTTCGGAAAAAGGGGTTTTCGAGACTCTCGGAGCGCGGTCAAATGGCGGTGAGCGATAGCCTGTTTGCGGCGTTCGATCAGGGAAGCGTCAACGCCGAAGCGCTCCTCCCGTGGCTTCCGAGGCTCGCGGCGAGCCCGATTCGTGAGATCGCCGCCGCGCCGATGGGACACCTTCGTTTCATCATGGAGGATGCCGCCCCGCCCGACGTTCGAGAGGAGGTCGAAAGGTATGCCTCACATCTCTATCGAAAACGCTACGAGGCCCTGGGTTGGCGGTCCAAAAAGGGCGACTCGAGCGATACCAAGCTTCTTCGCGAGGCGATCATTCGATTCATGGTCATGGTCGTGCGTGACCCGGGGGCACGCGCCCGCGCTGCGCGACTCGGCAAAGGCCAGGTCGGTCATCGATCGAAAGCCAATCGCGGTGCAGTCGAACCACAGCTCGCGGGGCTGGTCCTCGCGACAGCCGTTCAGGAAGGCGGCACGGGCCTTTTCGATCCCTTGGTGAACGAGCTGCAATCGAACACCGACGCCACGGAACGAAACCGAATCCTTGGAGCGCTCGGTCACGTCGAGGATCCCGAACTCGCGACGCGCGCCCTAGATCTCACCCTGAATCCCAGCATCCGGATAAACGAAATTGCGCAAATCCTCTGGCCTCAGTTCCGCAACCCACGGACGCGAGACCACGCCTGGGACTGGTTCACCGCAAACTTCGATGAGCTGACCGCACGCTTCGGAAGCCACCAGGTCGGGGGCGTCCCCTGGTACGCGGTTTCGTTCTGCACCGAAGCAGCGGCGTCGGAAGTGCAGGAGTTCTTCGAGCCCCGAGTCGCCGAGCTGACAGGCGGGCCGCGGAACCTAGCGGGCGCGGTCGAAACCATCTCGCTCTGCGCGGCCCGCGCAGAGGCACAGCGGGCAGGCATTGCGCGCGCATTCGCGCGCTGAGGCGAGATCCAACAAGGTCGTGTTCACGATCACGCTCGCGGTCTCGTTCACGTTCGCGCCCCCGCTACCCCCC
>CAXMND010000203.1:0-5839 GCA_964194675.1 uncultured Coxiellaceae bacterium | reverse complement strand
GTCGACGAACCGTCGGGCAGGGACCTCCGGATCACCGAGCTAGCGGATGCCGAGGGGACAGCGAAAGAGGTTGTGGTCTGGCGGTCCGGGATCGACCGTGGTGCCCCACCGCTTCTCCTGTGGCTGGGGTGCGTCGCCCTCCTCGCCCTCGGGCTAGCCCTGCTGTTCGGTGGCTACCTCAATCGCTGGTTACAGTCGTCGGTCGACGAGCTCACCCAAGCTGCCACCCGGATCGGCGCCGGCGACTTCGCCACCACGGTTCGCGAAGGCCAAACCGGCGCGTTTCAAGCGACGGCAACCGCTTTCAACCGCATGACCCGCGATCTACGAAACGCCCAGGACCAGCTTCGGCAGACCGAACGGATCGCAGCATGGCAGGACATCGCGAAACGCCTGGCGCACGAGCTCAAGAATCCGCTGTCACCCATTCGCCTCTCCATCGAAACACTGCGCAAGGCTCACGCCCGATCACACGATGACTTCGATGCACTCTTCGACGAATCGACCAAGACCATCCTTCAGGAAGTCGGGCGTCTTCGGCACATCGTCGACGAGTTCAGCCGGTTCGCGAGGCTCCCCGCTCCAACGCTGCGCGAAACCGACCTACGGGAGGTCGCTACGCAGGCCGTGTCGCTATACGCCCGAGGTGAAGTGGCTGTAAGCACGGAGCTCCCCGGGCACCCGATCCACGCGCAGGTCGATGCTGACCAGATCACGCAAGCTCTACACAACCTATTGCAGAACGCCTGCGATGCCGCTCGCGCGGCACACCCGAATGGAGGCGGCACCGTCCGCGTGAGCCTCGTACAAGGCCTCCACGAGGTGTGCGTTCGCATCGAGGACAACGGGGCAGGCATCCCGGAAGACCGCATCGACCTCGCCTTCGAGCCCTACTTCACCGACAAGGAAGGCGGCACGGGCCTGGGTCTCGCCATCACGAGTCGCATCATCACCGAGCACGGCGGAAGGATCGACGTGGAGTCGAGGCCCGGGCGGACCGTGTTTACAGTCGTCCTCCCAAGCTGACGCTGACGCGGAACGATGCGTCAGCCCATGGCTGCGCGTACGTACACCAACGGCCGCATCACATGCGGCTACAAAAGCACGTGGCCCCATCGCAGCTAGTCGACGGGCAGTCGTCACCATCGCGACATACGTCACCTGGGTTCCCGTCCCCCGGAATCAGCGAGTCACATTCATCGCATTGACAGTTGGCGGGATCGCATGGGAGCTGCCCTTGAGCTCCGTTACAATCAGTGCTGCCTCTACAGCAGGCACCAAAGGTGCCGTCTCCGGGCGTCACCGCACTGCATTCGCCGCCAGCGTCCTCGAGACAGCTTCTTCGGCAAGAACAGGCATTGCTTGGGTCCTGGCAGCCAGGCGCCTGTTTGCCGACAAAGCAGCAATTCTCGGTCGCGCAATCGTCGTCGTTTCTGCACGGAGCAGTGAAAGACCGGTCACCTGCCGACACACCACTGCACGCCGCAAAGGGACCCGTGCCACCTGTCCCGGCCACGCAAGTGTAGGACGAAATTCCGACCATTTCGTTGTCACAGATCAGGTCCTGGGCACAGTCCTTGGTTTCACTGCAGGCATCTCCGGCCTGAACGGAGTCTCGAGTCGCACCCACCGATGGACACGCGAGGACGCATTTGCAAGATGAAACCGCAACCCGGTCGTTGTCACAGGTCAGAGGCGAAGCGCACTGCTCGTCCGTCGCGCAGGAGTCGTCCCCTAGAATGTCCGCACCCCGGCAGACGTTGATACACCTATTGTCGTCTAGAACGGAACAAAACTGGGCGAAGCCGTCTCCTCGTGGACAGGGGTTCTGCGAATCGAGAGGATCGCATTTTCCTCCTCCTACTCCTCCTGCTGTGCACCCGGGAGCAACACCAAGAACCATTTTGCTGAGTACGGACAAACTCCGAAAAGCAATTGAGCTCCTCATACGTTCCTCCTCGCCGCATCCGAACCGCTGATTGATGTTACGCGGGCTCAGCACTCTTTTGAAGTGATAAACTGGGGACACGCACGGCCTCCGAAACCCGTTTGGTCTCCACCGGTTGCGACCCACACCGCACAAGTGCCGGGCGTCAGATCGCTCGAAAGGAACTTACGCCGTCGTGCGGGATGGTCAGCTCCACCTGCCGACGCTCCCCTCGGCTACCTAGCGAAACCCGGCACCGATTCGAGACGTAGGGGTCTTGGGGCGCGCCGCGGACTATGGGGGCGGAGCCAGCGGTAGCCCCGGCATAAAAGACGATTCTAACCGTCTCCAGATCGCGGCTGCCCCACAATCAGTTATGGTCGGTGTAGCCCTCGTAGTCCGCGGCGCGCCCAAGACCCCGGCCCAATCACGATCTCCTCAACACAGTTGCTGGCGCCGTTTTGAAAAGGGGGGTCGATCGACCTTGCGCGCCAGGCTACAACGACGGAACCAGGCGATGGCAGGCGAATCAAGCGATAGACGGGTGATGATTGCCATCCTGCTGACCTCTACTCTGCTGACGATGCTGGGCATCGCGGGGGTCCTTCGGGGTACCTACGACCTGCAGTCCGGTCCCCTTCCCGAGAACCTCGAAGATCTGTTTCCCGCCGACGAAGAGGAGCCTGAAACCGAGGCGGGCGCGCGTGAGCGTCAGCTGAAGGTCGACCTCCTGGAGGCACAGGCCACGAACCCATACCGTCGGCCGATGGCCGCCGCCAACATCGTCGTGTCGGTGCTGGTCTTGGTTGGAAGCTTCATGCTGAGCTGGCGCCGCAAGCTGTCTCAATGGTGGATCCGGCAGGCGATCACGGCCAAGCTCATATGGATCGTCGCGTACACCGCAACATTGATCTACCACTTCAAGCTGGTGTTCCCGTCGGTGCCGACTCCGACGCCGGGCGGAGCTACATTGACCGAATTGATTTCCAGTGTCGTGCTGGGGAGCATCATTAGCGCGGCTCTCCATGTTGCGGCCGCATGGCGTGTATCGCGACCCGACATTCGAGCCTTCATCAACGACAGCGGAACCAATTGAGGCCGCAGGCCGTCCAGTCAGAACTCGATGCGACGCATGATCGCACGCGGCAGCGCCCGAATGATCGCCATGATGTACCGCCAGGGCGCCGGAGCGTAAACGACGGGTGTGCCCCGGTCGATGGCCGACATTACCCTCGTGGCGACGGCGTGCGGCTCTCCCGCAAAGGGCGGCGGCGATAGCCCGGCCGTCATGGCGGTCTTGACGAAACCCGGCTTTACCGTGATGACACGGAGCCCATCGGCGCGATGTTTGTGATCGAGGCCTTCGAGGTATCGGGTCAGCCCAGCCTTGGCAGCGCCGTAAATAATGACCGGCTTGCGACCGCGCTCACCGGCTACCGAGCTGAATACGCACAGAGTGCCGCCGCCCTCGTCGAGGAGGACCTTCCTAGCGGCCTCGCAGAACATGACTGTATTGGAGAAGTTGATGCGTACCAGCCGCTCCGCAAGCACCGGATCGGCCTCCAGCTCTTCTTGGGTGGCGAAGATCCCCGCCGTGACCACGACCGCGTCCAATCCGCCCAATGCCTCTCGGGCCGCGGAAAGCGCGGGGGCAAAGGCGTCGGTTTGCTCGAGGTCACACGAGAAACATCGAACCGGGCTCGCTGCACCACGGACGCCTAGGTCTGCAGCGCTTCGCTCGAGGTCCGCGTCGTTCCGGCCGAGCAGGCAAATCGCGTCTCTGCGCTCCGCGCTGAGTCGTGCCAACGCGCGCCCCATTCCTTTGGTCGCCCCCAGAAACGCAACTCTCATGTCAATCCCCCAGCAGCCGCACGGATAGCGCACTGCGAAATCTGCGATTTGGGTCCCAGCGATCGCGAATGGCATTGAATTCTGCAAGCCGCTCGCCCTCCATCGCTTCGAAGTGCTCACGCCGCGTAAACGAATCTTTGGCTAGATAGACGCGCCCGCCCTCCTCTAGAACCTGCTCGTTGAGAGTATCCACCAGGTCTTGGGTGCCGTCACGAACTGCGATATCGAGCGCCAACGTGATGCCAGGGCGTGGAAAAGACAGCACACCTCGACTCCCGCGGCCGAAATCCTTGATCACGCAGAGAAAGGATGCTCCGCCTCGCGCAGTCAGCACCTCGAGGACCCGGCGAGCTGAGCCGCGGCCCGCCTCTCTTGGAAGGACGCACTGATACTGGGTGAACCCGCGCCTCCCGTACATCCGATTCCAAGACCGGATGGCGTCGAGCGGATAGTAGAAGGACTCGTGGCTCACGATTCGACGTGAGACGCTCCGCCATTGCTTCCGGTAGTAGAGCTCGTTGAAGACACGGATGGTCGCGCGATTCAACACCCACGAGGGCCAATCGAACCGAAGCGTCGGTCGAAGGCCGGTCTTAGGCGGCCGGGAGGGAGCTTGATCTGGGTCCGCCCATCGGCCGCACATGAGGGTCCCACGCCCCATGCGCTTGCCCCGCGCAAGACAGTCGATCCAGCCCATGGTGTACGGCCAGTCCGGAGCGGCGTCTTCTAGAGACTCCTGAAACTCGTCGATGTCGTGGATGCGCCGGCTCTCCTGCCAAATCCACTGCGACGGGATGGAGTGAAGCCCGAACTCCACCTCGAGAATGTGTCCCGTGAGCCCCATGCCGCCAATGGTGGCTCTGAACAGATCGGGATGTTGCGCCGGAGAACACTCGACAACACGATCGTCGGCCACGCGCATCCTGAGGGACGTCACGTGATCGCCGAAATTGCCGTCGCGGTGCTGATTTTTCCCATGGACGTCGGCCGCGACCATCCCGCCGAGAGTCACGAACTTCGTTCCGGGCGAAACGGGGGTGAACCAACCGCGCGGCATGAAGAGTCGGTTGAGCTCGTTCAGCGCAAACCCGGACTCCGCACGAAACAGTCCGGTGTCTTCGTCGAAGCCAAGGATGCGATCCGCATAAGTGGTGTTGAGCACATCGGGCGAGTCCGAGGGTGGGAGCGATGCATCCCCGTAGGAACGCCCGAGACCGCGTGAAAGGTTCACTTCTGCGCTGATGCGCTCGAGATCCTCCCCGACGCGCTCGCGACCCTGCGCGGAGTGCCGGCCCCAGCCCGAAAGTGTCGAAAGCGGTGGCTCACCCATGGCGCTGGTAGTGTAGCGCCTCAGCGCGCAGCGGCGCGAGGCCGAACCGATTTGGCACGCTTCTTTGTAGGTGATCGCTTTTTTGTCGATTTTCCGTTCGACCCAGAACGGCGCGACCCCGGAAGCAGCGCGCTTCGCAGCTCGTCGGCTCGGTCGGTGCGCTCCCAGGTGAACGTCTTTTCCGTCCGCCCAAAGTGGCCGTAGGCGGCTGTGGGTGTGTAGATCGGGCGCAACAGGTCGAGTGTCTCGACGATCGCCCGTGGGCGAAAATCGAACATCTTGGAAACCGCCGCGGCGATCTTCTCGTCGTCCACGCGTCCGGTGCCGAACGTCGTCACGTAAATACCCATGGGCTTCGCGACCCCGATCGCGTACGCGACCTGTACCTCGCACCGAGCAGCGATCTTCGCAGCAACGATATTCTTCGCCACGTAGCGCGCGAAGTAGGTCGCGCTTCGGTCGACCTTGGAGGGGTCTTTGCCGCTGAAAGCGCCGCCGCCGTGTCGACCCATGCCGCCGTAGGTGTCGACGATGATCTTACGCCCGGTCAGGCCGGCATCGCCGTAGGGGCCACCCACCACGAATCGCCCGGTCGGATTCACGTGAAATTTGGTCGACTTGTCGATCATCTTCGCGGGAAGCGTGGGCTTGATGACTTCCTCGATGATCGCTTCTTTGAGATCTCGATGCTTCACTCCTTCCGCGTGCTGCGTGGAGACGACGATCGCATC
>CAXMND010000202.1:0-14850 GCA_964194675.1 uncultured Coxiellaceae bacterium | reverse complement strand
CCCTCGACCCAGACAAAGGACTTTCTTTCGACCGGATCCTCATGGGCAGAGGGCCTCAACGTCTCGAGGCCCAAGGCGAGTGGATTTTCGACGGACCGGACGACATTCGCGCTGATTTGGAAAACTTCGACCTGGCCCTGTTGAAGATCCTCTACCCGGAGGAGGCGCCAGACTTCACGGGCCGCGTCGACCTCCACTTCGAGTTTCGCGGTGATCTCGACAAGGAACCTACCATTGTCGCTGAGGGTACTTTGACGGACGCCAACCTATGGGACATCGCTCCCGTCAACGCAGCGTATCTCATCCACTATGACAACGGACTGCTCGACGCCGACGCCCAGGTCGACCTCGGAGGGCGCGGCAACTTCACGTTGAGCACCACGGGATTCGTCGAACCCACTGCGGGCGGCATCGGAGCGTCGCTGCGCGAAGGCGTCTACGAGACGACGCTGAGCACCAGCGCGATGGACCTCACCCTCCTCGAGCTCGTCCTCGAAGACGACATGCCCGACATCACCGGGTACGCCGACGCGAGTATCACACTCTCCGGATCGATCGACGCCCCTTCGTTCGAAGGACAGATCGACGTTCCGGCGTTGAAGATAAAGAACTGGGGCCCCATCGAGTTTTGGTCGAAGTTCCGTTACGAGTACGGCGCGCTGCTCGCGCAGCTGGGTTTCGCGGATGAGCAAGGGTCGCTGTTCGACAGTGAGGGAAGCCTTCTCGTGGACCTGGTCAACCTCGTGCAGCATCCGAGCGAGACCATCGAAACCCTCGAGACGTCGCCTTGGCGGTTGTCGATGCGAATTCCGCCGCGACGTCTGAGCGACCTCCCGGATCTCCTCGGCCGGCGCATCGTACCAGACCCACACCGTCTGCAGCTCGCAGCGAGCTTGACTCTTGCCGGCGGCGCGTTTCGAACGCGCGGCGACTTCCACGCGAGCTTCGACTGGCGCTCGGATTCGTCCGAAGGGCTCTGCGGCAGCGAGGCTAACCCGCGAGCAACTCTGCGGGCCGAGTTCGAAAACGACGTGACCGAGATTACGATGGACGGCGTGGTCGGCTCCTCGCAGGTCTTTCGGCTCGACGCCACCTCGGAGACGCCCCTCGACGACTGGCTGAAGGCGGCCAAGATGCCCGACCTTCCGGTCACGCGCATCAGCGCAGACTTCTACAACGCTCCGACCGAGAACATCCCGTACGTGTGCAGGTATGCCGCGGGGCTCGTCAAGGCTCGGTTGCGGATCGCAAATTTGTTCGGCGACGATCCCACCATGTCGTTCACGATGAACACCGATCAACTTCGTGCGCGCCGTCTCGAACCGGGGCGCCGCGGCGCACCGGTGACCACGATCGTCGAAACGCCACCGACCGAGGGCGAGATCAAGGCGCAATACCAAGACGGTGTCGGCACGCTCGATGCGACGATGGACTGGTGGAACGGCGGCTCCACCAAGATCGCCGTAGAAGTTCCGCTCGTCTGGAACCGAGAACACGTCGTGCCGGCCATCGCAGAGCGCGGGGAGCTACGGGGACAGGCCAACTTCGATCGCATGCCGCTGCAGGCAGTGCTCGCGTGGATGGCCGGTATTGTCAACGTTCAGGGGATCCTTCAGGGTAGCGTGAGCGCGCATGGCACAGTGGAGAACCCGAACTTCGTCGGAAGCGTGGACCTCTCGGACGGCCGAGTCGACCTCCGAGACGTCGGCCAAACGCTCGAGGACGTGAACGGAAGAGCGATTTTCGACGAGGACGGTATCACGTTCGCCGGCTTGAGGGCGACCGACGCCAAGGGCTCGGCGCGAATCGACGGTCAACTCGCGCTGAAGGGGTTGAGTCCGCACAAGCTCGATCTCGAAGTCAAGACGGTTTCGTTTCCCGTCCGAGAGGAGGGCTCGATCATGGCTCGCCTCGACGGCAACGCGCGACTGCGCGCTACTCTCGAAGACGACGGCCTCGATGGAGAAGTCCGGCTGCGCAAGCTCGATCTCGACATCCCTGAAAGCTCGGTTACCCCGCAGGACCTGGCACCGCACCCCGAGGTATTTTTCGTCGGGGAAGACTACGTTCCACCGCGCCCGAAAGACGCCTACCGAGTACATCTCAAGATCCGGTCGGATGACGGGATCGTGATCCGCAGCAAGGACCAGGGCTTCTACGTCGAAGCTAGCACGCGCTTGGATACGACGATGGCGGAGGAGTTCATCGTCAAAGGCAACGTTAACTTCCAACGAGGCAACTTCCAGGTCTTTGGCAAGCGTTTCGATGTGCGTTCCGGAAGCATGGTGTTCGACGGTGACCCCGAAATGGACGCGAAGGTCGACATGGTCGCTCGACATCTTCTGCGCGGCAGCAACGATTCGGTCACCGTCACGGTGTCGGGGCGCCTCAGCAACCCGACGATCGAGTTTACCTCGACAGCGCCAACGACCAGTGAGGCTCAGGTCATTGCGCTCCTCGTCACGGGGACCACTCGGCAGCAGAGAGGTCTCGCGGCGACGACAGAGGAGGCCAACGCCGAAACGACGAATTTCCTTTCGGGGGTCGCAGCCGGCCTGTTCTCCGCATCGCTACAGTCTCAGTTCGGCGGGTTTGCACCGACGTTCGGGGTAAAGGGTGGGTCCGGAGTGAGCGAGTACGACTCGGACACCACCGTGCAGATCGGGTTCAATGTCGACTCGGTTCTTCCAGACAACGTGCCCATTCGGGGCCTCTACGTCGAAGGCCAGTTCGTTGCCCGCAGAAATGAGGGTGGCCCGAACTCGACCGGCCAGGCGCAGCGTCCTGGATTTTTGGTAGAGGCGCTTTGGCCGCTAAGCTTCGTTACTACGGGAACGTTTGCTCCGCCATCGAACTGGAGTATCGACATTACGTGGGAGCCCTAGAGCCAGGATGAGCCGACAACTCTTTGGAACAGACGGCATTCGCGGTCTTGCCAACCGCGGGGACATGTCGCCCGAAGTCGCCTTTCGCATCGGCGCCGCGATCGCCTATCAAGCACGCCGCCGGAGCAAGCTCGTCCCCCGAATCGTGGTCGGCAAAGACACGAGGCTTTCGGGATATCTCTTCGAGACGGCGGTCGCGTCGGGGATCTGTGCGCAAGGCGGGGAAGTACTGCTCTCGGGCCCCCTTCCCACACCCGCCATCGCGCACCTCACGACCAGCATGCGTGCCGATGCCGGCGTGGTGATCAGCGCCTCGCACAACCCATACCAGGACAACGGGATCAAGATCTTCGGCTCAGACGGCTTCAAGCTTGCCGACGAAGTCGAGCAGGAGATCGAGGAGCTCATCTTCGGCTCCAAGCTCGACAAGAACCGCCCCACGGGAACGCGAGTGGGTCGTGCCGAGCGCTTGGACGACGCACCCGGACGTTACGTGGCTTTTGTCAAGGCGTCGTTTCCCAATGAACTCACCCTCGAAGGCGTTCGCATCGTCGTCGATGCGGCCCACGGTGCTGCCTATCGCACGGCGCCACTCGTGTTTTCCGAGCTCGGCGCCACTACACACGCGATCGGGGTGAAGCCTGACGGTAAGAACATCAACCACCGGGTTGGCGCGTTGCACCCTGAGACCTGCGCGCGGGAAGTGCGGCGTCGCAACGCAGACCTCGGGATTGCGCTCGATGGTGATGCAGACCGAGTCATCATGATCGACGAAAAGGGCAATCAAATCGACGGTGACTTGATCATGGCACTATGCGGGACCCGCATGCTCCGAGCTAAACGCCTCCGCAGGCGGACGCTGGTCGCTACGGTGATGAGCAATCTCGGCCTCGAACGCGCGATCGAAGAGGACAATGGGAAGCTGCTACGCTGCAGCGTCGGTGATCGCTACGTCGTCGAAGCCATGCGCAAGCGCGGATTGAACTTCGGCGGCGAGCAGTCGGGACACCTGATTTTCCTGGACCACGCAACGACGGGCGACGGCCTCGTGGCGGCCATGCAGGTGCTCGCAATCCTGCTCCGCGAAGGGCGTCCGCTTTCGGAGCTCGCATCGCAAGTCATGAAACGGGTCCCCCAGGTGCTAGTCAACGTCACACTACCGGGCCGACGCCCCCTCGAGGAGCTCCCCAAGACCACCCACGCCATCGCGCGGGCGGAGAAGGCCCTGGGGAAGAACGGGCGCGTGCTCGTCCGTTGGAGCGGAACCGAACCCAAGCTGCGAGTCATGATCGAAGGCCCCAAGCACGAGCGCATTCAGGCCATGGCTCAGGATATCGCTTCACAAGCGGAGCAAGAGTTCCGAGCTGCCACGCCCCCTAGCCTATAGCTCTTCGAGCTGGACTGTGACCTCGCCGGGCTCGACTTCGATGACCTCGACGCCGGCCGGAAGACCGCGGAGCTCGACTGGAACTCGGATATTGCCCTGTTGAGGCTCGAGCTCGCTCAGATTGATGATCGCGAGCACCGAGGCGGGGTTGAGCTCGTCGACCACGCTCTGCGGACCACGAATTCGGGCGGTGACCGCTCGTGGACGAAGAGATCGCGGCACCGCACCCTCCGCGTCGATGCGAAGCGGAGACAAGACTCGTTCGACCATCTTCGACTGGACGCGCAGAGTCACGAGGACGGATGGCGCCTCGAAGGTGGTGTTCGCCGGCGCCCCGACGAGCGGGATCTCGCGTTGGATCACGCCGATTCCAAGCGCGGAAACGTCCATCTCCATCGCTCTGACCGTCCTCATCGAGTTCACCACGTCGCGGGGGCCTTCTACCTCGACCGTCGACGGAAACACCTCAGCCTCGCCGGCCCATTCGAGGTCGTCCGAGAGCTCTCCATCGAGGGACAGCTCGACCGGAAGCTCGCGACTCGCCTGTGGCACCCACTTGAACGACAGCAAGGGTGGCACCACCGCTATCATCGTGACACCGGTGGGCAGATCGAATGCCTCCTTCTCGAAGTAGTACCCGGGCTCCTCGACGCTCTTGAGCTGCACGTCGACAGGCGGAAGGTTTTCTTGTCGGATGGCGTTCAGGCGAGCACGACTACCCTTGAGCCGAACGCGAACCCGATCGGGAATGTCGGTCACGAGGATCATGCCCTCAGCATCGGGCGGAGGCTGAACCACCACATCGACGTAGACATTTCGCTCCATGTCCTCGGCCCCATGGACGAGGGAGAACATCAAAATCGCGATCCCGAGCGCGCCGGCCTTGAGCCCTAGGTTCTCGGTGAAGAAGAAGCCAATCGCCTGAAGCCCGTCGAGGAAGGCGCTCACGAACGCTCCTCAGCCTTGCTGACCGTGAGCACAGCGTCCTGATTCTGGGCACGAACCGGCTCGGGAGGCACGGCAGTGCTCCGTCGGTCGGACTTCCGACGAGCGGGCTTGGGTGCGTAAAACAGGCCGTAAAGGGCGTCTCGAAGGGAAGTCACATCGAGATTGCGAACGATGTTGCCGTCGAAACACAGAGAAATTGCGCCGCGCTCTTCGCTGACGACGACCACGACGGCATCGGTCTCTTCGGTGATGCCCAACCCCGCCCGATGGCGCGCACCGAGCGTTCGGTCGCCACCGGCGGTGCCCGCCATCGGCAAGAACACCCCCGCTTGCCAGATGCGCCCTTCCCGAATGACGACGGCCCCATCGTGCATCGGATTTTCGAAGCTCGGTACGAAAATGCTATGCAGCAGCTCCTTACTCACGCAGGCGTCGACCTCCGCTCCGCGTTCGATGAACTCGTCGAGGGCAGCACTTCGCTCGAACGCGATCAGTGCGCCGATCCGCTTCTGTGCAAGCGTACCGGCCGCTTTGATCACCTCTTCGATAGTCTGTGTTTCCTTGGCGGTTCGTTGCCCACGAAGCAGCGGTCGCCGACCCATCCGCGCGAGCGCGCGTCGGATGTCGGACTGAAAGATGATCACGACGATCACGGCGAGGTAGGCCAAGACCGAGTCCAAGATCGTAGTCACGGTCACCAATCCGACGCGACGCGCAAAGAGATAGCCCACGAATACGAGACAGAGCCCGATCGCGACTTGCATGGCGCGCGTGCCCCGCAAGATCACCAACGCCCAGTAGATCAAGACGGCGACCAAGCCGATGTCGAGGCAGTCGTGGAGCACGTCCCAGGCCCCGCGCTGAAAGAAGCCGACGAAGCCGCTGACGAGCTGACTCAACGCGCTGGTGAGCACTTCGATCATGGTGCCCCCTCGGTTGGCTCGGCGAGCACTTTCATCATGTCGATGAGCTGACGCATCACGTCTACATCGTGGACCCGAATCGCCTCGACCCGAGCCGCGACGCAATGCGCGACGGCCGCAGCGGTCCCTCCGAGGCGATCATCGGCCGAAGACGCCCCACCGCTAGGACTGGGCGCAAGCTCGCCAATGAAGGATTTCCGCGAAGGCCCCACAAGTATACGGTATCCGGTCTTTCGGAAACGCCCAAGAGATCTTAGAAGCGCGACGGATTGCGGGGCTGTCTTGGCGAAGCCCAGGCCCGGGTCGAGCCAGACGGAAGCCCGGGGCACGCCCGCCCCCTCGACCCGACGAGCGCCCTCGAGAAGCTCCTCGAGGACCTCCGAAACGACGTCGTCGTAGTCGGTGTGAGGGGGCCTCACCTCTCCTCGCCCCCGATTGTGCATGACGACGTATTCGGCCCCTAGGGCGGCCGCAACCTCGGCTAGAGCCGGGGTTTGCGCGCAGCGCACGTCGTTCACGATGGAGGCGCCGGCGCTGAGGGCCGCTTCGGCGACCTCGGGCTTGACCGTGTCGATCGAAACGCGGGCTCGAAGCTCTCCGGCGAGTTGCTCGACAACGGGGACCACGCGAGCGATCTCCTCCGTCGCCGACACGGTCGTACACCCGTCACCGTACGCCTTTCCGGCGGGCCTCGACGACTCACCGCCGACGTCGAGCACATCAGCTCCCTGTTCGAGGAGACGTCTACCGTGGGCAATCGCGGCTTCGGCGTCGAGGAATCTGCCACCATCGCTGAATGAATCTGGGGTCACGTTGATGACACCCCACAGCTCCGGCATCAGAACCTCCGTCATTACCCAGCGCTGGGCACCTCGTGTGGGCGCGGCTGAAAGATGGCGCCCTTTTTCTTCTCTTCGCTTTCGCGGCGCTTCTCGGCGTACGTGGGAATGCTCACCGTGATCGACGGCGGGAGCTCCCTTCCCGCCATGATCGCTTCGATCTCATCACGGCCGAGGGTCTCACGCTCGAGCAAGGCCTCGGCGAACGCATCGAGCTTCTCGCGATTCTCCTCTAGGACCGTTTTGGCGCGATCGTACTGCGCGCCGATGATGCGACGCACCTCGTCGTCGATCTCTTTCGCGGTCTCCTCGGAGTAGTCTTTGTGGTAGCTCTGACCGAGGAACCCCGTCTCTTCTTTCTCGACGTAGGACAGCGGGCCGAGGCGGGTGCTCATACCCCACTCGGTCACCATCGAGCGCGCGAGCTGGGTGGCCTTCTTGAAGTCGTCGGCGGCACCCGTGGTGAGCTGGTTGAAGACGATCTCCTCGGCGATCCGCCCAGCGAGGGCCATGGCGATCCGGTCGCGAACCCAGTCAGCGCTGTAGCTCTGCTGGTCTTCCTCAGGGAGCGACATGGTGAGCCCTAAGGCCGGGCCGCGCGGAATGATCGTGACCTTGTGGACCGGGTCGTGGTTCGGGAGCGAGCAGCCGACCAGGGTGTGACCAGCCTCATGATAGGCCGTCGACTTGCGTTCGTGGTCGCTGATGACCATCGAGCGGCGCTCGGAGCCCATCATGACCTTGTCTCTCGCCATCTCGAAGTCGATCATCGACACCAGGTCTTTGTCTTGGCGAGCCGCCATGAGAGCGGCCTCGTTGACCAGGTTCTCGAGGTCGGCGCCCGCGAAGCCCGGGCAGCCGCGCGCGATGATCTCGAGCTGCACGTCGTCGCCGAGCGGAACGCGACGCGTGTGGACGGCGAGAATCCCCTGACGGCCGTTGAGGTCCGGCCGTGGAACGATGATGCGTCGATCGAAACGACCGGGACGCAAGATCGCAGTGTCGAGAACGTCTGGGCGGTTGGTCGCGGCGACGATGATGACGCCCTCACTCGACTCGAATCCGTCCATCTCGACCAAAAGCTGGTTCAGTGTCTGCTCGCGCTCGTCGTGTCCACCGCCGAGGCCCGAGCCACGATGACGACCGACGGCGTCGATCTCGTCGATGAAGATGATGCAGGGCGCGTTCTTCTTGCCCTGCTCGAACAGGTCGCGAACCCGCGATGCACCGACGCCGACGAACATCTCGACGAAGTCCGAGCCGGAAATGCTGAAGAAGGGCACACCCGCTTCGCCCGCTATCGCCCGCGCGAGGAGCGTCTTGCCGGTACCCGGCGCGCCCATGAGAAGGACGCCTTTAGGAATCCGGCCTCCGAGGCGCTGGAACTTCTTCGGGTCTTTCAGGAACGCGATGATCTCTTCGCAGTCGTCCTTGGCTTCGTCGATCCCGGCAACATCTGTAAATGTCACCTTGTTTTGAGACTCGTTCAGTAAGCGGGCGCGGGACTTGCCAAAGCTCATCGCCTTGCCACCCGAAGCTTGAAGCTGGC
Organism: uncultured Coxiellaceae bacterium; assembly: GCA_964194675.1. Classification (GTDB taxonomy): domain Bacteria; phylum Myxococcota_A; class Polyangia; order Polyangiales; family Houyiibacteriaceae; genus SG8-38. The sequence goes on along the minus strand of CAXMND010000202.1, from coordinate 6,319 downwards.
GCATGAAGAACAACAAGATCCCGACCAGGAAGATCATCGGAAGCCAGGTCATGGCGATGCTCGCCCAAAAACCGTTTTGATCCTCGGGCAGGTACTCGACGCTCGCTTTGCTATCGAGGAGCTTTTGGTTGATCTCCTCACCCATGATCCCGACTGTGACCTTTTCGGAGCGGGCCGCGCGGTTACCGTTAGCGGCCGCGCTCTCGTTGTCGGTGTTCAACCAGTAGGTGTACTCACCGAGCCTCTCCTGTGGTCGGATCTTGACCTTCTTAACGTTGCCCTCGGTGACCTGGGTGAGGAACTCATCGAACGGCACGCTCCGCGGCTGTTCCTCGCGGGCGACGAAGTTGAAGATCACGATGCACATCAGGATCACGAGGACCCAGAAGAGCAGTGTTTTTTGGCTTTGTTTCATAGGTTCAAGCAGGAGGTGGGGAGGAACTTTGGGCTAGCATGGGGTCCCTACCCCTTCAATACTATGTGAGGCTGCGGTCGCGATTTGGCAACCTTTGGTCGACCGACGGGTCAAGAGTGGGTGCTGCGCGTACGCCGATGCTCACGATATTCCAACAAAAGCCCCTCACCCTCGCGGCGAACGGACCAGCCGGATCCTAGCAGGGCCTCACCGGGACTCGTAAGAAGTCGGCTAACATCGGTCAGATGGCTCCGGTTGGGGGTCAGTCCGGTCTCACGGGCCAACCACAGGCGAAGCCAGCGCACCCGGGTGGGAGGCGCAAGGCGCGCCACCGCAGCTACTCCAAAGGAGCGCTCTCCCGGGGCGGGCAGTTCTGGAACCTCGGCCTCGAGCGCCGCGTTGAGCTCGGCGGCCTCGTCTCCGAGCGCGCACAGATGCTCGACCACTGCGGCGTCCTCCCTGAGAAGCGTCGGGAGGACGTCGTGGCGGATCCTGACGCGCTCGTAGGCCCGCTGCTGATTCGACGGGTCCTCTATGAAGGGAAGCCCTCGTTCTTTGGCATACGCGAGAACATCAGCGCGACGACAATCGAACAGCGGACGGATCACCCCATCGGTCCTCCGTGCCTCGATCCCGGCGAGGCCTCGAAGACCGGCGCCCCGAAGAATCCGCGCGAGCACGGTCTCGGCTTGATCATCTTGCGTGTGACCGACCGCGATGCGCGTAGCTTTCGACGCACGCGCGATTTCGTGCAGCGCTTGGTAGCGAAGGTCGCGCGCGCGTCCCTGAACCGATGCACCCTCCTTCGGTACTTCGATGCGTGCCGACCGAAACGGAATCCCCAGAGAGGCGGCGAAGTCGCCAACCTGCGCGACCTCCGACACGGACTCCGCTCGGAGCCCATGGTCGATCGACGCGGCACACAACGTGATGCCCATGTCCGACCGCGCCCGATGCAGTACGTGTAGGAGCGCGGTCGAGTCAGGCCCGCCCGAGCACGCGACCAGCACATGGTCCCCGGCCTCTACGAGTGCCCGCTCGCGGAGGGTCCGCTTCACCGTCGAGGTGATCATGGACGGACGCTAGAACACGCCCGATGCCAGGGAAAGCCGCATCTCCCTTCGGTCCTTCAAGCCACCGAGACGCGCGGTTTCCGCGTCCGTGACGGCACCTCGACTGAAAGAGACCCCCGGCATGGAAACACGAAGCCCCGAGCGAGACCGGCGGAGCAACCCAGGACCGGCTTCGGCGAGCTCGAGAGCCCGCTGTTCTTTCTCGCTGCGAATCTCGATGGTCGGGGGCTCGTAGGCGTTCTGCCGTTCTTCACGAACACCTTTGACCGTGACCAGAATCGCGGGAATGACTCCTGCAAGCCCCACGACGAGCACCGCCACCGAGCCCTTCTCACGGCCGGGTTTGTCGAGGGCGAAGTACCCGGCAAGCGCGCCACCTGTGGCGCCCACGACGGGAAACACCGTCAAGGCCCACACGTCGGTAAGACCTGCGGCCGATGGGATGATGAGACCGAGCTCGGCACCCATCAGGCCCAACCCGATCGTGCCCTTGGGTGTTGCGCGGATCGTCTCGGAGGGCAGCTGCTGTGCGTGGGCCGCACGCGAGGATGCCGACAGCGATAAAATCACTGCGAGTACCACTCCACATCCTACGCGCTGCCAGCTCAATGCCCCCTCCGGCCCGTATGTGAAGGACCTTACACGCCCACCGAAAACCCGGCAACCTCGTGGTGTTACGGGTGAACGGGTTCACCTTGAATTCAGTGGGATGGCACCGAAGAATCGGGCCATGCCCATCGGCGACCGTGAATTCGAAGCCCTGCTCGTCCAGCAGGAAGGCCATGTCGTTACCCTCACGTTCAATCGGCCAGAAAAGAAGAACCCTCTCAGCCAAGAGCTGGTCAACGAGCTTCTCTGGGCGTTCGACGACGCCGACGAAACGGACGACGTCCGGGTCATCGTGCTCACCGGAGCCGGAAATGCGTTCAGCGCGGGCGCAGACCTCAAGGGCATGAGCTCCGACCGAGGTACGCTCGAGAAGAAGGGCGAGTTCGACGACCTGCTCCTGCGGTTCGGCAAGCTCGAGAAGCCCGTCATCGCTCGCGTGCCGGGCTACGTGATGGGTGGCGCGATGGGCATCGTCGCTTGCTGTCACTTCGTGGTGGCTTGCGAAAGCGCGCTCCTCGGGACGCCGGAAATCAAGCGCGGGCTCTTTCCTATGATGATCATGGCCGTCCTCCAGAGGGTGATTCAGCCGCGTGACCTCCTCGACCTCATGCTCCTCGGCGAAAAGATCTCGGCCGCCAAGGCCAAAGAAATTGGACTGATCACCGAGGTGGTGCCCGACGACCAGCTCGACGCACGTGTCGCCGAGCTCGCTGCTCAGCTCGCAAACCAATCCCCAACAGCGATGAGAATGGGCCTCCGCGCATATAACGAGCAACGGCGGATGTCCCTCGAAAAGGCGCTTCCATATCTCCGCGAGCAGCTCTACGCACTCCTGAATACCGAAGACGCCAAGGAGGGCCTCGCGGCGTTCTTCCAAAAGCGCGAGCCCGAGTGGAAGGGGCGTTAGTGGTCTACGGCAAGACGTCGGTCACGAGAAACTCGACCGCCTGCCCACCGACCCAATGGTCGGGCTGAAACTCTCCGACGAGTCGGACGTTCTCTCGTCCCTCGATGCGTGAAAACATGCCCGGTGCGAATGCGCGCACTGAGTCCTCGCCGATCCGCAATCGAAGCTTTGCGTGCGACCGGTCTTGGCCAACAGCCGTCGCTTCGACGACGCCCGCGTGGAGCAAGAACCTGGGTGCGGGATTGTCCTCACCGAACGGTCCGAGCCGAACGAGGTCGTCCAGGGTGGGCACACGGTACACGCCCCCGAGCTCCACGTCGATGGGTGTCGTCTTCTCGCTCGAAGCCGCCGTCTTGAGACTCACCCCTGAAAACGAGGCGCGAAACGACTCGAGCCTCCCCCTGGAAAGCGAAAGGCCCGCCGCAGCGCGATGTCCTCCCCAAGCCGTGAGGTCCTCGGCACACCGTTCGAGCGCGCCGTACGCATCGAAGCCGCCAATCGTTCGCACACTTCCGTGGCCCTGATCTCCGTCGAGGGCCACGACTACCGCCGGGACTCCGAACGCATCGACTAGCCGCGCAGCCACGATGCCGACCACCCCACGATGCCACTCATCGCTCGCGACGACGATGCCGGTCGTCGGTGCGTCGCCATACATCTCGCGGGCCTGGGCGTGTGCTTCTTCGGTCGCTCGGTGGGTCAACGACTTTCGCTCATCGTTCTTGCGCTCGACTTCTTCGACGAGGCTCCACGCGTCGCGCGCGGTCTTGGCTTGCAGGAATCGTAGGGTCAGATCGGCCTCGCCCAGGCGGCCGGGCGCATTGAGCCGTGGCGCAAAACGGAAAGCGATGTCGCGGGAGGTGAGCTGAGCCGATTCGGGAAGTTTCGCGAGCTGGCGAAGCGCGTGGAATGCCGGCCTCGCGCGCAACGATCCGAGAACTTTGAGGCCTGCGCGAACCAAGCGCCTGTTGTCGCCCGTGAGCGGCACGAGATCGGCAATGGTTCCGATGGCGACCAAGTCGAGCCAGGGACGGATGTCGAGCTCGGCTTTCAACTCGGTACGAAGCGCTGCCCCGAGAGAGAACGCAAGGCCCGCGCTGCAAAGGCCCTTGTACGCGAAGCCACATTGGGGTCGATGCGGGTTGAGGAATGCAAAAGCGGGAAGCGCTTCCTCCGGCACGAGGTGATGGTCGACGACGATTACATCGATGCCGTGGGAGTTGGCCCGGTTGATCCGTTCGTGGTCGCTCGAACCGCAATCGCAGGTCACGATCAACGTCGGGCTCTGCGCAAGACATCGATCGAGCGCCGGATCACTCAGCCCGTATCCACCGCGGAATCGATCTGCGATGAGGATTTGGGCATCGCCGCCCAACGCTTGAATGATCTCGGTCAGAATCAGGGCCGAGGTCGTCCCGTCGACGTCGTAGTCACCGAACACCACGATGCGCTCACCCTTGCGAATCGCACGGGACAGTCGCTCTGCCGCAAGCGCGCGGTCCGCCATCGGCGCTGGCGAGCTCAGGCCCCGAAGCGTGGCGTTGAGAAAGGCCCTGGCTTCATCGACGTCTCGAATCCCACGATGGAGTAAGATCTGTGCGGCCGTCGCGCCGAGCCCGCACGCGTTTGCAAGCACTCCCGAGGCCGTTTCGTCGGCGGTCCGGATGCGGTACTCGGTGACCGAATCCGCCGGCTCCACCACGCTAGCTCCCGGTTGGACGGCTGAACAGTCGTCGATCCATCAACTCGGTGATCGGCGCCGCGATGAAGATCGAGGAAAACGTTCCGATGACGATGCCGATGCCGAGAGCGAAAGCAATGTCCTGGATGACTCCAGTACCGAGGAAGAAAAAGGCACCCACCGAAAGCAGCGTGGTGAGGGAGGTGATGATCGTTCGGGAGAGCGTTTGCGAAGTGCTGATGTTGATCAGCTCGCGAAGGCTCTTGTCGCGCACGCGCACCATGTTCTCGCGGATTCGGTCGTAGACGACGATGGTGTCGTTGATCGAATAGCCCATGATTGTCAGAAGCGCCGCCACGGTGGTCAGATTGACCTCTTTTTGAAGCAGCACATAGATTCCAAGCGTAATCAGCGCATCGTGGAACATCGCAATCACACCACCCGGCGCAAAGCGAAGATCGAACCGGAACGCCACATAGAGCATGATGAACGCGATCGCGTACAGGAAAGACTGGATCGCCGCGTCTCGGAGCTGCTGACCAGCCTTGGGACCCACCCATTCGACTCGAAGCGGGGTCTCTGGCGCACGATCGACAAGGGCCTTCTGAAGCGAGGTGAGCAGCTCGTCCGCGACGCCGACCAGCTGCGCCTCGTATCGAGGGTCGCGACTCCCAGCAAGGGAATTCACGGAGCGCACGTGTGCGCCACCGGCCTCGAGCGCCTCTAGCAGTTGCTGCTCGTCAACCTCGCCGGAGACGCGGAGAGTGATCTTGTCGCCGCCCGGCGAAACCTTCATCTCGCGAACGACGTCTTCGCCAAGAATGAAGTCCAAGGACTCACGGATTTTGTCGGCCTGGTCCGCCGGCAGCGAAGAGACCTCACGCACGCGAATGATGTACTCGTTGTCGGTCCCTTCGACACTGATGACGTCGGGTCGCGAATACCCAGCCTCTTCTAGCGCGTTGCGGATTTCACCTGGTGCGGTGTCGCCCTTGAATTGGAGCTGGACTTCAGTGCCACCCGCAAAATCGATGCCGTAGTTCGGCCCCGGGTAAAACAACGAGACGAGGCTGAGCGTTGCGAGAAGCCCGAGGAAGCCCACTACGGGCGCTCGGTACTTCATGAAGTCGATATAGATGCCAGGCTTGACGAACTCCATCTCAACCCACCCGCAGTCTCTGGACGCGCAAACCGCGCACAATCCAATCGAAGAGCACCTTCGAACAGAAGGTGCCCGTGAAGAGCGACGTCGCGATGCCGATCAACAGCATCGTCGCAAAACCCTTGATCGGTCCCGTGCCGAACTGCCACAGCACGACGCCTGCGATGGCGGTCGTGAGTTGGCTGTCAAAAACGGTGGAATAAGCGCGCGCGAAGCCCTGCTCGACCGCAGAACGTGGGGATTTCCCGAGTCTGAGCTCCTCACGAATACGCTCGGTGATCAGCACGTTCGCATCGACGGCCATGCCGACGGTAAGAGCGATTGCCGCGACCCCCGGCAGGGTCAGGGTGGCCCCGAGGCCCGACATGATGCCGAGCAGCAACAAGAGGTTGAGGACGACCATCGTGTCGGCCACCAGGCCGGCCACTTGATAGTAGAGGGCCATGAAAATCAAGACGAGCAGGACCCCGAC
>CAXMND010000201.1:0-7306 GCA_964194675.1 uncultured Coxiellaceae bacterium | reverse complement strand
TCCCCGAAGCCCGCGATCGAGGCCTTCCAAGAGCCCGTAATCATTTAGAATACGTACGCCCTCGGGATGGATCCATTCGCCGGCGAAGCGGCGTGCTGCCTTCGGGTTCGATTCGACGAGTAAGACCGACGCGCCACGTGCCGCGAAGGAAGCAGCGGTCACGCAACCAGCTGGGCCAGCGCCGATTATGACGGCGTCATAGCTCGACCGAATATCCCTCAGCTCGACTGTTGTTTGCAAAGCCGCATCCCCTCGGCACAAGTATCCGCCGCATGCGTCGCGTTGCTATAATTATCCGTTCGACGGATCAGAGCGTTGCGTCGATCGTCCCAATCCAAGCACGAACGGTTGTGCACGAACGCAATCTTTACAGCATGTCGCGTTGTCAAACGCGCGCAACGAGCTTTACATTGCGTTGGCTAAGCTCCCGTTGATCGCCGTTCAATGATGAATGCGGACCGCTGATCCGATCTCAGGAACGGATCGCGAGTTTTGGCTTCGCCGTTTACTTGCGTGCGCTACACACAACCGCGTCAACTAGGTGACGAAGTGGGAGACAAACGAATGACCTCAACTCCAGCAGGTATCGCATCCATCGGACTTCAACTGCCGCCGCTGTTCATGCCGGTGACCGAGCTCGCGGAGCTTCGCAGCGTGGATCCCGATAAGTATACAAAGGGTCTAGGTTGCACGGACATCGCGCTATGCCCGCATGGGTACGATGCCGTGACCCTCGCCGTTGGCGCCGCACAAAGAGCACTTTCTCACTGGAAAGGCTCAGTAAGAGACATCGGGCTCGTCGCGGTGGGGACGGAAAGCGCGAAGGACATGAGCCGACCTCTCAGCGCATGGGTTGCCGAGGAGCTCGGGCTATCAGGCGCGATCCGCTCGTACGAAGTCAAGCACGCGTGTTTCGGTGGAACGCTCGCATTGCGACAGGCCCTAGAGTGGAAGTGGTCGGGGGCGGCTGCAGGCAAGGCAGCGCTCGTGATCGCTTCCGACGTCGCACTTTATTCTCTCGGTGACCCAGGTGAGCCGACACAAGGCGCAGGCGCCGTGGCCATGATCATCGATGAGCCATTGGTAGCAAGCGTTGCCCCTCAGTCGTTCGCGTTCAGCAGTCCGGCGTTCGACTTCTGGCGGCCTGTCGGAGATTCGTTTCCCTCTGTCGACGGGCAGCTCAGCCTCGACTGCTACAAGCGTGCGGTGACCGAGTGCTTCGGCGGTCTCATCGGTGATCGCGACGCACGCTCGGTGTTGTCGGAGTACCACTCCATGTGCTTCCACGTGCCGTTCCCAAAGATGGTGAAGAAGGCAGTGCTTCACCTCGGTGAGCAGCTTGGATGGTCGCCGGAAGAGACCGAGACATTCTACCGGAGCAAAGTCGAAGACACGATGGAGTGGAACCAGCTGACGGGTAACGCGTACACGGCGAGTCTTTGGTTCTCGGTGGCGCGGGCTTTGGTAGGGCTGAAGGAAGGAACGCCGATCACCGCGTTCTCGTATGGCTCGGGCTATGGTGCTGAGCTTTTGCAGCTCGCCGCAGGACCTGCTGCACTATCGGCGGCGTGGGCTTCGGATGTCGAAGAGGACCTCAATGTGCGCAAGCGAGTCGATATGAGCGGATACGAAAGGCTTCGAGGCCATGCCCTCGCAAGCTGACCACGTGTACCGAAAGCCAATATGCGACATCGGCGCTCGCAAGGCTGATCACCTGGACCTTTGCGAAGGGGATGAGGTCGGTTTTCGTTTGACCACGACGCTCTTGGAGTGCGTGCATTTGCTTCATCAGTCGCTTCCAGAACTGAGCGCAGACGAGGTGAGCACGGAGGTCGAGCTGTTGGGTCGGCGTCTTCGTGCTCCGATCGTCATCGCGGCGATGACGGGCGGCCACGAGCGCGCCGCTACCATCAACCGGTCGCTCGCTAGGATTGCTCAGGAGCGCGGCTTCGGCTTCGGGCTCGGAAGTCAGCGTGCGATGCAGCGAGACTCGGCGATGGAGTGGACGTATCGGGTGCGCGAGTGGGCCCCTGACGTGCTCTTACTCGGGAACATCGGAGTCGTTCAAGCGAGAGAGACCGCCACCAGGGATCTCGAGTCGTTGGTCCGCGACGTCGGCGCCGACGCGCTTTGCGTGCACCTCAATCCGGCCATGGAGCTCATTCAATCCGATGGCGATAGGGATTTCCGTGGGTGCGTGCAAACGCTGAAGCGAATGTGCAACGAGCTGCCTTTTCCGATCGTCGCCAAAGAGACAGGCAACGGCCTCAGCCCGCAGACGATCGAGAAGCTCGTGCAAGCCGGTGTTCGATACGTGGACACCTCTGGAGCGGGTGGGACGTCATGGGTGGGAGTCGAGACGCTCCGCGCCGAAGGGGTGAAGCAGTCAACCGGACATCACCTTTGGGATTGGGGTATTCCCACCGCTCCTTCCGTACACTTCGCCGCGAGTGCGTCGTTGACGACCATCGCGACAGGCGGGATTCGGTCGGGGCTCGACATCGCCCGGGCGATCGCCCTCGGCGCTCGAGCCGGTGGGATCGCGCGACCCTTGCTTCAAGCGCTTGCCCGTCGAGGGGAGGAGGGCGTACGTAACTACCTCGATGAGGTCACTCACGAACTTCGTTCCGTGATGCTGTTGACCGGAACGCGCACCGTCGAAGACCTCCGGCATGCACCCCGGATCATCTCTGGCGAGCTCGGGAGGTGGATGGCCGCCTCGGAGGTGAACGCGTGACGCTCCGAGCGATCGTCGTCGATGATGAGCCTCTCGCGCGAGACGAGCTGACCTTTTTGCTCGGCCAGTGTGAAGGGGTTGATGTCGTTGGTGAGGCTCGATTCGCGTCGGAAGCGGAGACACTCTGTGACCACGCGCAGCCACAAGTCGCCTTCATCGACCTTCGAATGCCTGGGCCGGACGGACTCGCTCTGGCGGACACCCTTCGTGAGAAGCACCCCGCGCTCGAGGTCATCCTCGTGTCGGCGCACGACGACGGTGCTCTACGCGGATTCGACGCGCAGATCACCGACTACTTGCTCAAGCCCGTTCGACTCGAGCGACTTCGGCAAACCCTCGAACGCGTAGCCGCGTCGCGGCCCGATCTCGTTCGAGATTCGGTCCCTCTCGAACGTTTCGCGGTGCGGCGAAAGCACGCCTATGTCGTGGTCGACCTCAAGGATGTCGTCTACTTCGAGGCCCGAGACGAGCTCGTTTGGGCGGTGACAGACGGGGATTGCTTCGCTATTGATCGCACGCTGGCTACCCTGGCGGACCAGCTCGACCGCGCAGACTTCTTCCAATCCCATCGACGCTGCATCGTCCGCATCGACCGGATCCGGATGATCGAGCCTGCTGGCGCGCGCACGTTTCGCATGCTCCTCGATCACCCTGACGAGCCGAAAGTGCCGCTCGCCCGTGACCGCGTAGGAAAGCTACGCAAACGAATTCCCTTCTTACGCTGACCGATCGGATCAGCCCGTCGACGGAGGCTGGACAGTCGGATAACGTAGCCGCGGCAGCCCATGAGTAAGACGCAGCACCATGTCGTTTTGGTCCCTGGCCTCTTCGGCTTCGCACAGTTGGGCGGTTTCGACTACTTCGTACATGTCGAGGAGGCGCTAGGTCAACGCTACGCCGAGGCGGGACTGGAGTGCGACTTCGTCTTGGTGTCGTCACCCCCGACGGGGTCGATCGTGCGGCGCGCGCAGGTACTGCTGGAAGCCATCGATGAAGCTTGCGGCCAAGACGATGGACCGATCCATTTGATCGGTCATTCCACCGGGGGACTAGACATCCGACTCTTGGCGTCGCCGACGACGCGTCCAGGGCTTCCTGACTGGTTCGATCGCGTCCAGACCGCGATCACCGTCAGCACCCCCCACTACGGAACGCCGCTTGCTCACGATCTAACCACGCTTGCGGGCAGGCAGCTTCTCTTTGCCCTTTCTCTTTTCACGTTTGGGACACTCCGGTTCGGCGGTCTCCCGCTGAGCGCCCTATCGCCTTTGGTCGCATCGCTCGGAAAGATCGACGACGCACTCGGTCTCGACATCAAGGTGTTGGACCGGACGACCGACCTTCTTCTCAGTTTCTTGAGTGAAGAGGGACTCAGCGAGGTCAGAGATTGGTTCGATGGCATTCGTGCCGATCGGGGAGCCATCATCCAACTCACCCCCGAATCGATGGACATCTTCAACGCGGCGGTCGAGGACAACCCGAGCCTGCGCTACGGTTGCGTCGTCACCAGGATGCCACCGCCGGCGCCCCTGAAAGTCGCGTCCGGCATTCTTTCGCCGGTCGGTGCGCTTTCCGCCGCTTTGTTCACGACCCTCTACGTCGGTGCAAGTCATCCCTCATCGGTCTATCCGAGCCCAATCCCCACGCCCGAAGTTGGAGATTTCCTCACCGAACGATTTGGAGAACCGGTGGAGCCCTCTTTCAACGACGGCCTCGTCCCGACCCTAAGCCAGCTTTGGGGCGACATCGTCTGGGCGGGCACCGCCGACCACCTCGACATCCTCGGCCACTTCCAGGGCGACAAGGACCTGAGTCACACCGACTGGCAGGTAAGCGGCGCCGGCTTCGACGAGCCCGACTTCGACGAAGCCATCGACGCAATCGCCGACTTTCAGGTCGCCGACTTTCGGGGACACGCCGCACCCCAAAAAAGCCTTTAGTTTCCAGATGTTGAGACCCACACCGCGCAAGCGTGGAAACCGCTGAGTTTGCGCGGTGTGCCTGCTAAGTGCCTGAAAATAGGGGGTTTGCAGGGGGCTAGCGTGTCCCCTACAAACGGTTGTGAGGTTGTATGAATAGACGGATGCAACACTTCGCTTCCGTGTTGGCCAGGTTGGGCTTTTTGCTCGTCGTGGCGGCATTGGCGATGGGCGGTTGCAGCGGCGGCAGCGGCGGCGGTGTCGATCTCGAGCAGCGTGTTGACGAGCTTGTTTCGCAGATGACGCTCGAAGAGAAGATCACGCAGATGGCCGGAGCCCCGTCGAGTGGTGCGGGAGCCTCCGTCCCCGGCGTCGAACGGCTCGGCGTGCCGACGTTCCAGATGTCAGACGGGCCCCGTGGCGTCTCGGCGGAGCCAGGAACGACTCAGCTTCCCGTCGGCATGGCGCGTGGCGCGAGCTGGGATCCCGATCTCGAGCGTCGGGTGGGCGAAGTCATGGGGCGCGAGCTCCGGGCAATCGGCGGTAACGTCCTGCTCGCGCCAACGATCAACATTCTACGCCATCCGAGCTGGGGCCGAGCGCAGGAGACGTACGGTGAGGACGTCCATCATCTTTCGCGCATGGGGGTTGCGTTCGTCCAAGGCGTCCAAGAGTACGCACTTGCCAACGTGAAGCACTACGCCGCGAACAACATCGAGAACACTCGGTTTCAAGTCGACGTCAACGTAGATGAGCGAACGCTTCGAGAGATCTATATTCCGCATTTCCGCGCGACCGTGCACGAAGGGAACGCCGCATCGGTGATGACGGCGTACAACCTGGTCAACGGCGCGTACTGCGCGGAGAACGAGCCCCTCGTCCGGGAGATCCTCAAGACAGAATGGACCTTCGACGGCTTCGTCATCTCGGACTGGATTCTCGGAACGAGATCGACCGTGCCCTCGGCGCTGGCGGGCCTCGACATCGAAATGCCGGCGGCGGTGTTCTACGGGGACCCACTGTTGGAGGCGGTTCTCGCAGGCGAAGTGCCAGAAGAGCTCATCGACGACGCGATCAGGCGCACGGTGCGTAAGAAGCTCGAGTTCCGGCTCGATGAGCCAAGCCCGGTCGACGAGAGCGTGATCGCGAGCGATGAGCACTTGGCGGTTGCCCGAGAAGCGGCGGTGAAAGGCTCGGTGTTGCTCAAGAACGAATCGGCCGCTCTACCGATCGATAAGGGCGCGCTCAGCCGGCTTGCAGTTGTGGGGGTACTTGCGGACACACCCAACACCGGAGACACCGGCAGCAGCAACACCAATCCCTCTTTCATCGTTACCCCACTCGAGGGCATCCAAGAGGCCGTTGGGAGCGAAGTGACGATCGACCACATCGAGGAAGACACGATCGACGCCGCTGACGAGGCCGCCATTCAGCAAGCAGACGCTGTGATCGTGGTGACGGGTCTCACTGCAGAAGATGAAGGCGAGGGCTTGATTGCTGCTGGGGATCGTTTGGAGCTGGGCCTGTCGTTGGAACGAGTCGCGCTGATCCAGGATGTCGCCGCCCTCAACGCGCGAACCATCGTCGTCCTCGAAGGGGGCAGTGCGATCACGATGGGCGATTGGCTGCCGGACGTCGAAGCGCTCCTGATGGCCTGGTATCCGGGGCAGATGGGCGGTCATGCAATCGCGGACTTGCTCTTCGGCGATGCCAATCCATCAGGCAAGCTCCCCCTCACGATTCCGAAGAGCGCGGACGATCTGCCCCCCTTCGACGCCGAGTCGTCCTCGGTGACCTATCAGTACTTCCACGGCTACCGTCACATCGACCGGGAGGGTTTGGATCCGGAGCTCGAGTTCGGCTTCGGCCTTAGCTACACTACATTTTCTGTCGACAACCTCCGCGCGGACAAGTCGAGTGCCGTCGCAGATGACGTCGTGCGCTTCAGCGTCGACGTGAGCAATACCGGCGGGGTTGCCGGTGCGGAAGTCGTCCAACTCTACGTGACCTATCCCGGGTCAGCAGTGGAGCGCGCGAATCTCGAGCTCAAAGGCTTCAAGAAGGTGATGCTCGAACCAGGGGAAACCCAGACAGTCGAGATCGATGTTCCTGTGAACAGCCTCGCCTACTACGACGTGTCGGAAAGCGCATGGGCGCTGGAGGGCCTTGAGCACGAAGTCCACGTCGGGACCTCCTCCCGCGACCTGCCATTGTCAGTCACGCTCACAGTCGAAGAGGCGCGACCGGTCGCGGTCTACTAGCCCGCGGGGCGAGCCCACCGGAGAAACGTTCCCCGATGAGCCCGAGCGTTCACTTTGGCAGTACCTGCGATCGATTGGAGTCAATGGCGAAGTCTGAGTGGGTCAGCGTCAGCTCGCGTTGGGGGCTGCCCTAGAAAAGGAGTCCGGTCTGGATGTCGGAGCCTTTATCGAGTATCGCGGTGGCGCGCGGCGCCTCCTCCGTGCTGTCGCCGTTCCAGTCGGATTTGCCGTCTGCCTCCATCCAAAGATCGGCGAGCCCGGTGTCGTCACGGCGCTCGACCCGCACGACCCCCTCCGGCGCCGTGTCCGTGGCCTCGCCCCAGAGGTTTCCGAGCCCCTGTTCTTCGAAGATCTGGCTCGAGAGGGTGGGGCCCGTCTGAACGCCAAGG
>CAXMND010000200.1:0-6034 GCA_964194675.1 uncultured Coxiellaceae bacterium | reverse complement strand
CGGGGGCGCCCGATGCGAACGTCGGGGTCCTCCATCATCTCTTTCCAGTGCGCGATCCAACCCGGGATGCGGCCGAGCGCGAACAGCACCGTGAACATTTCGGTCGGGATGCCCATAGCTCGATAGATGATCCCGCTGTAGAAGTCGACGTTCGGGTAGAGCTTTCGCTCGATGAAGAACGGGTCGGAGAGCGCGACTTCCTCGAGCTGTTGGGCAATGTCGAAGAGCGGGTCGTCGATCTGGAGGTGCCTGAGGAGCTTGTCGGCGTACTTCTTGAGAATCATCGCCCGCGGGTCGAAGTTTTTGTAGACGCGGTGGCCGAAGCCCATGAGGCGACGCTGGCGGTCTTTGACTTGCCGCATGAAAGCGCTGGAGTCGCCACCTTCGTTCTGGATTTCCTCGAGCATCGCGATCACGGCTTGGTTCGCTCCTCCGTGGAGCGGCCCCCATAGCGCGCAGATGCCTGCGCTGATCGCTGCGTACAGACTCGCGTGGCTCGACCCGACGAGGCGCACGGTCGAGGTCGAGCAGTTTTGTTCGTGGTCTGCGTGGAGTATCAGCAGGACGTCCAGCGCCCTGACGAGCTCCGGGTCGGGGTCGGCTTTAGGCTCCGCAGGGTGCGAGAACATCATGTGGATGAAGTTGGCGCAGTAGCTCAGCTCGTTGCGCGGATAGGCGACGGGGCGCCCCAACTGCTTCTGATAACTGAAGGCGGCGATCGTGCGGAGCTTCGAGACGAGACGCGCGATGTGCTCGTGGTTGTGGACGTCGGGCTCGATGCTGTCCGGGTAGTAGGCCGATAGTGAGCACACCATCGACGACAAGATCGCCATCGGGTGAGCCTTCGAAGGAAACCCATCGAAGAAGTGGCGCATGTCTTCGTGCAACATGCTGTGATACGTGAGCGACGTCGAGAAAGCCGCGAGCTCGGTCTTCGTTGGCAAATCACCGTAGATCAGCAGATAGGCTGTCTCTACGAACGTCGAGTGTTCGGCAAGTTGCTCGATGGGATAGCCTCGGTACAGCAACACGCCTTCTTCGCCGCTGATGTAGGTGATCTCGCTCGTCGTCGCCCCGGTGTTCATGTAACCCGAGTCAAGGGTGATCAGCCCGGTGTCCTTGCGGAGGTTCCGAATGTCGATCCCCCGCTCCTCGTAAGAGCCTTCGACTATCGGCATCTCATAACTGGTGCCGTCGTAATGCAGCGTCGCTTTCTTATCCATTTGGAGTGGTTCTAGCCCGCGCGAGAGAGGCTGGCAATGACGACGCGACTATCCCAGATTGAACACCTGGACCGCGTTTTCGTACAGAAAGGCGCGGCGGCCCTCGTCCGACAGGTCGAGCATGTCGAGCTGGCCGATGCACTTGTCGGGGGGGATCATCGGCCAGTTGCTTCCGAAGAGAACTTTGCGTAGACCGGGGCCCCGCATGAAGCGAACGAGCGCTTCTGGGTAACGTTCCGGAGTGTATGCCGAGGTGTCGATGTAGACGTTTTCGTATTTAGTCGCGAGGGCGATCATCTCGTCGGTCCATGGATAGCCGATGTGACCACCGACGATGCGGAGCTCGGGAAAGTCGCAGGCAACTTCGTCCAAGTACGGGATGGGGCGCCCGGGATCGCTCGGTCGGAGCGGGCCTGCATGGCCGACTTGGAGGCAGAACGGCACGTCGAGCTCCACACACTCTGCGTAGATCGGATAGTAACGGCGGTCGTTCGGCGGGAGGCCCCAGAGCCACGGTAGAAGTCGGACCCCGACGAAGCCGAGATCTTTCACGCAGCGACGTAGCTCGCGTACTGCATCCATCGGTCGGTATAGATCGACAGAGCCGATTCCGCTCAGTCGGTCGGGGTGAGTCTTGACGGCCTTTGCGACTTCGTCGTTCGATAGAAGCGGGCCCGTGGGACTCCACCAGGCCGATACGAGCGCACGTGTCACGCCTGCGGTATCGAGAGCTGACATCGTGAACTCGATCGGGATTTCTTCCGGAATGGTGTCGAGCTTCATCCAGCGTCGTAGCGAGGCAAACATCTCGTGGCCGAGGAATTGCCCGGTCGGATGTTGGATCCACGCGTCGATGATCGGTTCCGCCATGCCCCGATACTCGGACCGCCGAGGGTTTTGGGCAAGCCCCTTGCGCACCCGAGGCCATGTTTCTAGTATCCGCCACATGATTTACAGCACTCGTCAGATCACGATGTGGGTAGCGCTTGGTCTTGCGCTCGCCCTGGCCGGTTGCAGCTCCGATGACGGTAGCGGCACTGGGGGCTCTGGCGGTTCCGGGGGCACGGGTGGATCAGCTGATACCCCGTTGCGAATCCTCGTCACCAACGACGACGGGTTCGAGGCCGAGGGGATCGACGCGGTCGTCGAAGGGCTCATCGCGGACCCCAACAACGAGGTCACCGTCTGCGCGCCCGATGGCAACCGAAGTGGCAGCTCGGATATGACGGGTCCGTCGGAGCGATGCGGCAACCTGGACGTCACCACTGATACGACGCTGAGTGGGTATCCAGCCACCATCATCGACGGCTGCCCGGCCGACGCGGTGAACTACGCGCTCGAGAATCTCTACACACCTGAGGAGCAGCCGCACGTCGTGATCTCGGGGATCAACGACGTTCAGAACGTCAGCGAGCCCATCGTCACCGGCATCTCGGGGACGGTCGGCGCAGCCAAAACCGCCGCTCGAAGCGGCGTTCCGGCGCTCGCCTCCTCGCAAGGCACGCCCCAACCGGGCGGTGAGCTCGATTTTCCCTCGGGGGTGGAGGCAGTTCTGCAGTGGCTCTCGGAGAATCGGGCCGCGCTCGCCGAGGGTGGCATCACGCCGACCGACGTGCAGAACCTCAACATTCCGAGCTGTGACGGCGGATCGATTCGTGACACGCTCGTCGGCATTGCGATGGCGCCCACCATCGATGGTTTCCAAGATCCTCAAGACTGTGAGTCCACGCTGGAGAATCCGGTAAACGATGTCGAAGCGCTGAACAACGGCTTCATCACGCAGTCGTCCGTGCCCCTCAACTAGCCGAATTCCCCGGAACCATCGCTTTCCCGTGGCGGTTTGTGCCGATAGTGCGATTGTCGTAGCCTTGCGCCCTGGCCTGCATCGACGCGAGTGCTCGCGCAGGCCTGTAGAGGAATTACGCCATGCCTCTTCTGTCGTTCTTTAAAGGAAAAGGTCCCAGCGGGTTTGGTTACAGCACTACCGCTGAGGAAGTGACCGAAGGGATCGACCTGAGCGGGCGGACGATGTTGCTCACCGGTTGCACCTCAGGGATCGGTCTCGAGACCCTTCGTGTGCTGACGAAACGGGGCGCGCATGTGATCGCAGCCGCGCGTACGGTCGAGAAGGCCCAGGCTGCCGGCGATCAGGTGGGCGGGCAGACCACTGCCGTAGCCTGCGAGCTATCGGAGCCGGCATCCGTTCTCGAATGCGTCCAGCAGGTCAAAGCCATCGGACGTGCGCTCGATGCGATTATCTGTAATGCCGGCATCATCGCGCTGCCGAAGCTGAATCAGAAGCACGGTTACGAGCTACAGTTTCTGACGAACCACATTGGCCACTTCATCTTGGTGACGTCACTGGTCGAGAACCTGGCGGACGACGGGCGGGTCGTGATCGTGAGCAGCGACGCGCACAATGGCACCTATCCCGAGGGTATCCAGTTCGACAATCTGTCTGGCGAGCGCGAATACGGGCCATGGAAGAGCTACGGGCAATCCAAGCTCGCAAACTTGCTTTTTGCGAATCAGCTCGCAAAGCGCTTCGAGGGAACTGGCAAGATCGCCAACAGCCTTCATCCTGGTGTCATCCACACGAAGCTCACACGCAACATGAATCCAATCGCCGGTATGGCGATGTCCATCGCCGCCCCGCTCGTCTTGAAGAGCATTCCCCAGGGGGCGGCCACCGAGTGCTATGCGGCTACGCATCCGAGCATGGCAGGCGTGGCAGGTAAGTATCTCGCTGACTGCAACGAATCGCTATCTAGCCGTCACGGGCGAGACCCTGCGATGGCGGAAAAGTTGTGGGAAGCGTCGGAGCGCATCGTCACCGAAGTCACAGCTTGACAATACGGAAGGTAATTCGCATGTCCCAGCCCACGGCCCAAGCCGCTCCAGAAGAGCACACCAATGGCTCTTCACAAGCGTCTCCGACCTCAACCTCTGGCATCGAGGCGAGCAGCGCAGAGATCGAACGGATCTTCAATCTCCAGCAGGCGCATCAATTCACGGTCGCGAAGACCAATGCACAGGAGCGCAAGGAGAAGCTCAAGAGGCTTCACAAGGCTGTGCTGGCTCGCAAGCAGGATCTCCGTGACGCAATGTATGCGGACTTCCGAAAGCACGCTTCCGAGGTGGACCTCACCGAAATCTATCCCGTGACGGGCGAGATCAAGCACTCGGTTCGCCACCTCTCGAAGTGGATGAGGCCTCATCGCGTGAAGACGCCACTTTCGCTTCTAGGCTCGAGCTCACACATCCACTATGAGCCGAAGGGTGTGGTGTTGATCATCTCTCCTTGGAATTTCCCCGTCAATCTCACGCTCGGGCCCCTGGTGGGCGCAGTCGCGGCGGGCAACTGCGTCATGGTCAAGCCCTCGGAGCACACCCCGCACACCTCGGCAGCGATGAAGAGCATCATCGACGACGTCTTCGACGAGAACGAGGTGGCCGTGGTCGAGGGGGGCATCGCGACGTCTCAGGCCGTCTTGGCACTACCCTTCAACCACATCTTCTTCACCGGCGCTCCCGCGATTGGCAAAGTCGTGATGGAGGCAGCGTCGAAACACCTGGCCTCGGTGACATTAGAGCTCGGAGGCAAGTCGCCGACCATCGTCGACGAAACGGCGAACGTCAGTGCAGCTGCGAAGCGCATCGCTTGGGCGAAGTTCACCAACAACGGCCAAATCTGCATCGCGCCGGACTATCTCTTCGTGCACGAGAACAAGAAGGACGAATTTCTCGACAAGTTCCGGGAGAACATCGAGTCGTTCTATGGGCAGGATGCCCAGAAGTCCGACGACTACGCGAGGATCGTCAACAACCGGCACTTCCAACGGCTTTCGAGCTACATCGACGACGCCAAGGAGAAAGGCGCGACCGTTGCGTTTGGGGGTAGGACCGAAGGCAACGAGGATTACATCGAGCCAACGGTGTTGACCGATGTCGATCCGAGCTCTGCTGTCATGACCGAGGAAATCTTCGGTCCGATCCTTCCCATGTACACTTTCAAGTCGCTCGATGAGCCGATCGCAATGATCAACTCGAAGGAAAAGCCCCTCGCGCTCTATATCTACAGCAAGAGCAACCAGAACATCGAGCGGATCATTCAGAACACGCGGGCTGGCGGCACTTCCATCAACCACAGCGCGGTGTACTTCTTCAACAACAACTTGCCGTTTGGCGGGTCGAACAACAGCGGCATCGGCAAAGGCCACGGCTTCTTCGGCTTCGAGGCGTTTTCGAACGCGCGTGGCGTCTTCAAGCAAGTGCTGCCGTTCAGTGCCATCGATCTGATGACCGCGCCCTACAACAAGTTCAAGCAGATGCTGATCGACCTCAGCATCAAATTCTTCTGAGGAAGATGGCCTACCGCTTGCAGGTATGACCGCGAGAAGAGGGTTTCCAAATGATCTCCGCGGACGACGCGAAAACCAGGCGAATAATTTGGTTAGTCGCGCAGATCTTGCGGGCGTTGGGAGCCGCGAATGCGACAAGTCGCGACGGTGCCTTCTTGAAAGTGTTTTTCATCGATGGTCGTTTGATTTCACGCGCGAATTGTGGACACTCAGCGAGTTTGGTTCCGGGTGAAGATAGGATGAAAGTGTCATGAAAACCGGTACGTCTTTGATGGTTCGTTTGGGGTTGGCTGCGATACTCGCGCTAGGTGTAGCCGTAACCGGTTGCGGTGACGATGGCGGTGGCCCCGGTGGCACAGGCGGCGGCGGCGTAGGCGGCGGCGGCACAGGCGGCGGCGGCACGGGCGGCGGCGGCACGGGCGGCGGTGGCACAGGCGGTATCGGTGGTGT
>CAXMND010000199.1:0-9382 GCA_964194675.1 uncultured Coxiellaceae bacterium | reverse complement strand
CGATGAGGAGAGCAAGCCCCTGCGTCAGGCCCTGCGGGAAGCGCGCCATGCCGATGGCTCCCTGGTGATGACTCCGCTCAGCGGGGTCTCTCTCATGGTGTTCTTCTTGCTCGCATGCCAGTGCATGAGCACAATCGCCGTCGTGCGAAGGGAATCGGGCTCGTGGAAGTGGCCGGCGTTCATGTTTGCCTACATGACGCTGCTCGCATACACCGCCTCCTTCCTCGTCTATCAGGGAGGCAAGCTTCTCGGGTTCGTGTAGGGTTTTCGGGATGCCGTGGCAGGAAATCGTGGCAGGGTTGATCGTCTTGGCGGCGGTGGCCTACCTCTACAAACGCTTCCGTAGCAAGCGCGGGAGCTCAGGGCCCCAGGGGCCGGACGTGCCGGTGTCGAGGCTCAAACGCAAGCGTCCTTCGCGCGATTCGTGCGACCATTGAGATCATCGTGTACGAGGTGGGCGGTGTTAGCACTCGATCGCGCTAGGGATGCTGATGGTCTCGGCATGCCCGGAAGCGGACGCTAGGCTCCGCCCATGCCCCTTGTTGGCAAAGGCTTGTCGATCCTTTGGGAAGCACCCCAATCTGCGCTCGGTATCGCGATGCTCGGCCTCGAAGCCGCCCGTAGACGCATCAAGAAGATCGAAGTCGAAGGTGGGCGGCTCGTGGTCGAGTCGAGCGGCACCGGGATCTCACTCGGCTACGTCGTCTTTTGGAGTCGCGAGAACAGTCGATGGCACGACCTCGACGATCGAAATAGGGCTCACGAGCTTGGCCACACCAAGCAGTCGCGCCTTTTCGGGCCTCTGTATCTGCCGGTCATTGGTGTACCGTCGATCTCGCGCGCAATCTACGCGTTCGGGTACCGAGAGATCACCGGCCGCCAGTGGACGGGGTACTACGAGGGCTATCCGGAGAACTGGGCCGACCGACTCGGCGGTGTCGTCCGAAACCGGGAGCGTGGTTTGAAGACACCACCTTCCGCTGCAGAGAGCGTATAGGAATCGTGATGGCCGCGCTTCTCTACTCGGGGTCGGTGTATCCGTGGTCGCGGTGCCAAACGGCGAGTGACTTAGCCGGATACGCGTCGTACTGCTCATCGTCGGGCTCGGCCTGTACGGGCACCCAATCGGCCTTGCTACCCAGCATCAGGTGCACGCGCCAGGGAGGGTCAGGGAGGGGCGTGTCGATCGCGCTGGCCACCGGGTGCACGATATCGGGCCAGTTCTCGTGCCAGGCATAGAGATGACAACCACATCGCTTGCAGAAGAAGCGACGATGCTTGCTCTGCACGACCTCGCCCTTTCGCTCGACCCTCGCGCAGTAGTGCGCGAGGTTATCCTCGCCGTCGATCTTCATCGTGCGCATGTCCCCACCGAGGTTGATCATGAACCCACCGCTGCCCGTCTTGCGGCAAATGGAGCAGTAGCAACGCTGGTATGGCCAGGGTTGCTTGCTCTCGAGGGAGAAGCGCACCCGGCCACAATGACACGACCCCTCGAGACGCACGCGTGGACGCTACCACGTCCTCTGTGGTTCTTATGACGACTTTCTAGGGTTCAAGTAGGGTTTTCGGGATGCCGTGGCAGGAAATCGTGGCAGGATTGATCGTCTTGGCGGCGGTGGCCTACCTGTACAGGCGCTTCCGTAGCAAGCGCGGGAGCTCAGGGCCCCAGGGGCCGGACGTGCCGGTGTCGAGGCTCAAACGCAAGCGCCCTTCGCGCGATTCGTGCGACCATTGAGTCGAGTGACTACATGACAGCTGCCATGTTCGTTAGCGCCACATGCCGTAAGTCATGTGCGCGCCGGTGGATAGGGTTCTTATGTCGAATCAATGAAGGTTTTGAACTTCAATCCGATGAAACGACAAGACTTCAGTTGTCGTTAATGCGCCCAAACCTTCGCTATCACGAGTTCTGCCACCAACAACAAATAACGAATACTTAGGTCCATGACCGTTCAGTCTTATCAGCATTGTTCCAGGGGTTTGTCTGGGGATCTGCAGCTGCGGTATCAAACTGTCATCTGAAATCAACCTATTGTTTTTCTTGATGTCAATGAGATCCACCCAAGTCAGTGGCTGATCGGGCTCGCAGTTGGCACCACCGCCGCCAGCGCAGGTTGAATCACCTCCGATGAGCATAAGATATTTGTTATCAAGATTCTGTACACCGAGTCGCTGACGACCTTGCCCCTCCGGAAAATAGTCGTCATGCAACGTCCACTTGTCCTTAGAAACATCGTATATTTCAATTGATCTCAATACTTCACCAGCCGGCGAATTACCTCCACCAATTGCATAAATTAGGGAAACCCCACGTCGTTCAGCGGCAACGCAACCCAAATGTGACCGAGCGACATTTAGATCTTCGACCTGCTTCCATTCATCGAATGTCACTGAGTAATACCTGACGTCTGTTACAGGATCTTCCTGATCGGGCGTACCGAATTCGTTTCGACCTCCCAATATGTAGATTCTGTCCTCGTGGACGACATGTCCGTCGCGACTATTGGGGATAGTTACACCGACCGCACAGCAATCGCCCGATTGATGCTCCAGACCTAACGGTGATGTCGATGCGGCTTGGAATTGGTATGTATCTGGATCGAAACCATAAACTATATCGATATTTTGATCGTCGCACGCAAGATAGTACTCGTCGTCGAACTCGACAAATCCACGCGTGCTCGTGAACCATGGTCTGGATACAACGTCATCGACACTTCGAGGCTGCCAATCCTGCTCAAGTGGTGGTTCCGACAGGTCCAACGTATATACCGTGTCATTTACCGGACAGGCGGGGCCGAAACAGCTACCTAGTCCGCCGTAAATTATTAATTCTTCTTTCGCTTCGTTGATCGCTGTGGCGATGTGACGATAGCCTTGACCATCTGGCAATTCATACGGCTGAAGTTCAAATTCGCCGTCGATGATGAGTTCACTCATCGCCCCTTTGACCTGCGCCCCGAGTGAGCCGTTTGTATCGGCGTCTGGCGCATCGCTGGCACAGCCCACGATCGCCAGAAGCCCAGCGAGAACACAACCTACTCGACCGATTGTTCTGGAACACGACATGAGTTAAATCCTTCTCGGGTTGAAGACGCTTTCTCAAGTCCGCTACAAATGAATTGTGAGGGGCGAGCTTACCATCGAGTACTCGCGCAGCTCAAGAGAGGTTGCGGTCCTCGATGCCGAATAGGTTCCACGCGAATGCGTTACTCTGTGTGCTATCTCACAATTGAACAGCAGATAGTCACTTTAGCATCGGCTTTGTCGCCGCTCCCCCAACCACCACCGTGTACCGTGACCATCACCGGCGCGGGCTGACCGCTCGGCTCGGGAAGATAGAGGTCCAAGCTCGTAGGGCAGGTAGACGTGTCGCCTCGATTCAGATAGCAGACGTCCTTGGTTGGCCCGTTGAATGGCTTGTCGCAGCCGTCGACGACCAGGATCGATGTGAGCGTGAGCGCGACCAGGCACTTCGCCGAAAACTTCATCGCGCTTCATCCTCTGGACTAGCCGCCGCCTACCATACCTTGTACCACGCTCAGCGGGGTGGCTGCGTTGTGGGGAGGCCAGCTTCTCGGGTTCGTGTAGGGTTTTCGGGATGCCGTGGCACGAAATCGTGGCAGGGTTGATCGTCTTGATGGCGGTGCCCCGCGCGATTCGTGCACGCATTCAATCGAGTGACTACATTGAGCTGACATGGGCAAATCCGCCACAATTGATGGGCTCCGGAAACTTCGTCAGAGGCTTCTTCGCGAGCGAGACCCGTGGCACGACGCGTCGCGCAAGTTCCGTGTCCGTCGCTTTGCGGGCCCCGAGTGCTTCATCGAGCACCTCGAGGGCGTCCGTGTGGCGCATCTGACCGACCTCCACGTCGGGCGGGTGACGCCCATGGCAGTTCAGTATGATGCCGTCTCGATGACCAACGCGGGCAACCCCGACATCGTCGTCATCAGTGGAGACTTCGTTTGTCACAGCCAAGTCTATCTCGACGATCTGACCGAGGTGATCGGGAAGCTCGATGCGCCAGTGTTTGCAGTGCTCGGAAATCACGATCACTGGGCGGGGGCGGATGTCGTTCGCAAGGCGCTCCGAAAGGGCGGCGCGGAGGTGCTCGACAACGCACACACGACGATTACGATCGGCCATCAATCTCTACAAGTGGTTGGTCTCGACGACGCGTACACCGGCCACGCTTCCCAACGCGACGCACTCAAGGGGCTCAAGTCGAACCTTCCAGTCATCGGGCTCTCGCATATCGCCGAAGAAGCCGATGCGCTGTGGGAGCACGGTGTGCCTCTCGTCTTTTCGGGACATACGCACGCGGGGCAGATCACCGTCGCTCGCCTGCATGAGCTTTCTGTCGGCAAGTTAGCCGGCCACAGGTACATTCACGGCCTCTACGGCTCGCGGGCCTCTACGGAGCCCAAAGGCGCGGTGTATGTCGGCGCTGGTGTCGGCGCTGCGATCGTTCCCTTGAGGCTCGGTGAGCGCGCGCAGCGAGAGGTCGCCTTCTTCGAGCTCGGCGCGCAGCCGGGCGCCTTCGACGAGCATCACGAAGAACAGGCCGCCTATCGAGGCCGGAAGCCCTCTCCGAAGACGAAGGAGCGTCGCGCTCAGGCGGTCCTGCGCAGACAAGAGCGCCGCGCCCGGCGAAACGGGAACGGCGCGGGCCTCGATTCCTGAGGGTCAGCTCTGCGAGGCGAGGAAGTGCTCGGCTTGCAGCGCCGCCATGCAGCCCGTCCCCGCCGCGGTGACCGCCTGACGCCACTTCTTGTCCTGCACGTCGCCGGCGGCGAACACCCCGGGCACGTTGGTTTCGGTGGAGTCGGGCTTGGTGATGATGTAGCCCTGCTCGTCGGTCTCGATCTGCCCGTTGAGAAACGGGGTGTTGGGCGTGTGGCCGATGGCGAAGAAGAGGCCCGCGACGGGAACGTCCCGCTCCTCGTTGGTTTTCAGATCTTTGACGCGGATCGCCTCGAGGAAGTCGGTCCCCTTGGCTTCGGTCACCACGTGCGACCACAGCATTTCGATCTTGGGATTCGTCAGCGCGCGGTGTTGCATGATCTTCGAAGCCCGGAGCTCGTCTCGACGGTGCACGACGTACACCGGTGCGCCGTACTTGGTGAGGAATGTCGACTCTTCCACTGCGGAGTCGCCACCGCCAATCACCGCCAGGGGCTGGTTGCGAAACGCCGGCAACGCGCCGTCGCAAACCGCGCAGGCCGAAATGCCCTTCTGCCAGAGCTCTCCGTCGTTCGCGCCCGGGATCTCGAGCCGCTTCGCCGTAGCGCCGGTCGCGATGATAATCGTGTGCGCGGTGCCCTGTTGGGTGTCCGCCTTGAAGTGGAATGGTCGGCTGGAGAGGTCGAGCTCATTCACGGTTTCGGTGTGGATCGTCGTGCCGAACCGCTCGGACTGCGCGCGAAAGCGATCGGTGAGGTCTGGGCCCATGATGCCCTCGGGGAAACCGGGGTAGTTTTCGACATCGGTCGTGGTGGTGAGCTGACCGCCTGCCGCGACGCCGCCGGCCAGGAAGCCTTCGAAGAGCACGGGCTTGAGCTCCGCGCGCGCCGCGTAGAGCGCTGCCGTGTGTGCTGCGGGTCCGCTTCCGATAATCAAGACTCGATGGCTCATGAAACTCCTTTGAGGCCGGGTTATGCTGCATACCCGCCGGCCGGGGTGCAACCCCTATCCGACCAACTTGGACACGTAAGCGCCGATGGCAAGAGAGGCCGTAAGCCCTGGAGATTCGATGCCTATCAGGTGAACCACCCCAGGCTGCGATTCGGGGGTGGCGATGACGAAGTCTGCGAATCCGCCGCCCGGGCCGACGAGCTTGGGCCGGATCCCAGCATAGTCCGGGGTCAAGTGCTCAGGGCGGATCGCCGGGAGGTATCGCGCGACCGCTTCGGCGAATCGCTCGGCGTGCGACTGGTCGACGGTGTAGTCGATCTCGTCGATGTACTTGGCGTCTGGGCCGGCGCGGCGAGCCCCGGAGAGGTCGGCCGTGATATGCACGCCGAGGCTTGCGCCCTGGGGCAGCGGATAGATCAGGCTGTGCTTCGTCGGAGGGGCCCCGGCCTGAAGCGCGAAGTACGAGCCCTTGCAGGGATAGAGGCGCCACGGTCGCTCGTGGGCTGGCAGGCCCGATTTTTCGGCGATGCCGAGCGCCGAAAGCCCGGCGGCGTTCACGATGCGTCGTGTTCGTATCTCGGTCGCTCGGCCCATCGTGTCCGCGGTTCGAACGATCCAGTCTCGTCCCGAAGGACGGATCTCCTCGACCGCCGTATGAAAGACAGCCGCCCCGTCGGCCTCCCGCACTTCGCGGAGGAAGCTCGCGAGAAGCTCGTGAACATCGACGACCCCGGAAGTAGGTGAGTAGAGCGCCGCGTGGCAGCGGAGCTCGGGCTCCCTCTCTGCCATCTCCGCGCCGGTCAACAGCTCCAGCTCTCCGGCGCCGACCTCTTTGGCGTGTCGTGCGAGCCTTCGAAGGCGCTCCTCATCCTCAGCGCTCGTCGCAACGATCAGCTTCCCCGTTCGGGCGTGCGGGACGTCGTGGGTTTCGCACCAGCGATAGAGAAGCTGCTTGCCTTCGATGCATAGGCGCGTCTTGAAGGAATCCCCCGGATAGTAGATCCCCGCGTGGATCACCCCGCTGTTGCGGCTCGAGATCTCTCGACCAGGCCCGACTTCGCGTTCGATGACGACCACCGAATCTAGCCGGCGGGTGAGTTCGAGCGCGCATGCGAGACCCACGGCGCCTGCCCCGATCACTATCGCGTCGACCTCGTCGCTACCCATTATCGTGTTGTATCAGAAAGATACCGGGTCGACGCGTTGCGCCGGGAGCTGTACCGACAATCTCGGTGCCGGCAGCTCCTGCTGCTTGCGATAGGCTTCGTAGTTCACCAGAACGCGGCGCACGTAGCGGTGGGTCTGAGTGAAAGGAATCCGTTCCAGGAGAACGTCGACCGAAGTCCCATCGGCGCACTCCTGCATCCAGCGTCGCACGTTGTGTGGTCCACCGTTGTAGGCCGCGATGGCGAGCGGTAGCCGTCCGTCGAACCGGCGGATCAACGAGGTGAGGTACCACGCAGCGAACTCCAAATTGGTTTTCGGGTCGAGCAAGTCGGCTGGCGAGAAGTCTTCGTGGCCGAGTGCATGCGCGATCAACTGTCCGGTGCGGGGCATGATCTGCATGAGGCCGACGGCGCCGGCATACGACACGATGTGCTTCTGGTAGGCGCTTTCGACACGCATCACCGCGAGCAAGAGGTTCGGGTCGAGGCCGTACCGGTTTGCTGCGGGTACGGCGAGCCACTCGTACGCACGCGGCAGGGTCTCGATGAAGTCCGGGCCCGCGAAGCCTCCCGCGGTACCCATGTCACCGAGCGAAGCTGCCACCGAGGAGAGGGTCGCACGGTCCGAATCGCTCAGACCCAATCGCGCGGTGCGAACGTCTGCCGCGATCGGCTCGTGCACGCGTCCGTCCGCACGGGCTACGGAATCGAGGCCCGCTCGCGCGACCGGCTTTCCTAGCGCGTGCCGCCACGAGAGATAGGCCGCGAAGAGCTCGGCGGTCGCCGAGGCCTGTTCACCGATGCTGAGGAGATCAGCCGCTCGGCCGATCCAAGGGTAGGTGTCGCCGTGGAGCTCTGCGATCAACTCGAGTTGGCCGGAAAGCTCCGAATCGGCGGCCTGGGGCGCGCGTGGCATACCTCGTCGGTCGAGGTCCGATAAACCTTCTGGGCTTTCGATACCCCGGTCGATCTCGAGCCTCGCGAGGCCGTTTACGGCCCATAGCGCGTAGTAGTCGTCGCCTAGCTCGAGCGTCCTCGAGTAGTAGCCCTTGGCTTCCTCCGGCCGTCCCCCACGTTCGTGTGCCCTCGCCAAATGATAGAGCGCCGCGGCCTGATACCGAGTGCTGCCTCGCTTTGCCACGCGGTCGAGCAGCGCAATGATCAGTCCTTCACCGCCGGTCCCGACCGCCGCCATCGCCGCATCGAACAGGATGCTGGACGCGACCCCTTTCCGCGCACTCAGGGTGATGAGGATGTCGTCGACTTCCTCCTTCAGGCCAGCGGGGGAGGTGAGCCGAATCAAGTCATGGAGCCGGGCCGATGGGATGGCTGCGTACGCCCGTCCCGCTTTCAGTCGAGTAAGCGCCATGAGCGCGGAGTCTTTTTCGCGCGCCGTCGCGACTTGTGCCATGTCGTTCGCCCGGTCCTCGATCTCTCGAGTGGTCGCGATATCAGGCGATGGGAACCGTTGTGCCGTACGGAGATAGGTTTCCGCGGTTCGCCAGCGACCTTCGTAGCGAGCCAATCGACCTGCGAGGTAGTGAACCTTGGCGTACTGCCCCGGGGTCAGTGGCCGTTCGAGCAATTCCGTGACCGTCTCCTTAGCCTTGTCGAGTGGGCCGGTGCGCACGAGCTCTTGCGCGATTCTGACTCGTCCCTCGTTGGTCAGCTCCGGGGTGTCGTGCCCGAGTCGCGTGAGACGCGTCAACTCGGCTTGCGCGCGGGGCGCCAACTGGCTTCCCGGATGGTCGATGCGAATGGCGTGGAAGATCTGTCCCGCTTCTTCGTAGCGCTGCCGTCGGAGGAGGCTCTGGGCGTGCTCATATAGGAGGTCGGTGCGATCGGGGAGTGCTGGATAGGTCCACAGCAGGTCGTGTAGGGCCCGCTCGGCGGTCGGGTCGTCGGCTCGGAGGAGTGCTAGCGCATACCCAAAGCTCGCTTGGACCGTGACCGATTCATGAATGCTCTCGGCGGCTTCCGCGAAGAAGGCGGCCGCACGAACGGGCCGGTCACGGAGCAACTCGAGCCGCGCGTTCTGCAGGGCGATGTGGTCTGCGATCCGGGGAAGGCCCTGGTGGGCCAAGTCCAATTGTAGGCGTGCTTCCTCGTAGCGGGCGGCCGCGATCAGCTGCGTGGCTTCGCGGTAGGCTTCGATGGCGCGGCCTGGCAACGGACTTGCTTCGGCCACGGCGATCGGCCTGGTAAAGGGGCCACACATCGCAGTGGAGACCCAGGAACGCTCAACGCTGATCGGTGCCTCGACCAAATTCGCTTGCTCGGCGACGCACATGGGCACGTCGGGTGATGCGTACCCCGGTGCCGGAGAAAGTACCCATGCGAACACGACTGCGATGAGTCTGCGATGCGCCACGTTCCTCATAACATCGCAAAATTGTGACCTGTTGCGCAAAGAATGAGTTGCCTTCGTGCGCGTTTTTGGTTAGCGCGCGCGAGGGCAATTCACTCTGGCGGTGCTTTGGCGCTCTCGCCGTACGCGTCGACGTCGTCTTGTGAGGTGGCTGACTCTTCTGAGGGCTCGTCCTCTAGCTCCGGTAGCAGGACGGTCACGACCCCAA
>CAXMND010000198.1:0-4314 GCA_964194675.1 uncultured Coxiellaceae bacterium | reverse complement strand
CCCCGGATTGATTCGAGTCTTGGGAATCATCCCTGGCTTGACGGGCCTGGTCTTTTCTGTTGCAGGCATCTGGATGCTGGTGGCGATGGTGATCGCAGTCAGACAAGCGCTCGACTACAAGAGCACGTGGCGCGCAATCGGTGTCTGCGCGGTCGGATGGTTGATTCAGGCCCTGATTCTGGCAGTTGCGGTTTCGATGTTCGGTGGGCCGTAGGGAAGGGCGGAGATGCGGCCAGTGGCGAGCTACGTGGCGAAGCTGATCATCGAGGACCTGGCAGTACGGCGCTAGGGGGCGCATGCCCCAGCGTTCCGGAAATGTCGGCCCTGATTGTCTGCGGCTCGTTGACCTGACGTTGACGTGGCGATGTGAAATCAGATGATATGAAGTGACGAGCCGTGAAGACGGCGATGGGGGCAAGTCCCGGTCATGTTTGAGGTTTTTGTGTGATTCCGGTTTGTTGTGTCGAGCGCGAGAAACCGGCTCTTGTGAACTCATAACCCGAAGGTCGTCGGTTCAAATCCGGCCCCCGCAACCAATGATGACGCGCACTTGGGAAAGCCCTCGTGCGCGTTTGTTTTTCTGGGGCCATTTTGGGGCCATTCGGTCTTGGGCGGTTGGTTTCACGAACTTAGTGGCCGTCCCCCGAAGGTCGATAGACGACGCAGCCCTGCTGCCAAGCACCAGCGCCCTCGCGTCACGACGCCATCTTGTTGCGGAGCATACCGCGGACCCACGCCTCGGCCGTGGGAACGTCTCGGAAGATCTTCACCGGGATGGGGCTTGGTGTGACCCAAGAGATCGCTGTCCATAGGCCCTGCTGGAGCGCGTTCGCGAAAACCAGCGCTCCCCCCGCGCAGTTCGATCTCAGGTGTTGTCGGTCACGGACGATCCAGTCCATGATTCCGCGCCGCTGGGTTGCGGGAACGTGGCCAACCTCGCGCGCGTCGATCACGACGCCATAGTAGTCCCCACGGCGAGCCCATTCGCTCATCACCTCGATGTGACGCGTCCACTCTGCGTCGTCGCACAGCCCCTGATAGGTCATTCGCATCACGGGCTGGTCCGTCTCGTCGAAGATGACTCGACCCATCTGTTCCCCACTTCGAGTCTACTAGGTCCCTCTCTGCCTCCACAACCAACGATGACGCGCCAAAAGCTTTATGTTTGAGGTTTCTACGTGATTCCGGTGTGTTGTGATGGCGTGCGAAAACCGGGCTTCCTGAACTTCATAACCCGAAGGTCGTCTGTTCAAATCCGGCCCCCGCAACCAATGATGACGCGCACTTGGGAAAGCGCATGAAGGGTAGTTCCCGAATTGCGTGGAGTGTTTGATCGGTTTACTGTCGTCTTCTCCGAGGAAGGCGTTTGAATTGACTACGAGCTCCGCACCCTCACGTCATGCCTTGCCGGATCCTGGCGAGCCGGTCCCGGCGCTGGCGCTACCGACTGTGGGTCTTTTCCTCGCTGCGCTGGCGGTGTTCGTGTTCTCGACCTGGGCGGCGCTCGTGGAGCGCGTTCCGCCCCTGGTCACGATCGCGGTGAACGCTGCGGCCTGCTTCGCGATGTTCACGGTAGCGCACGACGCATCACACTATTCGATCAGCCGTGCACGATGGGTGAACCGGCTGTTCGGCCGCCTCGCGATGCCGTTCGTGTCTGCGGTAATCTCGTTCCCTTCGTTCGGCTACATTCACATCGAGCACCACAGGCACTCGAACGACGATGAAAACGATCCCGACACGTTCGCCAATCGCGGGCCCTGGTGGCAGCTTCCGTTTCGGTGGGCGGCGATGGATCTCTCATACGGGGTCTTTTACGCGCGCAATCTTTCGAACCGGCCGAAGACAGAGGTTGCTGAGACCGGCATGCTCCTGCTCGCCACCGTGACCGGCGTCATCGTGGCGATAGGGACCGGCTATTTCTGGATGCTCGCCGTGGTTTATCTGATCCCGGAGCGGATCGCATTGATGGTCCTCGCGTGGTGGTTCGACTGGCTGCCGCATCATGGGCTTCCATTCACTCAACGTGAGAATCGCTACCGGGCGACTCGCGCCCGCGTGGGCATGGAGTGGCTGTTTATGCCGATGATGCTCTCCCAGAACTACCACCTGGTGCACCACCTCCACCCGTCGATTCCGTTCTACCGGTACCTGGGCACGTGGCGGCGCAACGAACAAGTCTACCTCGAGCGTGGCGCCGAGATTTCGACCGTCTTCGGCCAGAGGCTCGAGCCCGAGCAGTATTTGGAGTGGAAAAAGCTCAACCGCAAACTCTTGCGCCTGCTGCCGGTCCGGATGCCAAAGGGGTCATCGGCGCCGTACGCCGTGTTCCACAAGCTCCCGGTGGCCGACGTGAAGCGTCTCACCGAGGACAGCGTGATGATCTCGTTCGACGTGCCGGGTGAGCTCAAGCAGGAATTTGCCTTCGACCACGGCCAGCATCTGACGGTGCGCACCGACCTCGGAGGCAAGGACGTGCGCCGCAACTACTCGATCTGCTCGCCCTCCACCGAGCCTCAACTCCGGATCGCGGTCAAGCACATCCCGGGCGGCGCCTTCTCTACCTTCGCGATGGAGCAGCTAAAGGCGGGCGACATCCTCGAGCTGATGACGCCGACCGGACAATTCGGGACGAAGCTCGACCCACTCGCCGAGAAGCACTACGTCGCCGTCGTTGCGGGTAGCGGCATCACCCCGGTCCTGTCGATCGTCGCAACGACGCTCGAGATCGAAACGGAGAGCCGCTTTACATTGATCTACGGAAACCGTACCCGGGAGTCGACAATGTTCCGCGCGGAGCTGGATGAGCTCGAGTCTCGGTTCGCCGACCGACTCGAGATCCTGCACGTGCTCTCGCGAGACCCCCTTCACACGCCGGCGCTGAGCGGTCGCGTCGACCGCCAGAAGCTCGAACGTTGGCTCTCCACGAAGCTCCGCCCCGAGAGCGTCGACGAATGGTTCCTGTGCGGCCCGTTCGAGCTCGTGACGATGACCCGCTGCCTGTTGCTTGAGCACGGTCTCGATCCCGGCCGCGTGCATCTCGAGCTCTTCTTCGGCTACAGCGACGGCGCCGCCTCCGCGCGGGAGCACACGCAGGCGGCCAGGGTGACCTTCAAGCTCTCGGGCCAAGAGCGGGTCGTCGACCTTGTGCCGGGCGACACGATCCTCGAAACCGCACTGCGCGTTTGCAACGATGCACCCTATGCGTGTATGGGTGGCGCCTGTGGCACCTGTCGGGCGAGGCTGCTCGACGGAACGGTGGAGATGGACCACAACTTTGCGCTGGGCAAGGACGAGCTCGACCGCGGTTACGTGCTGACGTGCCAGTCGCACCCCACGAGCGCTACCGTCACGGTCGACTATGACGCGGACTAGCCTTCGAGTTGATCACTGTCGGAGGCTCGGGGGAATAGGCGGTGCTACTGATGCTGCTACTTTCTCCCCGGTACCTCCCCCCGGAAGGATGCAAGCGCCCCGAGGTTCATGACTACGCGTTCGGAGATGAGCTTGTCGGTCTTGTCGTTGCGGCCCGTGCTCTTTCTTGAGCGTCGTCCGCTTCACCTTCGTGAGGCGATACCGCATGTAGTTGCCGAGCCGTGCATCCGAGCAAAGCTCCTGCGCCGTTTCGATGCGCGCCATCACGTGCGCCGTTCTCGCGCATCGCGGCGATGAACGGATCGACGACGGCGTCAGGGACCGCTTCAACCCATTGCTCGGCGACGATGATCATCGCGGCGTGCCCGGAAAGCGACCCGCCACCTCCACGGTCATCGTTCCTGTGCCCAGTCCGGAGATGTTGTCGTCGCGTTCCGGCAGTCTCTTGAGGTCGGCACCGCAGCGTCGCCACCAGTCGCGCGCCCTCTCCGCATCCCACGAGTCGTCGTACGTCGTGGCGAGCTCTTCCGCGGCCTCTGCCGCGCTGCCCGGCCGGCTGTCCGGCGACTTCTCCAGGCAACGCATCACCCAGACCTCGAGGTCGGGCGGCAGATCGTGCCCGATCCGCTCCGAAGGTGAGACGGGCTGGGTGTGAAGGTGGTGGCCGCAGATCTCGACGACGCTCTGTCCCGTGAAGACGTGGCAGCCCGTCAGCAGGTAGTAGCCGACTGCACCGACGGCGTAGATGTCCGAACGGGGGTCGGCAGCTCCTGAACGGATCGACTCGGGAGCCATGTAGAGGGGCGTTCCCATGAGAGTGTCTTCTCGACTCAGGCCGTCGGCGGCGTCGAGCTCCTTGACCAGACCGAAGTCGACCACCTTGGCCACGTCCGGCACTCCGCCCCGCTCGCACAGGATGATGTTGCCCGGCTTGATGTC
>CAXMND010000197.1:0-6511 GCA_964194675.1 uncultured Coxiellaceae bacterium | reverse complement strand
GGAGAACTTCAATCGGGGCTTCGAGAAAGCCGGAAACAGAAAGGGCCTCGATGACTTCGACATCGTACCGACGGTCGTCGTGGTCATCGGCGACCCGCAATACGCCATGATGCCCTGCAAGATGCAGCTGGCGCTCTACATCGGTGGCATGGGCTCGAAGGAGAAGAACTTTTACAAGGATTACCTGAGCCGGGTCGGTTTCGAGGAAGCCTGCGTAAACATTCAGGACCTCTTCCTGGCCGGAAAGCGCAACGAGGCCGTCGCGGCCGTACCGGACGAGATGGTAGACGAGCTGTATCTGGTCGGCTCGAAGGACCGAATTCGTGACCGTTTCCAACGCTGGAAAGAGTCCCCGGTTGGGACCATGATGGTGGGCTCGCAGGACATGGACACGCTCAGGTTCATGGCTGAGCTCAACTCATGAGGAGCCCATGAAGATCGGCATTGTAGGCGGCACCGGCAGCGAGGGTCGAGGCCTGGCGGTGCGTTGGGCCAAGGCGGCTCATGATGTGTTCATTGGATCTCGGAGGGCGCAGCGCGGTCGGGACAAAGCTGCGGAGTTCTCCGAAGAGTTTGGCGTCACGTTGCAAGGGGGCAATAACTTCAGCGCCTGCGAGCACGGCGACCTCATCGTCGTGACGGTTCCGTACGGCGCACACCGGTCAACCTTCGAGTCGATCAAGGACAGCGTCGGCAACAAGATCATCGTCGACATCACCGTTCCGCTCCAGCCGCCCAAGGTGCGGTCGGTCAATCTCCCCGAAGGCCAGTCAGCTGCTCTAGAGGCACGTGCCTTGCTCGACGATGGTGCACGGCTCGTCGCGGGCCTGCATCACATCAGCTCCGAGCATCTCAGTGACCCCAACCACATGTTTGATTGCGACGTGCTCGTGTGTGGTGACGACAAGGATGCGCGCGCGGAGGTCATCGGCGTCATCGGCGACCTGGGACTTCGTGGCGTCGATGCGGGTGCCCTTCGGAACTCCATTGCCCTGGAGTCACTCACCCCCGTCCTGCTGCACATCAACAAGCGCTACAAAAGCGTTGGCTCTGGAATCCGGATCACGGGCATCTCGGAGACAGAATGACCACTGACGAACCGGATGCGGGCGACGTCAGCGTCGGCTTGGAAGTCCTTGTTCGTGCAATTGTCGGCGTGCCGACCATCGACCGAGGCGATGACCTCGTCGAGGTGATCGTCTCGAGCCTCGAGCGCGCAAGCGTCGAGCTTCGCGATGGAGATGTGCTCGTGGTCGCCAGCAAAATCGTGTCCCGTGCAGAGGACTGCTTCGTGGACCTGTCTAAGGTGGAGCCAACGGAGGCCGCCAAGGCCCTAGGCGTCGAGGTCGAGAAGGACCCGCGCTTGGTCGAGCTCATTCTCAGGGAAAGCGAGTCCCTCTCCCGAAGAACCAAAGGTGCGCTGATCGTTCGGCATCGTCTCGGATTCGTTTTCGCAAACGCAGGCATCGACGCCAGCAACGCAGCGCCCACCGGTGCCCCCGACGACAGCGGCCCGTGGGTGCTCACCCTCCCCCGCGATCCCGATGCAACCGCACGGACGCTTTGCGGGCATCTCACGAAACACTTCTCCGCCGACGTGGGGGTCGTCGTCAGCGACTCCTGGGGCAGGCCCTTTCGAAGGGGGACGGTCGGCTTCGCTCTCGGGTCGAGCGGCATCCCCCCCATGTGGGACCGCCGCGGCGCGCGCGATCGTCAAGGACGCGAGCTCGAATCCACCGAAACCGCCACCGCCGACGCCGTAGCCGCCGCCGCCGATCTCGTAGCCGGTCAAGCCGATGAGAGCCGCCCTTTGATTTTGGTGCGAGGGCTGCGGTTCGAATCGAGCTCGGAATCGAGTCGCGCGCTGTTGCGCGATCCGGAAAACGACCTCTACGCATGAGCGCCGATCACCCAGAAGCACTCCACGTCGTCGCTCTGACAGGTGGCGTCGGGGGAACGCGCCTCGTTGATGGCCTCGACCGCGCCCTCCCCGAGGGCGCACTCATCATCATCGTGAACACCGGGGACGACTTCGCACACTGGGGCCTGCACATCAGTCCGGATCTGGACACTGTCATGTACACGCTAGCAGGACTTTCTCCCGAGGAGCGCGGTTGGGGGATCGAAGGGGACACGTTCCAGGTCCTCGAGGAGGCCGAGCGACGTGGGGCAGATGCATGGTTTCGGTTGGGCGACCGCGACTTGATGACGCACGTCCTTCGGTCACGCACGCTTGCAGCCGGCGAGTCGCTTACCCAGGCCACAGCGGAACTCTGCAAGGGCCTCGGCGTGACGCGTTCGATTCTGCCGATGAGCGATTCGCCGCGCCCGACTACAATCGTGACCAGCAGCGGCGATAAAATGGCGTTTCAAGACTGGTTGGTGCGCGCACGTGCGGTTCCGAGAGTTAGGCGTGTCGAGCATGGAGGGACCACCGCGCCCGCGAGCGAAGTCATGGAAGCGCTTCGCTGGGCAGACCTTGTCGTCATCTGCCCATCAAACCCCTACGTCTCAATCGACCCCATTCTCTCGCTCGACGGCGTCCGCCAGGTACTTCGCGAAAGGCTCACCGTGGCAGTCAGCCCCATTCTTGCCGGCGAGGCGGTCAAGGGCCCACTGGCTTCGATGATCGTCCAACTCGAAGGTCAGCCCGCCTCCGCCCAGCAAGTCGCGGCACACTACGAGGATTCTCTCGACGGATTCGTCGTTCAAGAGGGGGATGCGTTTGCGGCGACCTTCCCTCTGCTAGAAACCAACATCCTGATCCAGACTCAACAAGATCGGGTAGTCTTGGCCTACCAGCTACTCGACTTCGCACGGAGACTTCGATGAGCGCCTGGGCATTGATTCCGATCAAGGGATTCGACCGCGGGAAGTCGCGTCTATCGGAGGTACTCTCGTCGCAAGAGCGCGAGCGTCTCGCGCGAGAGCTTTTCGAGCACGTCGTGAGCGTCCTTCAGAGAGCCCCCGAGATCGACGAGATCGCCGTGGTCAGCGACTCAGAAGACGCCCGTGAACACGCCCAACGCCTCGGCCTCGTCGCGCTTTCCGATCCACCAAACAGCCCCGGCCTCGCCCGCGTGGTCGACGACGCACTTGTCGAGTTAGCGAGCCGAAGGGCGGACAAAGCCATCGTCTGCATGAGCGACCTCCCCGAGCTCACCGGCGAGGACATCACCGCAGTCATCGGCGCCTTGACCGAGGCCGAGGTGGTCCTCGTCCCCGACCGCCTCGGCGAAGGAACCAACGTGATCGCCCTTGCCCCGCCCACCGTTCTTCCGAGTTGTCTCGGCCACGCCGACAGCCTCCAGCGCCACCTCGACCGCGCACGAGAGCTCGGCCTCACAGTCAACGTCCAACTCAGCAGCGGCATCGCCTTTGACGTGGACAACCCGGTGGATTTAGCGCGGTTTCGACAACGCTGAGCGCCACCAGATGGTGGCCACACAGACAGTAGTCGACCAGGATCTTCGTGGCGGTGGACCGGCGGTGAGCAATGAAATCAGGGACGACCCCTAGTACTCCTGGTAGTCGACGCCTTGGACGAGATCGATGTCCGGTGGTGCGGTGACCCCCGCGCGCTGCATTACTTCTTTGAGCTCGGTCGAGTCGACGAAGGTGCGAAGGGAGTTCAAGTCGCTCGATTGGTTGTAGACGACGACCTGATTTGGTCTGCCGAGCTCCTGATGGACGGCATGGCCGACTATGTTGTTGCGTTTGCGGAGGTCGACTCCCTCGTCGTACACGGCGCGCCACGCGTCGTAGTCCTCAACCGGGTGCGAGACGATGACCGCCGGAAGCTCCCGATCGAGGATGACGTCTGAGAGTCTAGGTGTCAGCAACTTGATGTTCGCTGGGCCGTCTACGCCCGCGTTCTTCATGGCGTTCGCCAGATCGGGGCTGTCGGTGAGTGCTTTCAGCTTGTCGCCATCTGTCGCAGGACAGAAAACGTAGACCATGTGGGGGTCATCGACCCCGCGACTGACGTGATGCATGAGGCAGCTCGCCTGCACGCGATCGGACTGGTGGCTGTCGAACGCTTTCTTCCAGCTGTCGTAGTCGCGAACGCGGTGAGAAATGAGGACGGCAACAGGGGGAATGTCTTGACTCATCGTTCTGCTCCTAACGGCCTCCGTGGGTTGCAGGAGAGCCTGGCCCGATCGGAGGGTCCATTGCGTGAGGCATTAGCACATGGAACTGGTCCCGCCGGCAAGGGGGCTTTTTGGTCGACAACGGCTGCCCTTATTCCCTCCGTAGCTGGAAGTTGGCGACCTCGTCGAGTGTTCGATTTCAGCGGAGGGCGGTTCGGTGAATCTCGGCAAGCTCACCAACCGCGTCCAGAGCGATGGCGCGTCGCCTCGAGGGTGCCCATCAGTCATAACCGCCTGCATGAGCGATCAGTCGAGTGCCGGCCAGCGCGTGCGGCAGGCAGCCGATCGCATTGGTGCCCGCATTGCCGCACTACAAGCGGAGGGCAAGCGCATCTCGGAACGGGTGCCCGCACGGTTGCGCCGCGCCATGCGCCGCACGGCCTCGCTCGCGTTCTTCGTCGGCATCGGTTGGGTGCTTTACCGCCAACTCGAGGACACCGATTGGCCAGAGGTGATGCGCTCACTGCCCACCTCCCCTTGGTTCTACGTGTTCTTTCTGGCGCGGTACTTCATCCTGCCGGTCACCGAAGTGCTCTGTTATTCGGCGATTTGGGCAACCAACCTCTTCCGCTACTTCGGCGCATTCCTGATCAAGCGCATCCTCAACACCTCGGTCGCCGGAGCATCGGGCGACGTTTACTTCTTGCTTTGGGCTGTCCAAACACTCGGCGTCACCTACAGGCAAGCGTTCTCGGCGGTGAAAGACGTCACACTCCTTTCGGCGGCAGCCGCCAACAGCGTCGCCACTGTGGTGTTGGGCGCGTACCTCGCGTTCGGCGACTTGACACTCATCAAGTCTCTGGACTCTGAAGCGCCGAGTATCATCATAGGGGTCACGCTCGCGGCCATGGTGGTGAGCCTGCTCGTCATCGGGTTCCGCGGCAAGGTCCTGAGTGTCGGCACCAACGTCATGTGGCGGATTCTCGGCTACCACGGCGTGCGTAGCGCGGGCAGCATCGTATTGCTGGGGTTGCAGTGGACGGCGGGCCTACCGGGGTCGGTCTTCACTGCCTGGATCAGCTTGCTCGTCGTGGATTTGTTGATCGCGCGAATGCCCTTACTACCGGCGAAGGAGCTGATCTTCCTCTCACTTGCCCTGCACTTGGCCGAAGCGATCGATGCACCCGAGGTGCAGCTCACGGCAATGTTCCTGGCCGACGCAGCGCTGAGGCAGATCGCGACGGTGCCCTCTCTGATTGCGGGCGTGCTATGGAGGTCCAAGCCGCACGCCGTACCCGTCGACCCAGACAACGGCTCGTAGTGAGCATGTCCCACGCCGCCTCAGATACTTACGAGCGTCCCGATCTCGCGCTTCTCATTCCCTCGTATGCGGGGGGCGGCGCGGAGCGCGTCGCTTTTTTCGTCGCCCGCACGCTCGCCGAGGCGGGATTGCGCGTCGATCTGGTCGTGGCGTGCGCACATGGTGAGCTGCGCGACGAGCCATTGCCGGGAGCGACGAAGGTGGAGCTGGGGGCCCTCAATGAGATCCTCGCTGCGCCCGCGTGGGTGCGCTACCTCAAACGGACTCGCCCTCGGTGTGCCATGTCCATGATTCACACGGCGAACTTATCGTCGGGTATCGGGGCGCTATTCGTCCCCGAGGTGCCGATCATCGTCAATCTGCGCTATGCACTACGCACGGAGCCGGCGGCCCAGTGGTGGTTCCGGCGTCGATTTGGGTTCTCGCCCG
Organism: uncultured Coxiellaceae bacterium; assembly: GCA_964194675.1. Classification (GTDB taxonomy): domain Bacteria; phylum Myxococcota_A; class Polyangia; order Polyangiales; family Houyiibacteriaceae; genus SG8-38. Next base: position 670 of record CAXMND010000197.1, on the reverse strand, counting down.
AGCGCTTCCTGTACCGGCGGGCCGCACGCGTGGCCGGCGTCTCCCATGGGGTGGCGAACGAGGCTGCCGAGGTGTTCGATCTGCCCGCGGACAAAATCGTTGCCATTCCCAACCCGCGACACTCGGAAAACGCTTCCCTCGAAATCGCGCCGACGCACGAATCGATGTTCGAAAAACCTGTCGTCCTAGGGGTCGGGCGTCTCACGTGTCAAAAGGATTTCGGGATGCTGCTGCGCGCATTTGCGGACGTGACCTCGCGACGTGATCTGCACCTGGTAATCCTCGGAGAGGGCGCCGATCGCGCCTCGCTCGAGGCTCAGGTTCGCGAGCTCGACCTGTCCGAGCGCGTGTTTTTCCCCGGCTTCGTTCACAATCCCCAAGCCTACATGCGTCGCGCTCGCGTTTTCGCGATGTCTTCGCGCAACGAAGGACTACCGATGGTGCTGATCGAGGCGTTGGAGGCCGGTGCTGCAATCGTCTCGACCGATTGTCACTTCGGCCCACGGGAACTGCTCGACGACGGTCGCCTCGGGCGTCTCACACCCGTCGGGGACGCCAAGAGTTTCGCCGCCGCCCTCGAAGCCGAACTCGCCGAACCGGACTTGGGACCGGACACCCGCCGCGCGGCACGAGCCGAATGGTTGCAACGCTTCGAGCCCGAAGTGATCAC
>CAXMND010000196.1:0-11804 GCA_964194675.1 uncultured Coxiellaceae bacterium | reverse complement strand
TTCTTTGCTTCGACCTTACCGATGAAACGATAGCCCTGGCGTGGAAAGGTCTGGATCAGCTCGGCGCCCCGTTCGCCTAGGGCGCTTCGCGCAAGGCTGACCCCTCGCTGTATGGAGCTCTCCGTCACGATGGAATCGGGCCACAGCGCCTCTAAGAGCTCGCCCTTGGGCACGACGCGCTCGCGGTTCTCGACCAGATAGATCAACAGGTCGAAGACCTGGGGCTGGAGCGTCTGAACTTCACCATTCATCCGAAGCTCGCGGCGGGCGGAGTCTAGTTCGAACTCATCGAAAACAATCGTCATCTCGCGGCCTAGTCTGTTTTTAGGAGATCTCGCGCTTGGAAGCGCGCCACCACATCGTCGGCCGCATAGAGCAGGAGCTTGGAACCGTCGATTCGGTATTGGGTCGTCTGCCCAAGCACGGTGAAGAGCTCTTGCTCCTGATTCATGCCGTCTCGGCACGCCATACGCGTTGCGCCGATCGCGCCGAACGTGAGTGCCTGGTCTTTGCTGACCTCGTACGATCCGAAGAAGCGATTGCATCCGCCGAACCCATAGGCACTCTTCTTGGCGGCGTTGAGCTCGAGGTACGGCGTCCTGGCGTCGGAAGTCACGACGATCGGTTTACCGTTGAGCTCGAGGAGAGCCCAGCTCACGTTCTCGAGAGCCACTGGGGTCATACTTCCACAGGTTTCTCTCGGCGACGTACGGACAAATCGCTCGACGATGAGGTTGTTTTCTTTGCCCGGGCCGTCAATCTTGCGGCGCAGGTCCACGCGTCCATCGACCGTCACGAGTAGCGGCGACCCCGGCTCGACACCTGAGCTCATGTACGCTTGCTCTAACGCCGCGTTGTCGCCTTCGGTCGCGACGGGCCATTTTACTCCGGTCGCGCAATCCTCGAAGATCCGCGCATCGGCCATGTACGTGTACATCCCTTCGACCGTCATCACGCTGGAAGGATTGGGCTCTTGGTTGGCGGCGTCGTTTGCGGTCGACGACCCCTGACCCTTCTTGCAGCTGGACAGGGTCAACCCCATCGTGAGGGCTCCGAAGAGAGACAATCGCAACAGTCTCGAGCTTCCTCGCATGCGGGTCGATGTAGCACCAACGACCGGCCCGGCTCAACGCTTTCCTCGGCTCAGCCCGAAAAAGGAATCCGCGCTCGGAGCTTCTTGGCACGCTCGCGGGCCAACGGTGCCTTAGGCTCCTCGGGGTGGTCGAGCAGGAGTTGGTAGGTCCCGGCCCCGACAGGCTCGATCGCTCGAATGCGATCGAGCCGCACGATGAAGCCTCGGTGCGATCGAAAGAAGAGCTCCGGATCCAGTTCCTCTTCGAGTGTCGCCAGGGTCTTGTCGATCGCAAAGCGATCAGTGGTCGTGACAGCCCAGACGAGCTCATCCTTGACCTCGAAGTAGATGACATCGCTCAAGTCCAACACCACGTATGCATCTCGTCGACGGACGGCGATGCGATCGACGCGCTCGTGTGTGCCCGAGACGCCGGAGCTCCTGTTTTGGACCCGTTCGACGGCTTGGCGGAGTCGTTCGAGTCGGACGGGTTTAAGCAGGTAGTCGGCGATACGCGCCTCGAAGGCCCGAAGGGCACCTTCGTCATGTGCGGAGACGATTACGACCTTGAGGTCAGGCGCCTTGGCCATCAGCGTTTCGGCCAGCGCCACCCCGTCGGGGCCTGGCATTCTGAGGTCTAAGAACGCGACGTGGGGCTGTTGCTCCTCGCAGAGCACCTGGGCTTCGTTCGCATTTCTCGCTTCACCCACGACTTCGACACCCTCACACTGGCCGAGCATGAACTTCAGCTCGTCTCGGGCCAACGGCTCATCGTCGACGACGATCGCTCGCAGAGTCATGCGCCCTCTCCGGTTTCTTCAAATGCCTTGGGAAGGTCGACTGTCACGACAGTGCCACGCTCGTGGGGCGAAAGTCGAAGCGTTGCCTGCCCGTTGTACTGCTTCTCGAGCCTCTTACGCAACGTGGCGAGTGCCAGGCCGGACCCCTTCATCGGAGAGTGGTTCGTCGGACCGTCTGCCTCGTCCTCCACCTCGATGCGGACGATGTCGCCGAGGTCGCGTGCACGAATCGTGATCGTGCCAACGCCATTCTTGGGGGCAATGCCGTGCTTGACCGCGTTCTCGACGATGGGCTGAAGAAGTAGCGCCGGGATGCGTGTGTCGCGGACTTCGTCGTCGATTGAGGTGCGGACAGCGAGCCTTTCTTCGCCGAGCCTTGCTCGTTCAATCGCCAGGTACGCGCAGGCGTGTTCGACCTCGTTGACCACTGAAGCGTCGCGCGGATGGTGCAAGAGGTATCGATAGAGGTCGGCGAGATCGGACACGAGCCCGCGCGCTCGATCGGGATCCGTTCGAATGCTTGCGCGCAACGTGTTGAGGGCGTTGAAGAGAAAGTGCGGCTCGAGGCGGCTCCTCAGCGCTTGGAGTGAGAGCTCGTTCGCTGCGGCCTGGGCGGCGATCAGGGCGACCGCTTGCTCCTCACGAGCCAACACCACGCGCGCTACGTTCGCCCAAAGCGCCACGCCAGCTGCTACACCGACCAGTTGGATCCCCAAAGACGGCAATGCAGCGACCGGGTTGCCGCCCGATACGCCGATGCCGATCGCGACGACCGTGAGACTGGCGATCTGAATCAGGCCGGTAGTCCGCAAGGCCCGCCACCCGACGAACCAGGGCTCGCGGCGCACCGCGATACGGCCGGCGAGCCACCCGTCGAGAATCGAGGCAGCGAGTGCCCAAAGCCAAATCCCCCCCTCCGGTGCGACGCGCGTCACGAAAAACAAACCCGCCAGAAGGCCCGTGAGAGCGCCAGCGCGCGCACCGCCGAGAATCCCAGCGATCATGATTCCCACGGCCCTCAGATTCAGGTGATGGCCGAGCCACTGAAAGCCCATCGTCGAGCCCCAAAGCGACAGAAGAAGCCCAAATACGACGGCGACCCAGATGTCTCGAGGCCGCCCGACGCCCAGCAACCGATTGCGGAGGGGGGGCACCAGGACGCCCAGGAGGCCCGCCGTGGCGATGAGACTCAGCTTCTCGAAGAGCTCGGGGATCAGGACGCGGATGTCCACGGCCGGATCCTAGCAGCGTTTGGTTTGTCAGGCGTGGTCTCGGATCGCGGCCTGGGCTATCGTCTGGGCGATGGTGCGCCACCTCTCATGTCTTGCTTTCTGCCTCGTGCTGCTTGGCTGCGGGAAGGATATCAGCCCCAGGGAGCTCGACGAGCCTTGCACGCGCACGGACCAATGCATGGTTGGGCTCGTCTGCCTATCGGGGGTTTGCCTTCCAGCAGCAGATGCCGGGCTCGGCGAGTCGATCAACCCGGATGGCGGCTCTTGATGCTCACGGCTCGGACGGCGGTTCGAGAAGGTTTCCGCCCTGGTTGACGTATTGGAACCCTCCCTTAATCCGAAAGACCGAGCCATCGTCGGTTCGAACCACGACGTCCACCCAGCCGGGCTCCATCGTCCTTGGCGTCACGGCCATCAGGGCCTTGTCGCTCCCGATCGACACCTGAGGGGAGATCTGGCGGCCGAAAAGGACCGAGTAACCGATGTCCATCCGGATGTTTTCGCCGAGGATCTGCACGCTCTTGCCCCCCTGAAGGCCGCCAAAGTCGGGATCGAGCCTATCAAACGCCATCTTGGAGCTCTGCTTTTGGCAGCCGCCGAGCAGGAGCACTGCGCCTATAATCACGCCTAGCAAGCATTTAGGGTTTTTCATTGTGCCCATCTCAATTTATCACTGACTGGTGACCAAGCAAAACTTGCTCGTCGTCGACGCAGATCCGCGCAGTCTCCGCGTGCTGGAGGTGAGCTTGCGTAATGCGGGCTACAACGTGGCCGGTTGTCCCAGCGTGGGGAAGGCCTTCGAGATCCTCCACACCAACAAGCCGGATCTGATTCTCTCGGATACGGCCTTCAACGACATGAATGGCTTCGAGTTCGTCGAGCAGCTTCGACAGAACCCCGAGTGGTCAACCATCCCATTCATGTTCTTGTCGAGTGACGAATCGATCGAAAGCAAGATTCGCGGGCTCGAGCTCGGCGTCGAGGACTATCTCACGAAGCCTATCTACATCCGTGAAGTGATCGCGCGGGTCGGAATCGAGCTTGCGAGACAAACACGCGAAGGCTTGGCCCAGCGCACAGGCGACGCCAGGACCCGGTTCAGTGGGTCGCTGTCCGAGATGAGCGTCGTCGACCTGCTTCAGACGATCGACGTGAGCCGAAAATCCGGTGTGCTGAATCTTGCTTCGGCGCACGGGGATCAGGGCACGATCTCGTTCGACTCGGGCGCCGTCATTCACGCGGCGGTCGAGGATCTCGGCGGAGAGGATGCGATCTACCGCCTGCTGCTTTGGCGTGAGGGGACGTTCGACCTCGAGTTTCGGCAGGTGAGCCTCGTCGAGCGCACGGTTCACCGGACGACCCAGGCGCTGCTGATGGAGGGCATGCGGCGGCTCGACGAGTGGAGCCGCTTGTCAGAGTTGCTCCCGCCGTTCGAGGTGGTGCTCGAAGTCGACGCCGAAGTGTTGCGTGAGCGCCTCCACGAAACTCCCGACGAGCAGAACATCATGGTGCGCTTGATCGACGGCGTTCGAACGATCAATGACCTCGTTCGCGCCCATGGAGGGGACCACGTCGAGGCGCTCCGCAAGGTCGTCGACCTCTATTTCGAGGGCATCGTTCGGGAGGTTGGCGAGGTGAAGGATAGTATTCCGATCCTTGCGCAGGTGGCCATGCCGGTCTCCTCGATGCCCCCCAAAGCACCGGTCGACACGATTCCAGGTCCTGGCCCCAAGCCGTCGCTTACTCCGATCGCTATCCCGGCACTCGGCCGACTGCCCGTCACGGAGCTCGCTCCCCCGGGAGATTCCGTATCCGGCCTCGCGTCCGATTTGGTGCCGACCCCAGAGTCCCTATCCTCACCCGAATCGGCCCCGACGCCGGAGTCCCTACCAGCGCCACGAGGGCCGGCAGAAAGCGAATGGGTTCCGGCGTCGCAGCCGCCCACGCCACGTTCGAGAAAGAACACGCCGGTTGGCTTTCAGGCCGTGCAAGGGGGAGGCACCATCTTGAATTGGGCGGGCCGCGTTCCAGAGGTCGCAGATCTCGGGGACGAAACGACTCGGGAAACCGTCGAGGTCGGTCAGTGGGACCAAACCCTCGATGAGCTCCGCGACGATCCCGAAGTTACGGAAGCGATTGCGATTATCGATTCGGAACCGCCCCCCGGCCCGTTCGTTCGGTCGACGCCTCCGCTCGACCCGCACCGCGACGCCATCGTCGACTATCAAGAACCGGCCGAGGTCGACCCGCCGCCGCTCACGTACGAACAAGTTTTCGAAGAACGGCCGGCCCCAAAGCCGGTCACACCGCCGACAATGCCGGCCACTGCCCAAGCGCCCAAAGAGACTCGGAGTCTCAACCCGGCGCGCTTCGTGTGGATCGCAGTACTGGCCTTCGGCGTTGTCGCGATCGTCTACGTGATGTCACTGGAGTCAGCGTCAGAGACAGTGTCAGCGCCAGTGTCAGCGCCAGATTCAGCGCCAGTGTCAGCACCAGTGTCAGCGCCAGCGCCAGTGTCAGCGCCCGGGATTTATGCCGAGACTGGCGTTGAGGATACCTATGAGGCTCATCTTGGGCTTGCGCGTCGGTTGAAGCGCGGGTCGCGGGCGGTGGCCGCCTATCGGCGCGCGATCGAGCTTGATCCTCAGGGGAGTGCTGCACTGGCGGAGCTCGCGCGGCTCCAGCTCGGACGGGGGCACATCCGGGAGGCGGCCGATCTTGCAGAGCGAGCGACCGCGATCGATCCATCGAACGCTCTTGCCTGGGTGGTGCTTGGTGCCGCCCGTCAGGAGCGTGGTGACCGCCAGGGCGCGCATCAGGCCTATCGGAACTGCGTCAAGCTCGGGAAGGGGCACTTCGTTTCCGAGTGCAGGTCGATGCTTCGTTGAAGGCTTCTACAGTAGTTTTCGGGAAGCGCGTCCGTCCTGCTAAGCTTTGTCGATGATTCGGGGGGTTGCTTGAGTCGAAGCGAAGCAATCGGGGTTGCCGTCGTCGGTGCCGGTGGTTGGGGCAAAAACCACGTGCGCAACTACGCCGCGTTGCCGGAGGCCGACCTGCGGTACATCTGCGACCGCAACGAAACGATTCGCGCCACGATGGCCGCTACGTATCCGAGTGTTTCGGTAGTTGCGGACGTCGATGCGGTCTTGAGCGACGCCTCCGTGTCGGCGGTGGTCGTTGCCACACATGCTCCGTCGCATTTCGAAGTGGCCGAAGCTGCGCTCGTCGCGGGTCGCGACGTATTCGTCGAAAAGCCGCTCTGCCTTTCCGGGACTCAGGCCAGGTCGCTGTGCTCGCTCGCGGAGCAGAACGGACGCATCCTGATGGTGGGGCATCTGCTCCTCTATCACCCTGCGGTCGAGCGACTAAAGACGCTAATCCAGGGCGGCGAGATCGGAGAAGTGCTCTACATCTATGCCCAACGCGTCAACCTAGGTGTGGTGCGTCGAGACGAAAACGCTTGGTGGTCGTTGGCCCCGCATGACATCTCGGTAGCCAACTATCTCCTCGACGCATCCCCCGAGTCGGTGAGCGCCACCGGGTCGTGTTACCTCCAGTCCGAGCACGGCGTCGAAGATGTCGTGTTCGCGACGATGCACTATCCGGGGGGTCGCATGGCCCATATTCACGTGAGCTGGCTCGACCCACACAAAATCCGAAAGCTCACGGTCGTGGGCGACCGAAAAATGGCGGTGTTCGACGACACTTCCGCGGACCAGAAGCTTGCGGTATTCGACAAGGGCGTCGAGCCTCCCGCAACCCTTTCCTATGAAGAGGGCGTTCGCATTCGGACCGGCGATATTCGCATACCTGCGCTCAAGATGGTGGAGCCACTGCGCAGAGAGTGTTTGGCGTTCCTCGATGCGGTGCGCACCAGGAAGACGCCGGTAGCCGATGGACAATCGGGGCTCGATGTTGTGCGTGCGCTCGAAGGGGGCGCCGCGTCGCTGGCTCAACGGGGCGCGCGCATCGAGCTCAGCGGGGGCCGTTGATGGCTGCACCTTTCGTTCACGAGACTGCCGTCGTCGATGACGAGGTACAGATCGACGAAGACGTTCGCATTTGGCATTTTACCCACGTCTCGTACGGGGCCCGCATCGGGGCACGAAGCGTCCTCGGGCAGAACGTTTTCGTCGGCCGAGGCGTACGGATCGGTATCGGAGTGAAGATTCAAAACAACGTTTCCCTGTATGCCGGGGTGACGGTCGGGGACGATGTGTTCCTCGGGCCGAGCTGCGTCTTCACGAACGTCCTCAACCCGCGCGCGCATGTGGAACGCAAAGACGAGTTTGCGCCGACCAACGTTGGCCGAGGGGTGACGGTCGGCGCCAACGCCACGATCGTCTGCGGTCACGATCTCGGAGAGTACGCCCTGGTCGGCGCTGGAAGCGTGGTGACCAAAGACGTCCTGCCCCATGCGGTCGTCGTCGGCAATCCCGCCCAGCGGACGGCATGGGCTTGCCGGTGCGGGGAGGTTCTCCAGAGCGATGGCGCGTGTGTGCGCTGCCGGGACCGATATCGAATCACCGACGATCGTTGCGAGCGGGTGGAGAGCCGTGCCTGAAGAGCAAATCCCGATGTTGGACGTTGCGGCCCAGAACGGGCCACTGATGGAGCGACTGATCGACAAGGCGACCGAGGTGATTCGCTCAGGACGCTACATTCTCGGACCGGAGGTCGAAGATTTCGAACGAGAGATCGCGGAGTACATAGGCGTCGAGCACGCGGTCGGTGTATCGAGTGGGACCGATGCGCTGTTAGTCGCCTTGATGGCGCTCGGCATCGGGTCTGGCGATGAGGTGATCACGACGCCTTTCTCCTTTTTCGCGACAGCCGGATGCATCGCTAGAGTGGGGGCTACGCCAGTCTTCGTCGACATTCGGGCCGATACGTTTCATCTCGACGTGGACCAGGTCGCAGCCTCGGTAACAGAACGCACCAAAGCGATTCTGCCCGTGCACCTATTTGGACAAGCGTGTGACATGCGCGCCCTGCAGCAGCTTGCCGAAGCGCACCATCTGTCGTTGATCGAGGACGCGGCGCAGGCGATAGGCACCAAGAGTGCGGTGGGTCCGGTCGGAGGCTTGGGCGAATACGGCTGCTTTTCGTTCTTTCCCTCCAAGAACCTTGGAGGCTTTGGCGACGGGGGCCTCGTCACGACCCCCGATTCGGGTCTCGCTGACAAGGCACGCGTGATCCGCGCGCACGGAAGCAAGCCGAAGTACCATCATTCGGTGGTCGGCGGGAACTTCCGCATCGATGCGCTTCAGGCCGCGCTCCTCCGAGTGAAACTCCCTGCTCTCGAAGAATGGACCTCAACTCGACGACACAATGCCGACCGCTACGATGCGGCGTTCGCAGCGGCGGGGCTCGATCAGCAGGTGTTGACTACTCCGGTGCGGCGGGTCGAGGGCCACATCTACAATCAGTACGTCATTCGCACTTCGCAGCGTGACGCACTCCAAGCCCACCTCAACGAACGTAAGATCGCGACCGCAATCTACTATCCGGTCCCTCTCCATCGGCAACGATGCTTCGCCCACCTCGGCTACAGGGCGGGGTCGCTTCCTGTCTCAGAAAAAGCCAGTGAAGAAGTCTTGGCGCTTCCGATCTTCGCGGGGCTCGGCGAGGCGCGCCAGAAGCGCATCATCGATGCGGTAATTCACTTCCTCGGTCGATGGACGCTGGCCAGGGGAGGGCCCGCGCTCTAGAGTGCGTTCCTAGTTGATGACAGGCCGCTATCACGCACCGTTTGGCGAAGGGGGCTCTCACGCAATCGACGGGGACGTCGCTGAGCGCCTTTTGCGAGTCGCGCTCGAGCAAGGAGGCGACTACGCCGATCTGTTCTTCGAGTATTCCGTGAGCGGAAGCTACGTGTATGACGAGCAGATCTTGAAATCCGCCCGCCGTGCGGTCTCGATGGGCCTCGGGGTGCGGGTCATGAAGGGCGATGCGACCGGCTACGCGTATTGCGAGGACTTCGCCTACGACACGATGAAACGGGCGGCTCAAACCGCCGCCCAGATCGCTTCCGGGGGTCAGCCTGTTGCGCCGCTCGCGGTGACGCTGCGCGATACGCCAAGCCGATATTCGGTCCCTGAAGAGTCGCTCGGCGTCGACGGCGTCGCCAAGAAGACACTATTGGAGCGAGCGGACCGGTCCGCGCGCGCGAGCGATCCGCGCGTCGTGCGGGTGGACGCTTCGTTCAGCGAAAGCATCCGGGAAATCTTGATCGCGAACAGCGTTGGCCACATGGCGCGCGACCGACAGCCTCTGATTCGTTTCGGGGTTCGCGTCATCGTAGAGAACGACGGCCAACGTCAGTCGGGCTCGTCCGGAGGTGGCGGGCGTGTGGGCCTCGAGTACTTCGATGACAACAGTCCCGAGTGGCACGCAAAGGAAGCCGTGCGCCAAGCCCTCGTCATGCTCGATGCTCGTGAGGCTCCTGCTGGCGAGATGGACGTAGTGTTGGCGGCCGGCGATAGCGGAATCCTACTCCACGAGGCAGTCGGCCACGGCCTTGAGGCAGACTTCAATCGCAAGAAGACGAGCAACTATACCGATCAACTTGGCCAAGTGGTCGCGAGCGAGCTTTGCACCGTCGTCGACGACGCGTCGCTCCAGGGTTCACGTGGATCGATCAATGTGGACGATGAAGGCCAGTTGCCCACACGTTCGGTGCTCATCGAAGAGGGCGTCTTGCGGGGGTACATGCAGGATCGACACAGCGCCGACTTCTTCGGTACGACCTCGGATGGGCACGGACGGAGGCAGAGCTTTCGGTCGCATCCCATGCCTCGGATGACCAACACCATGCTTCTCGGTGGCCAGGACGCGCCCGAGGACATCGTTCGCAGCGTGAACCGGGGCGTCTATGCCAAGCGGTTTGGCGGGGGCCAGGTCGACATTTCGAACGGCGATTTCGTGTTCTCGTTGACCGAAGGGTACCTCATCGAAGATGGGAAGATCACCGCGCCGCTCAAGGGTGTGAACCTCATCGGCAACGGTCCGGATGCCATGCGCAAGGTCGTCATGCTGGGGCACGACTTCGAGGTTTCGGATGGGATTTGGACCTGCGGCAAGGAAGGTCAGTCCGTGCCGGTGGGCGTCGGTTGTCCGACCATCAAGATCTCTTCGATGACCGTCGGTGGCACGCAGGTGGCCAGTTGATGTCCCAAACGGCCGATGAGGAAGCGGCGGCGCTGGTCGATCTCGGACGTTCTGTCGTGGAGCGCGCAACCGCGGCAGGCGCCGACGTCGCCGAAGCCAGCGTTCACAGTGGCTCGCATCTTTCAGTCAAAGTCCGGATGCGCGAGCCTGAGCTCGTCGAAGAAGCTGGGTCTCGCGCGCTCGGCCTTCGCGTGATGGTTGGGCAACGCGTCGCCACGACATACACCAGCGATTTGAGCCCATCCGGGCAGAGCACTCTGATCGAGGACGCCATGGAGCTTGCCCGATTGAGCGAGGCCGACGAGTTCGCGGGCCCGCCGGATCCCTCCGAGCTTTCGTCGCCTTCCGAGTGGCCGGCGTTGGATACGTTCGATGAAGCGGTGAGCGGGGTGGCTGCCGACGAGGTGCTCGAAAGTGCGCTCTGCGGCGAGCGGGCGGCGTTCGAGCTCGATCCGCGGATCACCAATAGCGAGGGGGCGTCGTTTACTCGGGCGACGGGGGTCAGTGCCCTCGTTACCAGCGGCGGCTTCGCCGGGAGCGACAAAGGCACCTACGCGTCGATCGTGGTCAACCCAATAGCGGACGACGAAGGGGGCAAGAAGCGCAGCGGATACTACTGGTCGGCCTCGCGACACTACGCCGACCTCGAAGATAGCGACGAAGTTGGCCGAGAGGCAGCGCGTCGCACGCTCGCTCAGCTCGGCGCGACGAAGATCCCCACTCAAGAGCTTCCGGTAGTATTCGATCGAGACTCGGCCCGCTCGATGGTGGGCCTGCTCGCAGGCTGCGTGCTCGGCGGTGGGATCTGGCGAAAGAGCTCCTATCTCGTCGACAGAGTTGGCTCTAAGGTGGCTAGCGAGCTGGTGGACATCGTCGACGATCCTCTCTTGCCTCGTGCTCCAGGCTCGCAAGGATTCGACGGGGAAGGGTTGCTGTCGCGACGCAACGTGGTCGTCGAGGCTGGGGTGCTCAAGACGTATCTGATGGACACCTACAGCGCCCGAAAGCTCGGTTTGAAGAGCACCGCCAGTGCTTCGCGCTCTCCGGCCGGGGGGATTTCGCCGTCGACGAGCAACTTCATTCTCAAGGCGGGCTCCCAATCGCGCGAGGAGCTGATCGCCGACACGAAGCACGGCCTCTACGTCACCAGCATGATGGGCTTCGGCTTCAACGCGGTGACCGGCGATTTCAGTCGCGGCGCATCGGGTTTTCTCATCCAAGACGGAGAGCTCACCCAACCCGTCTCCGAGGTGACGATCTCGCTCAACCTCGATCAGATCCTGCAACGGATCGACGCGGTGGCGAACGACCTCGATCACAGGACAGCCATCACGTCGCCGACCTTTCGGGTCTCCGCGATGACGCTCGCGGGCACGTGACAGCAGCGACTGTGTCGAGGAGATCTTGACGGGGCCGGGGTCTTGGGGCGCGCCGCGGACTACGAGGGCTTCGTCGGCCATGACCGGTACCGGGGCAGCCGAGGTTTGGGACCGGTTAGAATCGTCTTTTATGCCGAGGCTACCGCTGGCG
>CAXMND010000195.1:0-2601 GCA_964194675.1 uncultured Coxiellaceae bacterium | reverse complement strand
GCGCGGGGCGAATACTTCGTGTCGAACTGGGGCACGACCCAGGCGGCGGTTCGTTGAAACACCGTCAGCTTAGCGACTTTCGGTGCAATGGAAGGCACTACCTGAACTGCGCTTGCGCCGGTGCCGATCACCGCAACGCGTTTGTCGGTGAGGTCGACGTCGTGGTTCCAACGGGCGGTGTGGAACATCTCCCCGGCAAAGCTATCGATGCCGTCGATCGTCGGGTAGGCCGGGTCGACGAGCCCGCCGACACCCGAAAGAACGACCCGAGCGGTGAACGTATCTCCCTCGCCGGTCGTGAGCGTCCATGCGCCCGCGGCTTCGTCAAACTCCGCATTCACGATCTCGGTGTTGAGCCGCAAGTGCTCGCGGAGGCTCCATTTGTCGACGAGGCCGAGGAGGTAGTCTTGGATCTCCCAGTACTCTGAAAACCGTTTGCTCCAGTAGGGGTTCTGCTCGAACGAGAGCGAGTACACATGCGACTGCACATCGCAAGCGCAACCGGGATAGGTGTTGTCGCGCCAGGTTCCGCCGATTTCGCTCGCTCGCTCGAACATCGTGAACGACTCGATGCCCTCCTGCTTCAACCGAATTGCGGCACCAATGCCGGAAAAGCCGGCGCCGATGATCGCGATCGGAAAATCCGCGGAGCCTGTCTCAGACATGCTGAGGCAGCCTAGGTAACTCGGCATGCAGGTCAAGTGACGCGCCTCGCTGGCACCGACACCGACACTGGCGCTGGCATTGGCGCTGGCGCTGGCGCCGGCACTCGGTGCCCGGGCCGCAAGTTTGCCGAATCACTAGCGATCTGGACTCGTCCAATCTCTGCGTAACCACACACTGTGTCGCCTGGCGCCCTGTCACCCTCTCGGGCTACACCCTCTCGCCCGGGCGCAAGCTAGGATCTAATGGGTCTGAGGACGCTGCGAATGTCGAGGGAAGAAACCACCGAGGTGACACGGCGCCACGTGTTTGCGCTGCAAAGGCTCTCCGAAAAGCAGGAGCAGGCCCGCATCGTCGTGCTCGCCGGCAAGCTGGCGGGCGACAAGTACGCGATCGACAAGGAGCTCACTTTCGGGCGGGGCGTCGAGGCGCACGTCAAGATCGACGACACGCTCGTCTCGCGGATGCACACGCGGATCTTCCAGCACGAGAACGGCACGTACGTCGTCGAGGATCTCGACAGCCGCAACGGGACGCAGGTCAACGGGATGGCGATCACGCGGCAGATCTTGTCCTACGGGGATCGCATTCAGATCGGAAGCTGCCTGCTCCTTTTCGCACACCACGATCCGATGGAAGAGCAGGTTGCTCATCGCCGCAAGCTCGAAGCGATCGGCCGGCTCGGCACGGGTGTGGCCCACGACTTCAACAATCTTCTCGGCGCGGTCCGTTCGAGTATCGATTTTCTCAATGGGCTGCAGCCCGACACGAAGCTGAGTGACCCCAACGTGCGCGAAGCTTTCAACGACATCCGCGCGGCTGCAAGCGCCGCAACGGAAATGACCAGCCGCCTTCTCGGGTTCGCCCGCGAGGTCCAGCGGAGTCATTCCGACGTCGATTTGTCAGAGCTTTGCCATCATGTCGTGCAGTTGTCTCGCCACACGTTTCACCGAAGCGTTCGCATCGAAGCGAAAATCGATCGCGGGCTCAAGGTGGTTGGCGACCGGGGACAGCTTCACCAGCTCTTGATGAACCTCTTGATCAACGCGCGGGATGCGATGCCGAAGGGTGGCAAGCTCACCATCATCGCCAAGAAGGCCGATCAACACGATCTCGAAAAAGCGCCGCTCAACCCGTTGGTCGCGCACGCGCTGATCACCGTGCAAGACACCGGCATAGGCATGAATGACGAAACCCGGGAGCGAGCGTTCGATCCCTTCTTCACGACCAAAGCCGACCAAGTCGGAGCGGGGCTCGGCCTGGCCGCCGTATACGAAATCGCCAAAAGCCACAACGGCCACATCACGGTGCACAGTGAGCTCAATCGGGGCAGCACCTTCCAAGTGGTCTTTCCGCTTGCCACCGAGCACTCGATAGCCCCGACCGAGCCGAGTATGCCGGCGATTCCGGTGCCGCAGACACAGCTCCTAATCTTGCTCGTCGACGACGAAGACGTGGTTCGGCGAAGTGCGGGTCGGGTGGTTAGGCAGAGTGGTCACCGGGTGATTTTCGCGCGCAGCGGAGAAGAGGCGCTTCGCATCTATGGTGAGACTCAGCCACGACCGGACCTCGTATTGATGGACCTCAACATGCCGGGGATGACCGGGGACCAAGCGTTCAAGGAACTGAAGGCCATGGATCCTCAGGCCCCGGTGGTTTTCGTGTCGGGCTATTGGGATGGGGCTCTCGAGCGAGAGCTTCGCGGCATGGGGGCGCTTGGTTTTGTTCAAAAGCCTTACGAAGCTGCTACGCTTCGGGATGCCATCGTGCAGGCGATGACAGCCCAAACTTCATGATCAAGTACATAGGCTCGAAACGGCTGTTGGTGCCGCACATCGTGCGGGGGGTGTCCGCGTTTCCCGAATCGGCGCGGGTTCTCGACCTGTTCTCCGGGACGTCCAGGGTGGCCCGCGGGCTCAAGGAGTCTGGGCGATATGT
>CAXMND010000194.1:0-7210 GCA_964194675.1 uncultured Coxiellaceae bacterium | reverse complement strand
GCCGGCCCATCCGAGATGGGTCTCGAGAATCTGTCCGACGTTCATTCGGCTCGGAACGCCAAGGGGGTTCAGGACGATGTCGACCGGCTTGCCATTCGGGAGGTACGGCATGTCTTCTTCTGGAAGGATCCGGCTGACGACGCCCTTGTTCCCGTGGCGGCCCGCCATCTTGTCGCCAACCTGAAGCTTGCGCTTGATGGCAACATAGACCTTGACCATCTTGATGACGCCAGGAGGAAGCTCGTCGCCCTTGCCGAGCTTGTCGATCTTCTCCTGGAAGAGCATCTTGACCGCGTCGACCTGATCGTCGACCTGCTCGAGAATTGCGTCGGTCTTATCCTTGTCCTTGTCGACCTCGATGTGCGCCCAGTACTTGTGCGGGATCTCGTCGAGGTCCGCGTTGCCGATCTTCGCGCCCTTGGCGAGGAGCTCTTTGCCCTTGTCTTCGACGAGCTTGGCAGTCGCCGTGTTACCGACGAAGTACTTCCGGACGCGGTCGTGCGCGGAATCGAGGACGATCTTGATCTCGACCGCCATGTCTTTTTCGAGCTTGGCCCGCTCGGCCTCCTCGATCTGGAGCGAGCGCTCGTCCTTTTCGGTGCCTTTTCGCGCGAACACGCGGGCATCGATGACGATGCCGGTCACCCCAGGCGGCACTTTGAGCGAGGTGTCACGGACATCGCCGGCCTTCTCGCCGAAGATCGCACGGAGCAGCTTCTCCTCGGGAGAGAGCTGCGTCTCACCCTTCGGCGTGATCTTGCCGACTAAGATGTCGCTGGAGTTCACCTCTGCGCCAATGCGCACGATGCCGGATTCGTCGAGGTCCTTGAGGGCCTCCTCGCCGACATTCGGGATGTCCCGAGTGATCTCTTCCTTGCCGAGCTTGGTATCACGCGCAACGCACTCGAACTCCTCGATGTGCACCGAGGTGTAGACGTCGTCCTTCGCGATCCGCTCGGAGAGTAGAATCGAGTCTTCGAAGTTGTACCCGCCCCATGGCATGAACGCGACGATCACGTTCTGGCCGAGTGCGAGCTCACCCCGGTCAGTGCTCGGCCCGTCGGCAATGACGTCGCCCTCCTTCACACGGTCTCCAGGTCGGACGATCGGTGTCTGGTTGTACCCGGTGTTCTGGTTCGAACGCTGGAACTTGTTGAGGCGGTAGATGTCGGGGAACGCGCCCGCAACGCCCTCGGCCTTGACGACGATGCGCGTTGCATCAACCGACTCGACGACACCGTCCTGCCGCGCCACCACACAAACACCCGAGTCGCGCGCGACTCGAGCCTCGATGCCAGTACCGGCGATCGGAGCTTGCGTACGCACACAGGGAACAGCTTGTCGCTGCATGTTCGAGCCCATCAAGGCACGGTTGGCGTCATCATGCTCGAGGAACGGAATCAACGATGCAGCGACCGACACCAGCTGGTTCGGCGACACATCCATCAACTGCACACTGTTCGGCGGAACCATCAAGAACTCGCCGTTGAAGCGCGCGCTGATGAGCTGACCTTCGAGCCTGTGGGACACCTTGTCGATGATCGCATTCGCCTGCGCGATGTAGTGCCCCTCTTCCTCGAGGGCGGAATACCAACGCACTTGGTCGTCACGCACAACGCCATCCTCGACCCGACGGTAAGGTGTCTCGACGAAGCCGTACTCGTTCACCCGCGCATAGGTCGAAAGGGACGCGATAAGGCCGATATTTGGGCCTTCCGGCGTCTCGATTGGGCAAATGCGACCGTAGTGCGTCGTGTGAACGTCGCGAACCTCGAAACCCGCGCGCTCACGGGTCAAACCACCGGGGCCGAGCGCGGACAGACGCCGCTTGTGCGTCACCTCGCTCAGCGGATTGGTCTGGTCCATGAACTGCGAGAGCTGGCTCGAACCGAAGTACTCCTTGACGACGGCACTCACCGGCTTCGCGTTGATCAAATCGTGCGGCATGAGCGTCTCGATTTCTTGAGACATGTTCATGCGCTCTTTGATCGCGCGCTCCATCCGGACGAGGCCGATGCGATATTGATTCTCCATCAACTCGCCGACCGCGCGAACACGGCGGTTACCCAAGTGGTCGATGTCGTCGACCGAGCCACGCCCATTCTTGAGCTCGATGAGGTTCTTCACCGTGTCCAAGATGTCTGTGTCGGTGAGCACCGTGTGGTCGAGTGCCGGCGTGTTGTCTTGGTCGACGTCTCGGTAGAACTTGTAGTTGAGCTTGAGACGGCCCACCTGACTCAGATCATAGCGCTCGGGGTTGAAGAAAAGATTATTGAAGAGGTTGCGCGCGGTATCGAGCGTCGGCGGGTCGCCGGGGCGAAGGCGACGGTAGATCTCGAGGATCGCCTCATCCTTCGACTGGACCTTGTCAGCTAGGAGCGTGTCACGGAGGTACGAGCCGATGTTGAGACCGTCGATGAAGAGCACCTTGAACTCGTTGATGCCAGCCTCACGAAGCGCGTCGATACGCGTCTCGGTGACCTCTTCGTTGACGGCGAGGAGGATCTCGCCCGTGTCCTCGTCGATGACGTCTTCGGCGGCCACCTTGCCAATGACCTCGGAGAAGTCGATCGGCAGGTAGTCGAGGCCCGCGGCCTTGAGCTTGCGGATGGCGGCACGCGTAAACTTACGGTTTTTACGGACCAAAACGTCCTCACCGACGGAGATGTCGTGGGTGGCACGCTGCCCTGGTAGGAGGTCGTATTCGATCGATTTCGCGTACTGGTCCTTCGACAGGATGTAGATCGTCTCAGTGTCGTAGTAGTAATTGAGAAGCTCTTGAGTGTTGTACCCGAGGGCCTTCAGCAGAACCGTCGCCGGCATCTTGCGGCGCCTGTCGATCCTAACGTAGAGCAGATCCTTCGGGTCGAACTCGAAGTCGAGCCATGAGCCGCGGTAGGGAATGATGCGGGCTTGGTAAAGCAACTTGCCCGACGAATGCGTCTTGCCTCGGTCGTGGTCGAAAAAGACACCTGGGCTACGGTGGAGCTGGCTGACGACGACGCGCTCGGTCCCGTTGATGATGAACGTCCCGTTGACAGTCATCAGCGGGATCTCGCCGAAGTAAACCTCCTGCTCCTTGATGTCGCGGACGGCGCGTTCGGTGCTGTCGCCCCCGCTGTCGTAGATGATGAGCTGGATTGTGACCTTGATCGGCGCCGCGTAGGTCATCCCACGTTGCCGACACTCATCGACATCGTACTTCGGCCGCTCGAGCGTGTAGCCGCTAAATACCAATTCGCTCGTCCCATTAAAGTCGCGAATTGGGAACACGCTGTTGAACACACCTTGAAGACCGGTGCTGCTCCGGTCATCTCTCGGTGTGTCCGTCTGAAGGAACTTGTCGTACGACCGCTTTTGAATGTCGATCAAGTTCGGAACTTCGAGGATGTGCTCGATCTTCCCGAAGGAGTGTCGCATTCGAAAGTTCGTCTGAATCATCGCCGCCATTAGTGAGACTCCTGCCGAACTGATATCCGGGACCCTAAAGCCAAATGTCTAAAGACAAAGAGAGGTGACAACGAGACCTTTCGGCCTCCCACCTCTTTGCGGAAAGTCGTGAATTGTTGTGCTGCGCGTACCGGGACCGCCCCGGTCGGGACATTAACCCGGCCGGGCCCGTATGCCAAGTCCCGGCACCGGACTCCGAATCGTACCCCCATCGGGCTACTTGACGGTAACCTTGGCGCCCGCTTCCTCGAGCTTCTTTTTGATTTCCTCGGCCTCTTCCTTGGAAACGGCCTCTTTTACGACCTTGGGAGCTGCCTCCACAAGGCCCTTGGCGTCTGCCAGGCCCAGCTGGGTGATTTCGCGGATGGCCTTGATCACGTTGATCTTCTTGCCACCTGCCTCGGTCAGCTCGACGTCGAACTCGGTCTGCTCCTCGGCATCTGCCGCCTCGC
The DNA here is from genome assembly GCA_964194675.1 of uncultured Coxiellaceae bacterium. GTDB lineage: Bacteria > Myxococcota_A > Polyangia > Polyangiales > Houyiibacteriaceae > SG8-38. The sequence continues at coordinate 3,308 of CAXMND010000194.1, read as the reverse complement.
CACCCGCCGCGGGACCGACCACGGCTACCGCTGCCGGTGCTGCCGAAACGCCCCACTTCTCCTCGAGCTCTTTGACCAAGTTCGCGACTTCCATGACGGTCCAGGAGCTCAGTTCCTCGACCATCTTCTCTACGTTCATATTTGCCATCGTTGACTCTCCGCTAACCGTGCGTGCCACACGGCCAAATTTGGGTTTGAATTACTCGCCAGCTTCCTTGCGCCGGTGGGCGTCGAGAACCAGAGCGAGGTTTTGGGCCGGCGCGTTGATCTGGCCGACCAGGTTCTGCATGGGCGCCATCAACTGTGCAAGCAGTGATGCGCGGATCTCGTCCTTGCCCGGAAGCGTCGCCAGCTCTTTCTCGACACGCTTGGCATCGAGAACCTGGCCTTCGAGGAGACCACACTTGACGACGAGCTTTTCAGACGCGTCCTTCGGCTGGAGCTCATCAGAGAACTCCTTACGGAAGGTCTTGATGACCTTGGCCGCAGCCGAGGGGTCTTCGAAGCTCCAGGCGATGGCGGTCGGGCCGACAAGGTTGGCTGCGAATTCTTCGTTGTCGGCGAGGTCCGAGCCCTCTAGCGCCTTGCGGACGACGTTGTTCTTGATGACCCTGTATTCGACACCCGCCTGGCGGAAACGCGCTCGGAGGTTCGTGATCAACTCGACGTTGACCCCACGGAAGTCGACCAGCACCGTTGCGGCGGCGTTGGCAAAGCTCTCGCGAACTGAGTCGACCTGCGCCGCTTTTTCTTCTCGAGTAAGACCCATGACTACGCCTCTACCTCTATAGTGACGGGGTCAATTTTGATGCCTGGGCCCATGGTCGAGCTCAGGATAATGCTGCGGAGATAGGTGCCCTTCGCGGCTGGGGGCTTGGCCTTCACCAGAGCGCCGACCAGCGACTTCACGTTGCCGGCAAGCTCGGCCTGGCCGAATGACTTCTTGCCGACCTGCGCGTGCACGATACCCGCTTTTTCAACCCGAAACTCGACTTTACCGGCCTTGGCTTCGCGCACCGCCTTGCTGACATCGAAAGTGACGGTACCGACCTTCGGGTTTGGCATCAGGCCACGTGGCCCTAGGATGCGGCCGAGCCGACCCACCTGACCCATCATGTCGGGAGTGGCAATGACGGTATCGAAGTCCAGCCAGCCTTCGGTGATCTTGGCAACGAAGTCATCCCCACCGACGTAGTCCGCGCCAGCCGCTTCGGCTTCGGTGACTTTCTCGCCCTTGGCGAACACGAGTACGCGGTTGGTCTTCCCCGTTCCGTGCGGCAAGACGACTGCACCACGAACCATCTGGTCAGCGTGCTTCGGGTCCACTCCGAGCCGCACCGCCAGGTCTACCGACTCATCAAAGTTGGCGAACGCCAGCTCCTTCACGAGCGACACAGCCTCACTCAATTCGTAGCGACGGTTCTTGTCGGGCCTCTGAACTGCAGCCGCGCGCTTTTTTCCGGGTTTCATGCTGACTCCTTGCGACGACTCGAAGCCGCCTACCACCGATTGGGGCCCCGGGTGGTCCGGGGGAGCGAGCGAGCGCTCAAGAGTTAGTCGACTAGCTCAACTCCCATGGAACGCGCTGTGCCGATGATGCTTTGCATGCATGTCTCGATCGAGCCCGCGTTGGTGTCCTGTAACTTCGTTTGTGCGATTTCCTTGACCTGCGCCATCGTGATCTCGCCGACCTTGTCTTTGTTCGGACGCGCAGAGCCCGACTTCAGATTGATGGCCTTCTTGATCAACACCGCGGCAGGCGGCGTCTTCATGATGAAGCTGAAGGAGCGGTCATGGTAGACCGAGATCACCACGGGGATGATCAGACCCGCGTCCTTTTGGGTCTTCGCGTTGAACTCCTTGCAGAACCCCATGATGTTGACGCCGTGCTGGCCAAGCGCAGGCCCAACCGGCGGGGAGGGGTTTGCCTTCCCTGCGGGGAGCTGAAGCTTGATCTGTCCGATGACCTTTTTCATGGGCGCGGGGGTTCTCCGGAGCGGCGAGTTCTGCCTCAGGGCACGAAAAATGCAAGCCGATTTATTCGGGGACACGCTGCACCCCAAAAAACCTCCTCTTTTCAGCTATCTACGACCCACACCGCGCAAACCCATTCAGCTGCGCTGCGTGACGAGGAAACCGACCGAGGCGGTCGAATGACGGACTGGATCCAGGTTTGCGCGGTGTGCCCCCAAAGCACCTGTAATTACAGCGCTAATGAGGGTGCAGCGTGTCCCCTAATTGGTTTTTTCGACCTGGGCATAGGCTAGTTCGACGGGGGTTGCGCGGCCGAAGATCGACACCAGGACGCGGACCTTGTGCTTCTCGTGGTTCACTTCCTCGATGGCGCCAGTGAAGTTCGCAAAGGCGCCGTCGGTGACCCGGACGTGGTCGCCCTTCTCGAACTGGACACGAGGCTTGGGCTTGGCTGCGCCCTCTTCAACCTGCTGCTCGATCGCGGCGATCTCGCGCGACGGAACCGGAGAGGGATGTCGTCCCCCGACGAAACCATTGACCTTCGGAGTGTCCTTGATCAGATGCCAGGTTTCGTCGCTCAGATCCATCTGTACGAAGATGTAACCCGGATAAAAGGTGCGGGTGCTCAGGCGAGGTTTGCCCCCTCGACTCTCTTGCACGTTTTCTTTCGGGACCAGGATGTTTCCGAAGCTACCCTCCATCCCGGCTTGCTTGATCCGCTCCTCGAGCGAGAGCTTTACCTTGTTTTCATAGCCGGAATAGGCCTGGACGACGTACCACTTCATCGCGCTCACACGTTGTAGATCAGGTCCGTAATCGTAGACCAGATCGTATCGAATACCCCAAGAATCACCGCCGCAATAGCGGAGACGATCAAAACGACGATGGTCTGCGCCCAAGTCTCCTTGCGCGTAGGCCAAGTAACCTTCGAAAGCTCGACGCACACCTCGGTGACGAAGGTATGGACCTTCGCCGAGCGATACGCGATCACGGCTGCAACCAGGGACACGAGACCGGCCCCGAGAGCGATAAGTGTTCCGTTCGGCTCCGAGACCACGTTCACGGTGTCTGAAAGAAGGGTCCAAACCGCGGTGCTGCTCTTGATCAGAAACCAGGCCAGCGTGATGGCGATGCCAAAGTACGAGAACTGCACCCATCGCTCGATGCCGAGCGTTCCGCTTGGCCTCGCTTTCTCTTGTTCCTTGGTGATTGCCATCGTCTTCATTCCTCGCGGCAGGCCAGGAGGGATTCGAACCCACAACCCGCGGATTTGGAATCCGCTGCTCTACCAATTGGAGCTACTGGCCTAGGAGCTAGTGTGGGGGTGGTGGGGT
>CAXMND010000193.1:0-59217 GCA_964194675.1 uncultured Coxiellaceae bacterium | reverse complement strand
AACGATGGCTAAAGAAAAGTTTGTCCGAGACAAACCACACATCAACGTAGGGACGATCGGTCACATCGACCACGGCAAGACGACGCTGACGGCGGCGATCATGAAGGTGATGGCCGAAAAGCATGGGGGCGAAGTCAAAAGCTACAAAGACATCGCCAAGGGTGGGACCGAGCGTGACGAGACCAAGACGGTCACGATCGCGACGAGCCACGTGGAATACCAGACGGGGAATCGTCACTATGCCCACGTCGATTGCCCCGGCCACGCGGACTACGTGAAGAACATGATCACGGGTGCGGCGCAGATGGACGGCGCGATCCTGGTGGTGAGCGGGGTGGACGGACCGATGCCGCAGACCAAAGAGCACGTGCTTTTGGCGCGCCAGGTCGGTGTACCGACGATGGTGGTGTCCATGAACAAGTGCGATGCGGTGGACGACCCGGACTTACTCGAGCTGGTCGAGATGGAGGTTCGTGAGTTGTTATCGAAGTACGACTACGACGGGGACAACGTCCCGGTGATCAAGAACTCGGCGCTCGGGGCGCTCAACGGCGAAGAGCAGTGGGTGAACTCGGTGGTGGAGCTGATGGAAGCGGTCGATTCGTACATCCCGGAGCCGAAGCGAGAGATCGACAAGCCGTTCTTGATGGCGGTCGAAGACGTGTTCTCGATCAAAGGCCGGGGCACGGTGGTGACGGGTCGAATCGAGCGCGGGATCATCAACGTGGGGGACGAGGTGGAGATTCTCGGAGTGCGGGAGCCGCAAAAGACGACGGTCACGGGGGTGGAGATGTTCCGCAAGCTGCTCGACCAGGGTCAGGCGGGGGACAACGTAGGGTGTCTACTTCGGGGCATCGACAAGGACCAGGTGGAGCGCGGGCAGGTGCTTGCGGCGCCGGGTTCGGTGCACACGCACATGCAGTTCGAGTGCGAGGTGTACATCCTGACGAAGGAAGAGGGGGGCCGGCACAAGCCGTTCTTCTCGAACTACACGCCGCAGTTCTATATCCGGACGTTGGATGTGACGGGCAAGATCGAGCTCCCGGACGACGTGAAGATGGTGATGCCCGGCGACAACGTGAAGATGAAGGTCAATCTCATCACCCCGGCTGCGATGGAAGAGAAGCAGCGTTTCGCCATTCGCGAGGGTGGGCGCACCATCGGTGCCGGCGTCATTTCCAAGATCATTGAGTAGAACAATGGCATCGAACAAGATTCGGATTCGACTCAAGGCTTACGATCACCGGTTGCTAGACCAATCGGCGACAGAAATCGTCGACACAGCGAAGCGCACTGGTGCGCGGGTCGCGGGTCCGATTCCGCTGCCTACGCGCATCAACAAGTACACCGTGCTGCGTGGGCCCCACGTCGACAAAAAGTCACGGGAACAATTCGAGATTAGGACTCACAAGCGGCTATTGGACATCTTGGACCCCACTCAGCAAACCCTCGACGCCCTCATGAAGCTCGATCTTTCGGCGGGCGTCGACGTGGAGATCAAGTCGTAAGGCGGTAGGTTCATGCCCAAGGTAAAGGTTTACAACTTGAGTAAGAAGGGTGTCGGGGAGATCGATCTCTCGGACCATGTCTTCGATGCCAAGGTGAACGAGAACCTCTTCTATGATGTTCTGAAAGCGCAGCTTGCGAGCCATCGCAAGGGCGCCGCTTCGGCCCAGACACGGGCCGAGGTTACGGCGACGAACCGCAAGATGTACAAGCAGAAGGGTACCGGTAACGCGCGTCACGGCTCCCGCCGCGCGCCAATCTTCGTCGGTGGCGGTACGGTCCATGGCCCGAAACCACGTGATTTTAGCTACCGGCCGCCTCGGAAGATGCGACTCGGTGCGCTCAAGGGTGCCTTGAGCCTCAAACTTCGTGAAGGCCGACTCTTGGTCGTCAAAGATTTCAAGCTCAAAGAAGTCAAGACCAAGAAGCTTGCCGAAGTCTTGGCCAAACTGCAGGTGGATAGCGGTGCGCTCATCGTCGACGGCAAGGAAAACGAGAAGCTGCGCCTGAGTGCACGAAACCTGCAGAACTACTCGGTTCTTCCGCCTGAGGGCGTGAACCTCTACGATCTGCTTCGTCACGAGCATCTCGTGCTCACCGAGACGGCGGTCGAGGCTCTGGAAGCGAGGTGTCAGTGATGCACGTCGAAGACGTAGTCAAGCGACCCCTCTACCTCACCGAGAAGGGCGCGAAGCTCCGCGAGGAGCAGAACAAGTACACGTTCGAGGTCGATCTCGACGCGAACAAGATGCAAATCAAGGCTGCAATCGAGACCCTGTTCAAGGTGACCGTCGATAATGTGCACACGCTGATCATGCGCGGTCACATGCGTCGCATGGGCAAGGGTTACGCCAAAACCCGCAACTGGAAGAAAGCCGTCGTGACGCTCCGTGAGGGCGAAACGATCGACTTCTTCGAGGGAGCCTGATCATGGCCATCCGTAAGTCCAAACCGACCTCGCCGTCGCGCCGCTTCTACGAAGCACCCGACTTCGATATGATCACTCGGGGCAACAAGCCCGAGAAGAAGCTCCTCGACTCGAAGAAGCAGACAGCGGGCCGAAACAACCAGGGCCGCATCACATCGCGCTTTCGCGGTGGCGGTCATAAGCGGCGGTACCGCAAGATCGACTTCAAGCGGAGCAAGATCGGCGTGCCCGGCACCGTGAGGACGATCGAGTACGACCCCAACCGCTCGGCCCGCATCGCGCTGGTCTGGTACGCGGACGGCGAAAAGGCCTATATCCTCGCTCCAGATGGGCTCGAGGTTGGCCAGCAGGTGCTTTCTTCTCGCTACGCCGACGTGAAGCCCGGCAATGCGATGCCGCTTCGTCACATGCCGCTTGGCACGATGATTCACGCCATCGAGCTCAAGATCGGCAAGGGCGCCCAGCTAGTCCGTTCGGCGGGCACTGCAGCTCAGCTGATGGCGAAGGACGGCGACTATGCCCAGCTTCGTTTGCCTTCCGGCGAGGTCCGGATGGTGCACCTCAACTGCCGCGCCACCGTGGGTCAAGTGAGCAATTCGCTTCACGCCCGACTCACGCTCGGGAAGGCGGGCCGCAATCGTTGGCTCGGTCGTCGTCCACACAACCGCGGCACGACCATGAACCCGGTCGACCACCCCATGGGTGGTGGTGAGGGTCGCACGGCAGGTGGACGTCACCCGTGCTCCCCATGGGGACAGCTTGCCAAAGGTTTGAAGACAAGAAAGAACAAGGCGACTGACAAGTACATCGTTCGCCGGCGGAAGAAGAAGTAATGGCGCGTTCAGTAAGAAAGGGACCGTTCATCGACGAAGGCCTCGAGGCCAAAGTCGAGGCGGCGAACAAGTCGGGCGACAGGAAGATGATCCGCACGTGGTCACGCCGTTCGACTGTGACTCCTGATTTCGTCGGACAGACGTTCGCCGTCCACAATGGGCGCAAGTTCGTGACCGTGTTCGTCACAGAAAACATGGTCGGCCACAAGCTCGGAGAGTTCGCACCGACGAGGACGTTCGGCGGTCACGCTTCTGACAAGAAGGGCGGTCGCAAGATCAACCCGCAGACGGGTAAGAGGTGACCATGGAAGCGGTCGCAAAAGCACGGTTTCAGAGGATTTCGCCTCGTAAGGCCCGCGTGGTGCTCAACATGGTGCGTGGCAAGAACGTGGCCGAGGCGCTCAACGAGCTTCGCTTCACGACCAAGTCCGCCGCACCCATCGTGGCGAAGGTCATTGGGAGCGCGATTGCGAACGCCAGGCAAAAAGACGAAGAGGTCAATCTCGATGAGCTCTTCGTCAGGACGGCTTTCGCCGACATGGCGCCGAACCAGCATATGCGTCGTTGGCGACCTCGCGCACAGGGCCGCGCTACGCGCATCGTCAAGGGATTAAGTCACATCACCGTCGTCGTGAGTGATGGGGAAGAGAGCTAGATCGTGGGCCAGAAAGTACATCCTTATGGTTTCCGTCTCGGCGTCGTGAAGACGTGGAAGTCCAAATGGTACGAGGACAAGAACTACGCCAAGTGGCTTCATGAAGACCTGAAACTCAAGCGCGCCATTCGGAAGAAGTTTGCGCATGCGGGCATTGCCGAGATCGAAATGGAGCGTGCGGCCAACAAGGCCAAGGTGGTCATTTACACCTCGCGTCCGGGGATCATCATCGGAAAGCGTGGCGCCGGGGTCGAGCAGCTCAAGGCCGAGCTTCAGAAGCTCACCGACAACGAGCTCTTCCTCGACATCCAAGAGGTGCGTAAGGCCGAAACCAACGCGCAGCTGGTGGCCGAGAACATCGCGACTCAACTCGAGCGTCGCGTCGCGTTCCGTCGGGCCATGAAGAAGGCTGTGTCGACCGCGATGAAGTTCGGTGTGAAGGGCATCCGAGTCACGGCTGGAGGTCGTCTTGGTGGTTCCGAGATCGCTCGTACCGAGTGGTACCGCGAGGGGCGCGTGCCTCTCCACACGCTCCGTGCGGACATCGACTACGGCGAGGTGACCGCGCACACGAAGGCAGGAACTGTCGGTATCAAGTGCTGGATCTTCAAGGGCGAGCAACTGCCGCAACGTCCGGGTGCCGGGGCGCCGGGAGCTCGGGCCTAAGGACGAGTCATGCTTCAACCAAAGAAAACCAAATTCCGCAAGATGATGAAAGGCCGCATGCGCGGAAAGGCCTATCGCGGTAGCAAGGTCTCGTTCGGCGACTTCGGGCTTCAGGCATTGGAGCCAGGTCGGATTAGCCAGCGTCAGATCGAAGCTGCTCGTATGACGATTCAGCGTAAGGTCAAGCGTCAGGGCAAGCTCTTCATTCGCATCTTCCCAGACAAGCCGATCACCAAGAAGCCGCTCGAAACTCGAATGGGCAAGGGCAAGGGCCCCATCGAAGGCTGGGTCGCAGTCATCAAGCCGGGCCGGATGTTGTACGAGATCCAGGGTGTCCCTGAGGATCTCGCGCGCGAGGCCTTCCAACTAGCGGCACACAAACTGTCGGTCAAGACGACCTTCCGGTCGAGGGATGCCGAACTATGAAGGCCGCCGACATTCGTGAGAGCAGCACCGAGGAGCTCTCGACCATGGAAGGGGACCTTCGCCGCCAACTTTGGAAGGCGCAGTTCGACAACCACTCGAGTCAGCTCGATAACACGAGCTCGATTCAGAAGCTTCGCCGAGATCTCGCTCGCGTGAAAACCATTCTTACCGAGCGTCACGCCACCGGGGCAGCCGCCGGGAGCAAGGAGTAAGGGCCATGACCAGTCAGAACACGTCGACGCCCGCCAGTGACATGTCTCACCCCACCGCCCCCACACGAACGCCTAAGGTCGTCAAAGAGCGAGCCCGTCGTCGTCGTTTGGTCGGACGTGTCGTCAACGAGACGCAGTCCGAGGGACGCGCGAAGCAGACGGTCGTGGTGGAGGTCATCCGCCGCGCGCGAGACCCCTTCTACACGAAGTACGTCAAGCACAAGAAGAAGTTCCACGCGCACGACGAGAACAACGAGTATCGCAAGAACGACGTCGTCGAGATCCGCGCCTGTAGGCCGCGTTCGAAGACGAAGCGTTGGGAGGTCGTGCGCTTAGTCGAACGGCCGCCGGAGGTGTAACGATGATTCAGGCCGAAACACAGCTGGATGTGGCCGACAACAGCGGCGCCAAGCGAGTGGCCTGCATCAAGGTGCTCGGTGGATCGCGCCGTCGGTATGCCGGACTGGGCGACGTCATCGTCGTGTCCATCAAGGAGGCCCTCCCGACCGCTCGCGTGAAGAAGGGCGAGGTGGCCCGTGCGGTTGTCGTGCGCACCAAGCGCGAATATCAGCGCCCCGACGGCACATACATCAAGTTCGACACGAACAGCGCCGTGCTGATCACCAAGGAAAACGAGCCGATCGGCACCCGTATCTTCGGCCCCGTCGCTCGTGAGCTTCGGGCGAAGCGCTTCATGAAGATCGTTTCGCTAGCGCCGGAGGTGGTGTGATGACGGCGCGCATCAAGAAGGGCGATCTCGTGCAGGTCATTGCTGGCAAGGACAGAGGCGAAAAAGGCCGTGTCCTCCAGGTAGTCCGCGCCGATCTGCTCCTGGTCGAAGGCGTCAACCGAGCAAAGCGTCATCAGAGTGCACGGAAGTTTCGCGAAGCGGGCATCATCGAGAAAGAAATGCCGATCCACGCGTCGAACGTAATGCTGGTCGACCCGAAAACCGAGCAACGCACCCGCGTCCGCATCGAAGCCGACAAAAAGGACCCAAACAAGCGCGTCCGCGTAGCCGTGAAGAGCGGCTCGGTCCTGGATTGATCGGAGTGTTGTCATGAGTGAATACGAAGCCCGACTCAAAAAGAAATACAAAGACGAGGTCGTCCCTCGGCTGATGAAGGACTTCGGCTTCAGCAACGTCATGCAGGTTCCGAAGCTCGACCGGATCGTCGTCAACATGGGGCTCGGCGAGGCGGTGCAAAACGCCAAGGTGATCGAGTCGGCCACCGAGGAGCTGACCGCAATCACCGGTCGCAAGCCGGTCGCGACCCGGGCCAAGAAGTCGATCGCTAACTTCAAGTTGCGCGAGGGCATGCCGATCGGCGTGATGGTGACTCTCCGCGGCGACCAGATGTACGAGTTCCTGGATCGCTTGGTGTCCATCGCGCTTCCACGCACACGCGACTTCAAGGGAGCCAGCCCGAAGGCGTTCGACGGCCGAGGCAACTACACGCTCGGCATCAAAGAGCAGATCGTCTTCCCAGAGATCAACTACGACAGAATCGACCGTATCAAAGGTATGAACGTGACCTTTGTAACGACAGCACAAAACGATGACCAGGGACGTGCCTTGCTCCGATCGCTCGGCATGCCCTTCAGGAACTGAGGACGCAGATGGCTAGCAAGCGAGCATTTGCCAAAATGGAAAAGACACCGAAGTTTTCGGTGCGACACCGTAACCGGTGCAAAGTCTGCGGGCGGCCGCGAGGGTACTACCGCAAGTTCGAGATGTGCCGCATCTGTCTGCGTAAATACGCTCTCTCCGGGGATATCCCCGGGGTCACGAAGTCGAGCTGGTAGGAGGTGCAGTCATGATGACCGATCCAATCGCTGACATGCTGACGCGCATCCGAAATGCCGCTCAGGCCCAGCATGAGAAAACAATACTCCCCTCTTCGAATCTGAAGCAGCAGCTTGCCGAGATTCTGAAGCAGGAGGGCTTCATCGACGATTACAGCGTGGAAGATGGCGTGCAGAAAAGTCTTACCATCGTCCTCAAGTACAGTCGTGATCGCGAAAGCGCATTCGTAGGGATGCGCCGAGCGAGCCGTCCGGGGCGACGCTTCTACGTAGGTCACAGAAACATTCCACGCGTGCAAAACGGCATGGGCGTTGCGATCTTATCGACGTCCGCCGGCATCATGACCGACCGCGACGCGCGCACTAAGCGCGTGGGCGGCGAGGTGTTGTGCGAGGTTTGGTGATGACCGAAACGCATACAGGAAAACAGTCCCGAAACGGCAAGAAGCCCGTCGAGGTCGTACAAGGGGTCCAGGTCACGATCAGTGGCAAGGAAGTCACCGCGAAGGGGCCCAAAGGCGAGCTCAAGCACATCGTTCCCTCGGAGGTGGTGGTCGAGCAGCAGGAAGGGAAGATCACCGTGATCCCCGCGGTCGGCGCCGGTAAGCTCGGCCTTCAGTATCAAGGCCTCACGCGCGCCATCCTCAACAACATGGTCGAGGGCGTGGCTTCTGGGTACAAGCGGTCCCTTGATTTTCGTGGGGTCGGTTATCGTGCGGAGTTCAAGAACGGCCAACTCAAGATGACGGTCGGTCTCTCGCACCAGCCGCTTCTCGACATCCCGCAGACGGTTACCGTCAAGGTCGAGACGATCGACGAGGCCGGCACCAAGTTTCCGCGCGTCCATCTCGAGTCGGCAGATAAGCAACTCGTCGGGCGAGTTGCAGCGCGCATTCGACAGATTCGACCGCCAGAGCCCTACAACGGTAAAGGGATTCGATACACCGGCGAGCACGTCAAAGAGAAGGCAGGCAAGGCCGGAAAGGCCGCAGGCTGATCATGCGGAAAAATCTCAGAGGGCGCGCACGGCGCAGATTGCGGATTCGCAAAAAGGTACACGGTACCTCCGAGCGTCCGCGTCTGTCCGTCTTTCGGAGCGCGAAGCACATTTACGCGCAGGTCATCGACGACGTTGGCGGCCGTACCATCGCTGCTGCGTCCAGCGTTGCGGTGGCTGCGGACGGAAGCAAAGTCGATGCCGCAAAGTCAGTTGGCAGCCTCGTCGCCAAGGCATGCATCGACAAAGGGGTCGAGCAGGTTGTCTTCGATCGTGGCGGGTATCGATATCATGGACGTGTTCGTGCGTTGGCCGAATCGGCGCGCGAAGCAGGCCTGAAGTTCTGAGGATCGCATGGCATACAAAGACGAAATCATTGATCCAGCGTCGCTCGACGACTTGACCGACCGCGTTATCTTCATCAACCGCGTCGCAAAGGTCGTGAAGGGTGGCAGGAGATTCAGCTTCAGCGCCTTGGTCGTCGTTGGCGATGGCAAGGGCCACGTCGGCGTCGGCATGGGCAAGGCGAACGAAGTTCCCGAGTCGATCCGAAAGGGTACCGACAGCGCGAAGAAAAATATTTTCCGAGTGCGCCTCACCGGTCGTACGATTCCCCATCGAGTCGTGGGCCACGCGGGTGCCGGTCGCATCATTCTGCGCCCTGCTTCCGAGGGTACCGGTGTCATCGCGGGTGGCGCGATGCGGCCCGTGCTCGAGGCGGCTGGCGTCAAAGACGTCCTGGCCAAGATCCTCGGCACCACGAACCCGCACAACGTCGTAAATGCTACGGTTGCCGCGCTTCGGGAGCTCGAGTCTCCGGAGGACGTGTCTCGACGTCGCGGTCGGCGCGCCGGCGACATCACGCAGTTCGAGCATGGCCCCAAATCGCAAGGGCCTTCGGAGCCTGAGGCTTCCACGGAGGCGAGCGAGTCGTAGGAGAGCAGTCATGAGCGCGAACAAACTCAAAGGCACCCAGATTCGGAGCGGGATTGGTCGGATGGACAAGCAGCGGCGAGTCCTGAAAGGCCTCGGTCTCCGCGGACCTCACACCGAAGTCGTGGTCGACAACACCCCGTCGTTCCGCGGGATGATCAAAAAGGTGCTCCACCTCGTCCAAGTTGAGGAAGTCAATGAGTGACCAAAACGAAACGCCCATTCTCTCGCGGCTCCGGCCGGCAGAGGGCGCAGTCCGAGGTAAGCGACGCAAAGGTCGCGGCCCCGGCTCTGGCCTCGGCAAGACGGCTGGCCATGGTCAGAAGGGCCAGAAAGCAAGGCATCCCGGTAACTTCAGCAAGCTTGGCTTCGAAGGCGGGCAAATGCCGCTCTACCGGCGTGTCCCAAAGCGTGGGTTCACCAACCCCTTCACCAAGAAGGTGGCCACCATCAACGTGAAGGATCTCGCGCGCTTTGACAGCGGCGCCACGGTGGACGAAGCGGCTCTCCGTGAGGCAGGCCTCATCAAGCGCAAAGTGGACGTCATCAAAGTTCTGGGCGATGGAGAGCTGGACAAAGCTCTCACCGTGAAGGTCCAAGCGGCTAGCGCGAGTGCAGCGGCAAAGATCGAAAAGGCCGGCGGTACCGTCGAGCTAGTGCAAAAGAGCGCTACCTAACCCTGCAACGGATCCATGAGCAGCATCGCGAACATCTTCCGAATCCCCGAGCTCCGGCGCCGAATCCTCTTCACGCTGGGTATGCTGGCTGTCTACCGGATCGGGATCTTCGTCACGACCCCGGGCGTGGACCGTGCGGCCATGCGTAAGTACGTGGCCGGTCAGTCGGGCGGGTTCTTGAGCCTGTTCAACTTGTTTTCCGGCGGTGCGCTCGAGCAGGCGTCGATTTTCGCGCTCAACATCATGCCCTACGTCTCTGCGAGCATCATCTTGTCGCTGATGACGGTCGTGGTGCCTTCGCTCATGGAGCTCCGGAAAGAAGGCGAAGCTGGGCAGCGGAAGATCAATCAGTACACGCGTTACGGCACCGTTGGGCTCAGTATCTTTCAGAGCATGGGTCTTGCCATGTTGTGGGAGGGCTGGAACGAGAGCTCGACCGCTGGCGATATCGTCTCCAATCCGGGCTGGAGCTTCCGTTTGATGACGGTGTTGGCGCTCACGACCGGCACTTCTTTCTTGATGTGGCTTGGTGAGCAGATCACCGAGCGCGGCCTCGGCAATGGTATTTCCTTGATTATTTTCGCCGGTATCGTCTCCAATCTTCCCGACGCCATCTTCATGACCGCCGAGCAATTCCAACTCGGGGAGCTTCTGCCGATCGACCTGATGCTGCTGATCGTGATCGCCCTCGGCACCACGGCGTTCATCGTGTTTTTCGAGCGCGCTCAGAGGCGGCTGCCGATCACCTATGCGAAACGCATGGTGGGGAGAAAGATGTACGGAGGGCAGCAGTCTCATCTACCGCTTCGCGTCAACATGGCCGGCGTCATTCCACCGATCTTCACGTCGTCGCTGTTGATGTTTCCGATCACCCTGGCGGCTACCAACATCCCGTACGTTTCGGATGCGATGCGTTGGATCAGTAACAACTTGGTGCCCGGTGGCTGGGTATACATCGTCGTCTTCGCCACGATGACGATCTTCTTCTGTTTCTTCTACACGGCGATCACCTTCCAACCGGTGGACGTTGCGGAGAACTTGAAGAAGCAAAGCGCCTTCATCCCGGGTGTACGCCCCGGCAAAGCGACTGCCGAATACATCGATGCAGTCCTCACCAGAATTACGGTCGGCGGCGCCCTTTACGTCGCCGCGGTCGTCACGATCCCAACGCTTCTTCAATCACGCTGGAACGTGCCCTTCTATCTCGGCGGCACCTCGCTGATGATCGTGGTCGGCGTGGCCCTCGACTTCGCCCAGCAGGTCGAGAGCCATTTGATCACCCGTCACTACGAGGGCCTCACCGGGAGCAAGGGTTCCCGAATTCGCGCGAGGAACGCCTGATGGATCTGCTTCTGTTCGGACCGCCCGGCGCAGGCAAGGGCACCCAGGCCAAGTTCCTGATCGAGTTCTTGGGTATTCCCCAGATTTCGACCGGTGACATGATGCGCGCCGAACGGAAGTCGGGTTCGGAGCTCGGGCAGAAGTTCGACGAGTACATGTCAGCTGGAAAGTTGGTGCCTGACAGCTTGGTTCTGGACCTGATCAAGAAGCGCCTCACTCAGGACGACGCGAAAAACGGTGCGATCTTCGATGGTTATCCAAGGACCGTCGCCCAGGCCGAAGCCTTGGATCAGCTCCTCGAGACGCTCGCCCGGAAGATCGATCGGGTGGTGTCGCTCGAGGTTCCTCTCGAGGATGTCGTCGATCGGGTGACCGGTCGGAGGGTTTGCCTCGACTGTGGACAGACCTACCATGTCCGCTATAGTCCGCCGCCCCAAAACGGGGTGTGTGTCTCCTGCGGTGGGTCGAAAATTGTACAGCGATCGGACGACACCGAGGAAGTCGTGCGGAAGCGGTACGAGGAATACAAAGCTAAGACCGAGCCGGTGCTAGCCCACTACGCAGCCAAGGGTGTCGTGAAGGGCGTGCAAGGGGTCGGTTCTCTGGAAGAAATCACGGAACGTATTAAGGAAGCGATTGGCTGACATGAAGGTTCGACCGAGCGTCAGAAAGATTTGTGAGAAGTGCAAGATCGTACGCCGCAAAGGTGTCGTGCGTGTCTTGTGTGAGAACCCCCGCCACAAGCAAAGGCAAGGATAACGAGCATGGCACGTATCGCAGGCGTCGACCTTCCGGGTCGCAAACATACGGTGATTGCACTGCAGTACATCTACGGAATCGGCCCGCATCACGCGAAATACATTTGCGAGAAGACCGGGGTTCCGGCGAACAAGCGGGCGGAAGAGCTCGACGAGAACGACGTCAAGTCGATCCGCGAGTGCATTGACCAGAACTACAAGGTCGAAGGTGACCTTCGTCGCGAAGTGAACATGAACATCAAGCGGCTGATGGACCTCGGATGCTACAGAGGGCTTCGTCATCGGCGTGGCTTGCCGTGTCGCGGCCAGCGCACTCACACCAATGCCCGCACGCGTAAGGGTCCGAAGCGCGGCGCCATGGCAAGGAAGCGATCTTAGAATGGCGAAAGCAAAAACGGCCAAGGGCAAGAAGCGTAAGACGAAGAAGGTCGTTACGAACGGCATTGCGCACATCCAGTCCACCTTCAACAACACCATCGTGACCATCACGGATCTCCAGGGTGAGGTGGTTTCATGGTCGTCCGCCGGTTCGCGGGGCTTCAAGGGCTCGCGTAAGAGCACGCCATTTGCCGCTCAGCTCGCCGCTGAGGATGCGGCTCGCAAGGCACAAGACGCGGGCATGAAGACCGTCGCGATCTTCGTCAAAGGTCCTGGCTCAGGCCGTGAATCGGCGCTGCGCGCATTTCAGCACATCGGCATGCGGGTCACCCTGCTGCGCGATGTTACCCCGATCCCACACAATGGCTGCCGCCCGCCGAAGCGGCGGCGCGTCTAAAGGCTGCGGAGGCAACGAATGACGAGCGCAAATCTGGTTACGCGTAATTGGCGAGAGCTTATCCGGCCGAGAAGTGTCCCGGTCGATAAGGAAAGCTTGAGTGACATCTATGGCAAGTTCGTGGTGGAGCCGCTCGAGCGCGGTTTCGGCATCACGTTGGGCAACTCGCTTCGCCGAGTGCTTCTTTCTTCGCTTCAGGGTGCCGCGATCACGGCCGTGAAAATCGACGGTGCGCTGCACGAGTTCACGTCGGTTCCGGAAGTTGTCGAGGATATCACCGAGATAGTGCTCAACTTCAAGGAAGTGGTCGTCCGATCCCACACGGCCCGCGTCCAGACGGTACGGATCGAGAAGGAAGGCGCCGGTGTGGTGACCGCAGGCGACATCCAGGTCAGCGACCAGATCGAGATCCTCAATCCAGACCACACGATCTGCACCATAGCCAAGGGCGGCCGTTTCGCTGCCGAGCTCACCATCAACGTGGGCCACGGCTATGTGCCCGCGGAGCGCAACAAGACGGCCGGCATTCCGATCGGCACGATCGCGATCGACTCGCTCTTCTCGCCGATCCGCAAAGTGAACTACGCGGTGACCAACGCTCGTGTCGGGCAGATCACCGACTACGACAAGCTCACCCTCGAGGTTTGGACCGATGCCGCGGTGAAGCCGGCCGATGCGGTGGCGTATGCCGCGAAGATCCTCAAGGACCAGCTCGCGATCTTCATCAACTTCGAAGAGCATGATGAGCCGATCGAAGAGGAGAGCAGCGAAGAGCCCCTCAACGAGAACCTCTTCCGCTCGGTCGACGAGCTGGAGCTCTCGGTTCGCTCTGCCAACTGCCTACAGAACGCCAGTATCAAACTGATAGGCGAGCTCGTGCAGAAGAGCGAGGGCGAGATGCTCAAGACAAAGAACTTCGGGCGCAAGTCGCTCAAGGAAATCAAAGAAATCCTGGCTGATATGGGGCTTTCGCTCGGCATGCAGATCGACAACTGGTCGCAGATGCTCGAGCGCTGGAAGACCCAGCAGGCCAGCCAGTAGCGATGGGTTGCGGGTAGGTCGTCATGAGACATCAAAAGGCAGGCAGAAAGTTCGGACGCAATACGAGCCATCGCCGCGCCATGTTCAGAAACATGGCGGGGAATCTGATTCTGCACGGCCAGATCAAGACGACAGACGCTAAAGCGAAGGAGCTTCGGCGCATCGCGGAGCGGCTGGTCACGAGAGCCATTCGGCTCGGTGATGACCTCACCGTCGACGTGGCGAAGATCAAAGACGAGGAAGAGCGCCAGCGGATCCTCGCCCGACGCCTTCACGCTCGCCGCCAAGTGGCCCGCTTCCTCCCGAAGCAGCTCGCGAAGACCAATCCCGACGGCACGGTCGAGGAGGTGGACCTGATCCACAAGCTCTTCACCGACATCGCTCCCCGCTACATGGATCGCGCGAAAGAGAACAAGGGTGGCGGCTACACCCGCATCATTAAGGTCAACCACCGCCGCGGCGACAACGCCCCAATGTCCTTGATCGAGTTCCTCACATAGGGGACACGCTGCCGTCTCCGCGACAGCACAAGGACCTAGTCGTCGATGGGCGGGTGACGATTCCTGGGTCCGACCTCTCGTGGAGTGCCAGCCGGTCTTCTGGACCGGGCGGGCAGAACGTCAACAAGGTGGCTACCAAGATAACCCTTCGTTTTGACCTCCGGGGGACGGAAGCCTTGGGCAGAGCCCAGAAGAGTAGGCTGCGAAAGCTTGCCGGCAGACGCCTGGACGCGGAGGGCGGCGTGCTCGTCAGTGCCCAAGCCGAGCGATCGCAGCGACAGAATCTCGAGCGTGCTCGCGACGGGCTCCGACGTCTGATCTTGCGGGCACTCCCTGCACCCAAGCGCCGAGTCGCTACCAAGCCGACACGTGCATCCAAATGGCGTCGTCTCGAAGACAAGCGCCATAAAGCAGAGAAGAAGCGGTCGCGCGCGCGAGTAAGTCGGTATGGCGACTAGCGCTACCGCGTGATCCGAAAGTCGGTGTACTCGCCAGTATAGCTCCGCCAACGCACGTGCACGTCGTCTACGCGCGCTGTCGATGGGCCTTTCTGTGACCAGGAGAGGAAGTCTTTCACGTCGTCCTCTTCCCCTTCGGCAACGATCTCTACGGCGCCGTCGGGACGGTTTTTGATCCATCCACTCAGCCCATGTTGGCGAGCCTCGCGCTGTGCGGTGGCGCGGAAGTACACGCCCTGTACTCGGCCGCGAACGACGAGGTGGATTCGTTTCTGGCCCATGGCTCAGCTATTGTAGCGCACGCCCATGACGTGGAAGTAGCCGAAAATCAGGAGTTGCCACACGTGGCTCCCGACCGACCCGCCGGTTTCCGCGGCGAGGCCCTTGGCGAATGCAAAGGCCTCCGCGACGTGGATGGCGAGCAGACCGAGAAGGACCATGCGACCGATATCGGGCGCGGGCACCATCGTTGGGGTCAGAAATGACGAGAGCCCCCAAGCCCAACCGGCAAGCACGATGACTTTCCCAAGTGCGACAACGAGTTTCATGCTCGGAGCATACTCAATCGTGGAGCCGCATGACACCTGGAAGTGGGCTTTGGGGCGCGAGCGTCAGCGGAGGAATGTCGAGGAGGACGCAGAGGGTAGTGGCGACCTGTAGCACGCTATGCACCTTCTTACTCGTTCGGCGCTCGATTCCCGCACCCCACATCAAGATCGGCACTTCTCGGTCGTACGGCCACGGCGAGCCGTGATTGGTGCCGCCCGTCTCGGAGAGCGCATCGAACCAGCCCTCGCTCGTGACCAGGTACAGGTCGCCGGGCGCATCCTTCGGTAGCGACGCGCCCACGAGTCGTTCGATGTCGCGGTTGCTTGCCCGCAACTTTGCGCCAGCGTGTGCGTCGTAAACTGCCTTGATGCCCTCGAGCGCCGGCATCGCTTTCTTGAGAGCCTTGTGGAGGTCCTTGCGGTGCCGTTTGCCGGCTTCAGTGTAGGTGATGAGGGGCGGAACGTAGGCAGCGATCCAATCGCCTTCACCAAGCGCCGCGTCGGCTGCCCGTTCCGCATGGACCATTACCTCGGTATGTCTGATCCGTCCCGCTGTGCCGCCATCGGCTCGCACGCGCTCGGGCATGGCGGCAACACCGTGATCCGCGGTGAGCACAAATGCCACGGGTCCCCGCGCCTCCAGAACCCTGACGAATCGGCCCAACGCCCGGTCGGTTCGACGCAGATTGTCGGCGTACTCCCAGGATCGAGGCCCCCAAATGTGCCCGACGGTGTCGGTTCCCGAGATCCCGAGCACGAGAAAGTCGGGCACCTCGTCCATGCCCATGTCTTCGGCTTTGACTGCCGCGAACGCTGCCGCGATCAGGTATTCGGTCGACTCGGGCGTGCCCGCGAACGCATACCACGGGTCGATCGCTTCCTTCGGGTCATGCGGAAAGTTCGGGTACATTTCGCCGGCCCACGCATCGGGGCCAAAGTTGGCTTGGAGCCAATCCGGGTTTTCAGGCTTCCAGACCTGCAGAAGTGGGCCGACCGGGTTGGCTTTGACGAACGCGCTCAACCAAGCGGGGAGTCTGCCGTTTGGTGCGTAGAACGTCGACGTAGTCATCGCCCGCGCTTTCGAATCGTAGAAGACCGCCGCGTTCGCCTTCTGGCCTACAGGAAGAACCGCTGAACGACCCTTCATCGAGATGCCCACGATCCGCGCCTTTCCGCCGCTGTGTTGATGGAGCGCGTCGGCGACGGTCGGTGCCTGCAGGCCGGTCGGGCTCACGAACCGCTCCGCGTTTCCAATGACGGCATGCTGGTGGTCGTCGACCGTTTTGTGGGGTCCATGCTCAAAATCGAAGATCGCATTGGCCACGATACCGTGCACCGCAGGCGGAACACCTGTGGTGAGCGAGGCGTGGCCCGGAGCGGTCTGGGTCACGGCGAAGGGGAAGGCGGCCCGGTGGTATGCGCCACCTTCGTACGCGCGCCGAAGCACACTATCCGAAGGAAGGATCGGCAAATATGCGTCCAACACCCACGTCGCGAGTTGATCCATGACGATCAGCACGACGAGCCTCGGTGCCACCTCAGCCTTTCCGGGGCGTTCCGCTGGTTCGATGGTGGGCTCCGCCTGGGGCGTCTTGTTGGAGCATCCAGAAAAGCCGATCGAAGCGGTGATCAGCAGCGCGACGAAGGTTCTGAGCATGAAACGAAACCCTAACTTGGACGGCCGCCGAAACGAAAAGACTTTCGAGCCTTAGCACCGTCTGCACACCGCACGCCGAAGCTCGACCCACATTCTTGTAACCTTTTGATATCAAGGCATAATTGTGCGATCAAGGTTGCGTTTCGCGCGCCGCCGCCCGATGATTTGCCAGGGCTTGCCACCTAGGCTACATACGGCGGCCTCGCTCAACGAGGGAGCACAAGAGCATGAAACCGGACATTCATCCTGAATACAACGTGATCACCGTGCATTGCGCATGCGGGAACTCATTCGTGACCCGATCGACGAAGCCCATCGAACAGGTGGATATCTGCTCGGCTTGCCACCCCTTCTACACCGGCAAGCAGAAGCTCGTCGACACTGCCGGCCGAGTCGAGCGTTTCCGCAGGAAGTACGCGAAGTCCGACAAGGCGAAGAAGGCCGAGGCGACGCCAGAAGCCTCCCCAGAAGCTTCCACGGACAACTAGGCGGACGTGCCCCGCAAGGGCTCTATACTGGTCACCATGGCCCAACCCTACATCGGTGGACAAGCAGTCATCGAGGGCGTGATGATGCGCGCTCCGGCATGCTTGACCGTCGCGGTGCGCCGGCCGGACGGCAAGATCGCGCTCCGGGAGGGCCCCTATCGTTCTCGATGGTCGAAGAAACTTTGGAAGCTTCCCGGGTTCCGCGGGGTTGCGATGCTGGTCGAGTCGATGACGATGGGCTTTTCGGCGCTTCAGTTCTCTGCCGAGCAGCAGATGACCGAAGAGGAGCTCGCCCAAGAAGGCGATTCCGGCAAGTTGGCGGTGGTGATTTCAACATTGCTCGCGCTTGGACTGTTCATTGCCCTTCCGCAGTTCCTGGCGAGCCTGACCGCCAAGGGCGTCGGATGGGAGCTGGGCCTCACCGACACCCCATTTCATGTGCTGATCGGTGGCTTCAAGCTCTTGATCTTTGTCGCCTATCTTCTTGCGATCAGCCGGATTCCAGAGGTGCGGAGGCTCTTTCAGTACCACGGAGCCGAGCACAAGACGATCCACGCGTACGAGAAGAATTTGCCGCTCACGATAGAGAACGTTCAGATGCAAAGCACGCTTCACCCGCGATGTGGTACGACGTTTCTGATCGTGGTGATCGTGGTGTCGATCATCCTCGGCTCGCTTGCGGCTCCGCTCTTGATGCCAGACGTGGGGGGCTGGATCGGTCAGTTAGCGCTTCTCACGATGCGGATCGCGCTTCTTCCGATCATCGCCGCCATCTCCTATGAGCTTCAACGACTGAGTGCCCGTTTTTGTACGACCGGCTGGAAACGCGTGGTCCTCTACCCAGGCTTCTTGTTTCAGAAAATCACGACACGTGAGCCCGAGGACGACCAAGTCGAAATCGCGATTGCCGCGATGGAGGCCGCTGCGTGGCGAGATCGCATCCAAGAGTCGGCGCCGAGCGGCGACGAACCGATCGTTTTTTCCAGTTTTGAGCGCTTTAGGGAAGTATTGAGCGGGGACGGCTCCCTCCGTGCTTCCCACGCGGCCTAAACGATGCTTCCGAAAGACAAGCTCGAGTCGCTGACGGCTCGCTATGGCGAGATCGAAGAGCGCCTTTGCCAGCCCAATGTGGTGTCGGATCCGAAGAGGTACACGCAGCTCACCAGGGAGCGTGCTGACTTGCAGGAGGTTGTCGAGACGTGGACGCGATACTGCCAGGTCGTCGAGGACATCGCGGGCCACAAGGAAGCGCTCTCCGATCCTGATCTTCGCGAGCTTGCCGAAGAGGAGATCCCGGGCCTCGAAAAGGAACGGCAAGCGCTCGAGGCGGGTATCAACCTGTTGCTCCTTCCGAAGGACCCGAGCGACGAACGCAACACGATCCTCGAGATTCGAAGCGGTACCGGAGGGGAAGAAGCAGCGCTCTTCGCTGCGGATCTCTTTCGCATGTACTCACGCTATGCGGAGACGCAAGGCTGGAAGGTCGAGGTGTCGTCGCTCAGTGAGGCATCCGCGGGAGGCATCAAGGAGGTCATCGCCGAGGTCTCCGGCAAGAACGTCTATTCGAAGCTCCGGTTCGAGGGCGGGGTACACCGGGTGCAACGGATTCCGACGACCGAGTCGCAGGGTCGTATCCATACATCGACGGCCACTGTGGCGGTCATGCCCGAAGTCGACGAAATAGACGAAGTCAAGATCGACCCGAGTGATCTCGAGATCTCCACGACCGCCGCCGGCGGGCCCGGGGGCCAGCACGTCAACCGAACGATGTCTGCCGTGCAGATCAAGCACCTACCGAGCGGCATCATGGTGCGCTCGGAGCAACAGCGTTCGCAGCATCAGAACAAGGCCAAGGCGATGCAGATCCTCTCGGCCAAGCTCCTCGACCTCGAACGCGAGGCGCAGGCGAGTGCGATCAGCTCAGAACGTCGAAGCATGGTCGGGACAGGCGAACGCTCCGAAAAGATCCGCACCTACAACTTCCCGCAAAACCGCCTCACCGACCACCGCATCCAACTCACCCTCCACAGCCTCGATCGGATGATGGAAGGCAATGTGGAAGAGCTCCTGACCGCGTTGCGAAGTCACCATCAGGCGGAGCTGATGAAGCAGCAGGGGGAAAGCTAAGCGCTGGCACCACTGGCGCTGACGCTGGCACTGCTCAGGGCTGCAGGACTCCGTTGGGGTCCAGCTCGCTTGCCAGTCGGTCGAAGACCTCTCCGCTTGCGGGGAGTCGTTCTTGTGAGACGTCGATCTTCGGCTGATTCGCAAGCTCCGTTCCCCCGTTTTCTGCTATGACCCGCCTCATCACCTTGGTCGCCGCTTCGTATCGTGGGCCCTCCGCTTCGAGGACGACTTGGAGTTGGTCTCGCTGGACGGCTGCTCGAAGGGGACGCACTCCGTTTCCGCGGATCCAGGCGAGCGCTCGGTTTGCGGCTCGGGAATCGGGGAACGAAAATGCGAACAGCGATTCGACCAGCTTGGCGTGGGCAACCAGGTGTGCTCCGACGATGACGCCGAGGCGTCCGTGTGCACCGATGGCCGCACGAATCAAGTCCGGGCCCACCGCTCGACGAGGCGCCGGTCGGATCGAGAACTCGGCTCCCGAAGGCAGTACGAGCTCGAGGCCCGCGACGTTTTGCATGACAGGGTCGTTGGCCTTGTCGGCTCGACCCGGCGCGCCTCGCGCGAGCCAGGCGCCAACCTGTTCCCGGTGCAGCGCTTTAGACACACCAAGCGTCCACCCGTGATCGTTTGCCCTCTCCTCGACCACACCAAGGGCGATCCCAGCCTGGACGTGTATAATCCTCGAGATTTCGTCGACGGAGATGATCCCGTCGAGTCGATCCAGTCGTAGCGCCGGTCGGTCGGGATGCGGCTCGCCACCCGGCACCTGCAGCGCGACGCCGGTCTTGTTGGCCAGCTGCATCAAGTGCGTGACGGCGCGGGCCGAACCCGGGCTGATCGTCGGTTGCTCTCCGCTCTTGTCGAGGGTGCCGGGGAGACTAAGCTGGATCTCGTCGAAGAACTCAAGCATCTTCGGCCTCACCGAGTGGGATCAACGACCCAGGGTTGAGAATCCCTCGCGGATCGAGCGCGCGTTTGATGCCCCGCACGACATCGATGGCCGCCCCTTGCTCCCGCCGCATCATTGGCGCCTTCGAGCGCCCAACTCCGTGGTGGTGGCTCAACGTTCCGCCGACGTCGACCACCGCGAGGAGCGCTGAGCGCCAAGTTTCGTCATAGCGCTCGAGGGCTGCCGCATCGTTGGCGGCCGCTCCTGCAAACGTAAAGTAGATCGACGCTCCTTCGGGGTACGCGTGACTGAAATGCGCCATCACGAATACGTTCGGGGAAAGCGCCTTACGAACGGCTTCGTACATCGGCCACATACGAGACCAGGTCGCCGCCACCTCCATGGTGTCGATGAACGCCCCGGCCGTGAAGAAGGCGGACTGCCGGTAGCTGATCGCGTGTCGGTGAGCGAACCACTGGCGCGCTGGCCCCTCGCCGGTGTTGCGGGCGCGAAAGCTGTTGCAGATACGCTCGGCCTCGTCGTGCTCCGCGCGGCCGATCTCGGGGTTGTCCTCCCACACGAGCACTAGCTTCGCGCCTCCCATGGCGGGATCCGCGAAATCGATCAGGCGGTTGATCGTTCTCGGGCGACGGATCAACCGAACCAGCGACCGCGTTCCGATTCCGGGCCCCTTGCTCTTGTCCGACGGGTCACGGGTCTCTCCTTTGTCTTTGCTCTTGAAGCTCCTCGAGATCATCGAGTCGAACGGGTCGTACAAACGCGCGACTGCAGGACGGAGCCCTGCCTGATAGATCTGCCGGATCGCATCTAGGCCGTCTTCGGTGTGGCGAAACAGCCATGACGAAAACAGTCGCTCGGTCGGCGCCGGATCGAGGCGGAGCTTCGCTTCGGTGACGACGCCGTAGATCCCCTCGCTCCCGATGAACAATGGCAACAGCACCTCGTTCTCGCCTTCCCGGTCGGCGCGCCAAATCTTTCCCGTACCGTCGACGAATGTGAGCCCAAGCACTCGATCTTCGATCTTTCCGTAACGCCCCGAGGTTTGCCCGGCGGCACGACAGGCGATCCATCCACCCAACGTCGAGCAGTAGATCGAGGAGGGAAAGTGTCCGAAGGTGTACCCTTTGGCGTTCAGCTGGTCTTCGAGGTTTTGCCCCACGATGCCGGCGCCGGCGCTGCAGGTTAGCGTGTCCGGATCGACGTTTCGGATTCCGTCCAACCGTTTGACATCGATCAGGATCGTACGGTCGTCGGGCAAGATGCCGCCGCAGACCCCACTCCCCGCGCCATAGGGAACCGCTGGGATTCCACGCTCGGCCGCGAATCGCAGAACCTCAGCTATCTCTTGCACATCTGCAGGCCATACGATCACGGCGGGTGGAGCGATTGCCGCCTCGCCGTCTCGCGTCCGGATCTGTTGCCGCGGCCACATGTCTCGTGCGTACGCTGCTCGGTCTGCGGGGTCCGTGGAGGCGCGGCCTCCGCTCACCAGGTCCGCGAGATCCTTGCGGAGCGACTGAGCCTCGGCGGATGGAACAAGCACGCCGGTTGTGGTACCGCGCACTGGGCAAATGGGCAACCGCAGTGATCACCAGCCGACCGTCGAACGCTATTCGGAGGCGAAGCTCCCGACGCGCTTTGGGCCGTTTCGAGTCGTCGTATACAAGGAGCTCGACGACGACAAGGAACATGTCGCGGTGATCGTTGGCGAGGTCGAAGGCGCTCAGGACGTTCTCGTTCGGGTGCACAGCGAGTGTCTCACAGGCGAGGTGTTGCATTCGTTGAAGTGCGACTGTCGAGACCAGCTCGACCTGGCGCTCGAGCGTGTTCAGCAGGTTGGCACCGGTGCCGTGCTCTACCTCCGTCAGGAGGGTCGCGGCATCGGCCTCGGCAACAAGATCCGCGCCTATGCGATCCAGGACCAAGGGCTCGATACGGTAGATGCAAACCTGGCTCTCGGATTCGAAGACGACCAGCGCGGCTATCACGTGGCCGCGGACATGCTTCGCGACCTAGGCGTGGAATCGGTTGCGCTCATGACGAACAACCCTCGTAAGGTTGCGGGTTTGGAGGCCGATGGAATCAAGGTCACGCGACGCGAGCCGCACGAAGTCGAGGCTCACGAGCACAATCGCGACTACCTCAAAACCAAGCAAGCCCGCTTAGGCCACCTAGGCAACAACGACGACTAGAACTGTCTCTAGTTTGCTCCTCGTTTTCGTCTTCGTTTTCGTGCTCGTGCTCGAATTCATGCGACCAGGGAACCGAGCACGAGCACGACCCACGATCACGACCACGGCAACGACCACGATCACGACCACGAGGGTCAAGCGTCAGGAGGGGGCGCTTGCTTCGGATAGTTGTGCCAGAAGCGACGCCACTGCCGCGGTCACGAGCCCGACCCGCTCCTTCACGTCGACGGTTTGCAAGATCCGTTGCCGATCCTCGGGGCTCACGACGAGTTGATCTGCAACGACATCCGCCGCCCGCCCCGCTGGAAGCTCGGCCGACACCTGCAGCGAAAAATCCGGTTGGCGCTCACGGACGTGCGATGCGACGCTCATCGCCACGGCCATCATCGCGATCACATCAGTAGACGCCGCCGAGCCTGCGTCGGTGATCGGCACCGCCCGCGCTAGCCTGTAGGGTACATCGTCGCTCGGAAGCTCATCGAGTCGCACGCGATGAAGCCCGTGCAAGATGATGTCATGGGTCCCGTCCGCCCGAAGCTGATGGCCCACGATTCGTCCGGCCCCGGCGATCTCGTGGATCGGCGGATTGCCTTCGTAGTCTTCCTCCCAGCCTGGGGCGAGAAGAGTGATGGCCATCGCCTTCGGACCGTTCTCGATGCAGTCCTCAGCCAAGCGTCGGTAGCGCGGCTCGAAAAGGTGAAGAGGCAGCGCCGTGCCGGGAAAGAATACGACCCTAGGAAGTGGAAAGACTGGCAGGCATGCGAGCTCTTCCGCGATGAGGGGAGTACTCGGGAGCCAATCCATTTGGCGATTCTACCCGCAGTCGTGCCAGAGCACACGCAGTGCTCGCGGCAGGTTCGGATTGTCGACTACATCGCATTTCTCGCAGGACAATGGGAAGCTTTCTTCTTCGCAGGACTGGCATTCCGTCAGCACCGAGACCATCGCGGTCAGCTCTTCGCGCAGCTTCCTGAGCTTGGCGATCTTCTGTTGCATGGCGTCGATCTGCTGCTTCAACACGTTGGACATTCGCTCGCTCGCCTCCTCGGGACACTCGCAGCCCGACTTAAGGCAGAACAGGTCTTTGATGCCCTGAAGCGAAAGCCCCGCTTCGCGGAGGTCTAGGGCCAACTGGAGCCTCATGAGCTCGCGATCTGAGAATAGGCGGTGACCGCAGTTGCTTCGTCGTTCCGGCTCGATCAACCCTTCCTGCTGGTAGAAGCGCACGGTTCGAAGCGTGCTGTCGCTCAGGCGGGCCATATCGCCCGTGGTGAGCAGGTCGGCGCACCCGGTCTCGATAGTTGGTATTGATGAATCCGTCACGTCTCAGATTCCGAAAAGATGTGTGTTTCCAGGAGTTTGTGCAAATATGGAGGCCGGGTGCAAGGTGTCAAGGGTCCGCAGCCATCCCTCCGGGATTATTGAGCAAAGCCCGATACGCCTGTTCGACCCCTTCAAAGCGCACGCTGAACCGATCGAAATCGTCCTCACGCACATCGCCGAAGACCGAGAGTGCGCGGTCGACCTTGGCGCGATCAGGCGGCGCCATTTGTAGATGCGAGCCCCACCCCCCGGCCTCCCGGCCGGTGAGCACCTCGAGGGCGACGCCGATCGGGTTGAGCTCGAGAGAGCAGCGCTCGAACCTGAGTCGCCAATCCTTGTGCTCTTCTGACGTGCAATCCCAGTCGCCGTCTTCGAGATGCCGTCGCAAGACCTCACCGAAATAGGCGCCGCACATCGGTGCCAGCAGCGAAACCACTTCGTCGCGCGGCGAGTCCACCAGCTCGGCGTAGTGATCGAGGATCGGCAAGGTGTCCTGGGTCAAATCGAGTTCGAGGTCCGTCGCGTTCTTTACCGAGGTCACGCATGCCACCGTGAGGTCCGTGATGGCAGGTTGGGTGTCCATCTCGTCGTCAGGATAACGTGGTTCCAATCGGCACGGTACTTCGACCAGGCGAGTGGTTTCGTGTAACATGCAGGTTCCAAGGTAGCTGACCCCCCAATCATGCGGATCGGTATATTTAGCGACGTACATGCGAATATCGAGGCGATGTCGGCCGTTATGGACGCCTACGCCAGCGAGCAGATCGACGTCTACCATTGCCTAGGCGACGTGGTGGGGTACGGCGGCAGCCCCAACGAGTGCTCGGACTTGGTGAGGGAGGTCGCCGAAGTCACGATTCTTGGAAATCATGACGCTGCGGTCGCGGGACGGATGGACTACTCGTACTACTATGAGGCGGCACGCGAGGCGCTCGACTGGCACGCTTCGGAGCTTACCAGCGAGAACATGCAGTGGCTCAAGGGGCTCCCCTACAAGCATCGTCTCGAAGGCGTCGGCGTCGACCTGTGTCACGGATCCCCGGTACGTCTCGAGGAGTTCGAGTACATCTTCGCGCCCGACCAGGCGGCGGAGTGCCTCCCAATTTGGAACGATCTCGGCCACATCACCCTCATCGGCCACTCGCACTTGTGCAAGGTGTTCGCCCTTCGGCCCGGCGAGGTGGAGGAGCTTCCGCCGGAGGATTTCACTTTGGAAGAGGGTACGAAGTACATCGTCAGTGTTGGCTCGGTCGGTCAGCCTCGTGACTACGACAATCGTGCGAGCTACACGGTCTACGATAGCGACACCAAGACGTTCCTCTTCAAGCGCATCGAGTACGACATCGAGGGCGCAGCTTCGAGGATTTTCGAAGCACGACTCGAGCGGAACTTTGGTCAGCGCCTCTTCATCGGCGTCTAGCGTGCGGATCTTTTCGCTTGTGGTCGGCTTACGTCCTCGTTCGCTCCCTGCGAGGTACAGACGTACCTCTCAGTCGCTCTCTGCGGGCGCGCTCGACCACAAACGAAAATCTCTCGCACGCTAGTTTGTAAATCAAACATTGGTTCGGAAGAGGCCTTCCCAGATGGGGCGGCCGTCTGCGGGGGCTCCGAGTGCGGGCGTTTGCATCGTGCCTATCTCGGTAACGTAAGCTTTCCATGACGCGCTTTCAGCGAATCGCGTATCAAGCTCACGCAGTGTCCACGCGTCCGTTCCCACGCACTTGATATGCGCGACGAAGGCGGTCATCGAATCAAAAGCGTCGTCGAGGCTCCGAACTGGCACGACCGTGACGTTTCGATAACCCGGGCTCCAGCGAATCGCGCTGCTGCGATTGATTGCAAGCGCATGCGCACGACCGCGAACGAGCGTTCCTTCGACCTCCGCGAGGCCACGCCATTGTGTTTGCGCTACGCCAACGGCCTCGGGAAGCGGACCCCGCGGTAAGGTCTCAGCGACGGCCTCGAGCGCTTCCGAAAGTCGAGCAACGAGGCTCTCCGCAGGTGTCCGGAGGGTCTCCTTCACGTAGATCACCTGGGGGGACAAACAGCCACGCTGGTCGTATGCGGCGAGGTCGAGAGCCATGCGTGCGGTGGTGTCGTCGATCGATTCGGTGGCAAGTGATCGGGCGCTGCAGTAAACGACGCTGACTCCGTGCCCATGCGCGATGACCGGAATGCGTTTGTCGATTCGCTGTTCGATCGCGCGCACCGTTTCGTCGGTTCCATAAACACCCACCGCTTCGGCAAGCTCGAGCAATGCGGTCTCGCGATCGATATCACCGCCAGGGAACACCACCATGTCCATCGCCAGGCCGAGCTCGGCATCCGAGCGCCGGAGCGCCTTCCGCATGAGGGACGGAAACCGCGTTTCGTTCGAGGAGGCTTTGACCAGGATCGGAACACCGAAGAGGAGCGGCACGACGATTCCACGGACCGAAGCCGTGAACACGTTGCCCGCCAGGACGACGGACAAGAACGAAATCGGGTCGGGCCTTCTACCGACGATCGCGAACGCCTCCTCGGCGACCCCGAGAAGCGCGTCCCGATGCACGGTGTCGAGGGTCGTCCGAAGGGCCCAGGCCACCATCGCGTCGCTCAACCCGGTCTCTTTTGGAAGCGTCTCGCAGGCTTCGCGTCCTAAGGGCGTGTCGTCACCCAGGGCCTTCGCGGACGCAGCGAGCCACTGCGCACGCTCCTCGATCGAGCGACTCCGGAGCATCCCCCCGGCTTCGAGAACGGCTTTGGCCCGCTTCCGGATGACCGAGGGCTCGTCCGCCATGTCAGCTCAACCCCAGAGCCTGGTCTGCTGCCAGTGAGCAGCCTCGTGAGACGGCTCCGGGTGCACGGCCCTCGACTACGATTCCATCCTCGATCCTCATCGCGAGGTCGGCCGTTTGGATGCAGCACACCGAATCCAAGTTCGCGCAGTCGTCGATGCGAAGCACGCCGCGCGCGTTGTTTTGGACGGGCTCCAACGTGTCTGGGTCGACCGGTATTGCGCGCACCCACGGAGGGACCCAGAGCCGTCTCGGTGATGAGATGCTCTCTAGAACGTCGCGCAGCGTAGTCTCGTACAGCTGGGAGCTGAGCTCGGTCATACCGTATTCGGCGATAATCCAAGGTTCTGGGATACCGTAGCGCACACCCATCGTACGGCGAAGCACGGTTGGCTCGACCTCACGCGAACGGCCCTTGTAGCCGCCGGTGTGCATGATGCGGCTCCCCCGGGGGAGTGCGACGCGCAGGTCGGCAAGCTGATCTTCCGCATGCACGAAAGCAAACGACGTGCCGAGCAAAGCGACCGCTTGTCCGTCGGCGACCGCCTCGCCGAGCGCGGTTTGGAAGCGATCGATGTCGAGCGAATCATCGTGCCAGACCCAGGTGTGCTCGGCGCTAAACCATTCCGTGAACCGCGTCAGCATGTAGCTGAGTGACGAGTGTGGGGCCTCATCTTCGTGAGGCGCCAACAACACCAGGCACATCCGATCGACATCGGGGAACAGCATGTGCTTCGCGGCTGCCCTCGCTGCCGCGTCGTAGAGCCTGAGGTCCTTGAAAACGTGGGTGCTGCGGTTCGACGACGTCGTACCGGAGCTATTAAAGACGCGGATGTCCTCTTCGGGGGGATGCGAGGCGATTCGCCGAACGCGAAACACGTCTGTCGGCAGGGCAGGGGGCCAGGCGCTCTGTCGATGCAAGCGACCGTACTCGGGAACGCGCGCGGCCTGCCACTTGGCGACATCTGCGATCAGTTGATCCCGTACTTCGTCCTTGCGCGCGTCGGGGTCGGCGATGAGCCCCTCGACTCGCCGCTCGAGCTTGGCCCGAACGCTCACGGGACCGTCTCCAGGACTTCGTCGAGGGCATCCACGAACCCGTCGAATCGCGCTTGGCTCAGCGAGACCGGGGGCACGAGCTGAATGACGTCGGCGCGCTCCCCCGCCGGAAGGATCAGATATCCCTTTTCGAGAAGCGCGCGGGACACCGACAAGGCCCGAAGCTCTGCTTCCAATTGAACACCGAGCATCGTGCCCGCATGCCGGACCTCAGAGACCCCTCGAAGGGATGCCCCGTGGAGCGTTTTCGCGAACGCAGCGCCTCGCTCTTCGGACAGCGCGACGAGCCCTTCTTTCTCGATCACCCCGAGAGTCGCCAGGGCGGCCGCCGCGCCGAGCGGGTCGCCGAAGAACGTGCCGGTATGAATGGCCTCGTGGTCGGGGTCGCCCCAAGCGCGCATCACCTCCTCGCGGGCAATGCACGCGCTGACTGGCAGCCCACCTCCGAGCGCTTTCCCGACGCAAATGACATCGGGTACCACCTCGTCACGCACCGAGCGCCACCACGCTCCACATCGGCCGAGCCCAGTGAAGATCTCATCGGCGATCAACACTACGCCGTGCTGCTCACACGTCTTGCCGAGCTTGTTCAGGAATCCTTGCGGCGGCACGCGCACTCCTGCCCTCCCTTGGATCGGTTCGACGATCAGGGCACCGATCTCGCTCCAGTCGGTGGGCAGGCTACTGAGTGCTCGATCGACCGCGTCGTCGGTGCTTGGCCACTGTGCGAAGTGCACGTGCGAACCCAATTGTCGTTTGAACGGTGCGCGGAAGCGCCCCGCAAAGCCGGATACCGCCAAGGGCCCATAGGACAGGCCATGGTAGCTGCCCTCGAAAGCGACGACCCCGGGTCGCCCAGTCGCCATCACGGCTGTCTTCAACGCTGCTGTGACTGCGTCCGCACCGCTAAGCGACAGCATCGCGCGCGCTTCGGGCCATGGCGACAGGGCGCACAGCTTTTCGAGAAGCTCGATCTTCACCGAGGACGGGTAGAGGTCACCGAGCGCGTGCAGGAGCGCGTCGGCCTGTCCCTTGACGGCCCCGACGACCGCGGGGTGTCCGTGCCCGATCAACGCGACTCCAAAGCCTGAGGTGAGGTCAACATACCGGTTGCCATCGGCGTCGACCACGTTGGTTCCTTGGGCCTCTACCCACACGATCGGATCGTGATTCGCCCCCGTGCGCTCAGCGCGCCGCTTGCGTCGCGTCGTCAGCGCAGGGCATTCGCTCGCCGCCAAGCGCTCCACCCATGCTTGGCCAGCGCCCGCTGGAATGGGGCTTCGGATGGCAGGCGGTGCATCACCAAGGGTCACCAGCACTGGCTAGCGCCCTGCCGGTGCCGCAGTCAACCGCCAAAGGGCTTGGGCTTCCAGGGGAAGAACACGAAAGCGTGCTCGCGGGCCTTGCGGAGGAGGTCGTGGCCATCGATGAGCAGGACGTCGATTTCTACGTCGTGGATTCGGCCCGCGTCGCAAAGCTCTTTGATGATGGCCGTCACGTTGTCACGATAGGTGTCGGTGATGCGGAGACCGACGGCCGGGCTCGGGTCGCCGGCAGGGCGCGCGACCTGACAATAAGACGCCCATTCGATCTCGGGGTACCGTCGAAGCACTTTATCTAGGGCTTCCAACAACTCCTCGTGGGGCGCGTACAGCAACTTCACCATCTCGATCGCGTCTCCGATCGAAGGTGGCGCGAGACGCGACGGACGGTTGGCGCCGGTGTCCGACGACGCCTCGTCAACCGAAGA
Organism: uncultured Coxiellaceae bacterium; assembly: GCA_964194675.1. GTDB lineage: Bacteria > Myxococcota_A > Polyangia > Polyangiales > Houyiibacteriaceae > SG8-38. The sequence continues at coordinate 29,874 of CAXMND010000193.1, read as the reverse complement.
CGGCGGCTCTACCAGCGGCGGCGGGTCGACCCGAGGCTTCCCGATCGGCCCGACCGGGGGAAGCGCGAACTTACCCCGTGGCCCCAAGTCAGACGCCCGTGCTGCTGGGGCTGTCGGCGCATCGGAGTTGAGCCTGGGTGCGGCTTCAGATCCGGGCTTCGACGATCCCGCCGTCGGCGGAACAATGGTGGCGGCACCATACGTTCCCGCGACCTCGACCTTTGCGGATTCGGACACGACCTCTTCGATCTTCGGCGGCGGGTTGCTGTCCGGTTTCGCGGCCGGGCGAGAGCTCGGTCGGTTGCCGGTCGTGGGGTCCCGCGACTCCCCAGCCGGCTTGGCATGGGGCCTAGTCGGGAGGTCGCTCTCTGGCGGAATCTCGTGTGGCTCGGTCGGGAGGTCGCTCAAGCGATCGAGCTTCTCGACGCGTGAGGGTGCCATGCTGTACATCGTCGAAATTTTCTCGACCGGCGGCGGAAAAGAGCTTTTCGGTTCGGGCACCTCGGACGCCGATGGTGCAGGCGGACGCGAAGTTCGGAAAGGCCCCGTAGTATCCAACTCCCGAAGCGCCATCCTAATCTCTTCCCGGTCGTATTCGAGCGAATGATCAGCGGCGATGTCCACGACCACGAATGCGTATTCGCGAGTCCACGCGTGCCTCAGAATGTCCGCGCCCATGCTTTCGTGCACGGCGACGTTGCCGTCCGACTCGAGCCAGCTGAATCGGCCCGCCGCATTGATCAATTCCTTCTCGGAGCTGAACACGGCGAGCGCTTCTTCGCCGTCGCTGTTGATCAACGTCCGGAAGCCTTCGGCTCGTGGTTCCCAGGTCGCTAGCCACACCTTGCGTGTCACCAGGCCTTCGAGGGCTTCGAACTTCGCACGGGGGCCGCTTGCACCTTCGGTCAGCAATCGAAGGAATGTCTCGACACCACGATCATCCACAGGGCTCGCCATCCTGCCTACACCATCCACCTACTATTGTAATCCTGAAGGACTACCGGAACGCAAGTTTTCTCTCGCGCTTGACAGGCCACGGTCGGCGGCTAGGCTCCGCGCCTGCTTTTCGGGCCCAGATAGCTCAGTTGGTAGAGCAGTGGACTGAAAATCCTCGTGTCCCTGGTTCGATTCCAGGTCTGGGCACCGCTCGAAAGCTGTCCCTTTTTGGGGATACGCGAGCCGTTAGAGCGACTAGCGCCTTCGCCGTCGCTCATCAGAAACGCGAACAACGCCAAGCCGCCCCAAGCGGCCACGTGAGTCGACTCGCCGGACACGGTGCAGCCGCAGCCCGGAGAGGCGACGGTGGCATTGTGCCGTGCCAACACTTCGTCGATCTCGGCGCCGTTGTCGGTGACGACGGTTCCCGGACCGCTGGTCGATAGCTCCAATACCGATGCGTTCGCGGGCGGCGCATCTTCGTCACCGACCGTAAACGGCCATGGCTCCCCCGCTGCGACGCGGACCACGCGGCCGTCCTCCAGCTCGAAACGTGACGGCGCCTCGCTGAGACCGCGTGCCGACCCGGCGACGATCATGCTACGTCGGCTACGTGGTGAGCCGATGGTCCGACGCAGACGCGCGAGCGACGATCGAACGCTATCGCGATGATCCCGGCATCAACGAGGACATCGCGCTCCGCGTGTACACGTCGCGTTTGATCGGACAGGACCCGGCGCTCGTGTTGCATGGCGGTGGCAACACCTCGGTCAAGACGACGGCGTGCGATGACACAGGACGAGAAGTCGCCGTCCTTTGTGTCAAAGGAAGTGGTTGGGACCTTGGCGATATCGAGCCTGCTGGGCTTCCAGCCGTGCGCCTCGAGAGCCTAGGGGCGCTGCGCAACCGCGATGCACTTTCGGACGAAGAGATGGTGAACGCTCAGCGAACTCGATTGATCGACTCGAGCTCGCCGAATCCTTCGGTCGAAACGCTCCTGCATGCGTTTCTCCCCCACAAATTCATCGACCACTCACACGCCGATGCGATCCTGGCGCTCGTCGATCAACCCAGCGCCGAAGACGTCTGTCGCGCCGTCTTCGGCAACACGTTGGCGATCGTTCCCTACATCATGCCAGGGTTCGCGCTCGCAAAGCTTGCGGCCGAAACCTACGAACAGAATCCGGATGTCGAGGGCCTTCTGTTGCTTCGCCATGGGCTGTTTACGTTTGGGCAAACCGCGAAGGAGAGCTACGAACGGCACATCGCTGCCGTGGACAAGGCAGAGCGGTTCGGACAGAACGCTGCCGCGAACGCAGCGGTGGCTCGGGTTCCCCGGGAGAACATGGACTACGCGACCGTCGCGCCGATTTTGCGTGGAAAGGTCGGGGAAGGTGAGAGGCGCTACCTCTTGAGTCTCCGGCACGACGACGCGATCGAACGGTTCTTGGCCCGCGCGGATCTTGCGACGATTACGCAGCGTGGGACGGCCACGCCCGACCACGTGATTCGGACCAAGCGTGTGCCCTTGCTCCTCGACCTGTCTCCCCAGATGGACCCGTCGATGATCGCATCGCACATCGACGAAAGGCTGCGGAGCTATCGCGAGGACTATCGGGCCTATGTCACACGCGAGTCCAGCGCCAAGGGACGCGAGGTAGCCCAACTCGATCCCGACCCGAAAATCGTCCTCATGCCCGGGATCGGCCTGATTTCGATCGGGGCGACGGAAAAGGCGGCGGCGATTGCGGGCGACATCTATGAGCACACACTCGGCGTGATCGAATCTGCGGAAGCGATAGGCCGGTACGAGGTGCTGCCAACAGCCGACCTCTTCGATATGGAGTACTGGTCGCTAGAGCAGGCGAAGCTCGGGAAATCAAGACCCAAGCCCTTGCAGGGCCGTGTCGTGTACGTCTCGGGGGCGGGTAGGGGCATTGGCGCCGCTTGCGCTCGGGCATTCGCCAACGCGGGGGCGTCGCTCTATCTGACCGACCGCGACGAGGAGACACTGGTCGGTGTCGCGAAGCCACTAGGAGCGCGTTGCGAAGTCCTGGACGTGTCGAACGAGTCCGCCGTCCGAAAGAGTGTCGAACGCTGCGTTCGCGCTTTCGGCGGCATCGACGGAGTCGTGTCTAACGCTGGCATCGCTCCGCAGGGCGCGATCGACGAGATTGCTACCCGCGATCTCAAAAAGAGCTTCGAGGTAAACTTCTTTTCGCATCAATACCTCGCCTCTTCGGCGCTGCGGGTGATGCGCGCGCAAGGGATGGGCGGTTTTCTTCTCTTCAATGCCTCGAAAGCGGCGTTTAATCCTGGCAAGGGCTTTGGCCCATACGCGATTCCCAAGGCAGCGGTCGTTGCTCTGATGAAGCAATACGCGATCGAGGGCGGGAGCATCGGGGTGCGCAGCAACGCTGTGAACGCCGACCGCATTCGAACCGCGTTGCTCGCCTCGGAGGACGTCCGGCGGCGTGCCGAGGCCCGCGGCCTCGACGCCGATGCCTACTACCGATCGAATCTGCTCAATCGTGAGGTCACTGCGGAGAACGTAGCCGATGCGTTTGTCAGCCTGGCTCTTGCGCCGAGCACTACGGGGTGTGTCATCACCGTCGATGGTGGGAACATCGCCGCGGCCCCACGTTAATAGACTCGGTCGAGTGTGGAGCGGGTGGCGGGTGCCGGAACGTCCGCGCCGTTTCGAAGTGCCAAATAGAGCGCGGCGACGATGAGGGTCGCCAGCGGTCCGCCAAACAGAAAGCCGACGCCGCACAGTAGCATCGAGCCTATGGCGATCAGACTCGAAATGAGGGTGACGCCCAGCACCAACCAGCGCCGCTTGCGAGCAATTCGCCACGAGTACACGACCGCATCGATGGGACCCGCGCTGTCGTTGTAGGCGAGCTCGAGCTGCGCGAATAGAATCCCGAGGAAGATGTAGACGTAGATCGGGATGCTGACCAGAAAGAAGACCCCGAGTGCGGGTGCGGCGGTCTCGAACGCTTCGTCGAGCGGCATGTCGAGGTCGATCGATCCCACGGAGATGAAGAACACCGCCGCGCCGATCGCGGCGAACAAGACGCCGAGCGGGAGCCAAATCGCAAGCACTTGGAGGATGTACTTGAGGGCCTTGTTGATCTGGCCGAATAGCGCACCGATCGGTGCCGGCTTTCCGTGCAAGGTGTGGATCGCCATCGCCCAAAACCCGAGCCCAAGGACACCCTGAACGACCGTTTGCAGAATCTGAACCCCAACCTGAAGGCCGGTCATGATCGCCTGGGCGGCGGGATGGGGATCGCCTCCGGAGAGCAGTGCTCCGAGAATGCCGACGACCAAGCCGAGCACGAACGGAATCCCGAACCCGATCAGCACCATGAGCACGGTCGCAAGCACCCAAGTGCCGACATCGCGTTGCCACGCCTCGGAAGCCTTCGAAACTAAATCGCCCACGGTCACGGTTTCGCGCGTGAGCGCAAAAGCGGGCTCGGATGGTTGCGGTTCGATTACGGACGGCTCCATCGCTCTAATTCCACCTAAACCCTTCCATCGTCTGCTTCGCGGAGTAGCGGGGCTCGAAGCCTGTGGCTTCGACGAAGGCTTTGGTATCGATGACGATGGGGTACTTCACGTGTGCGATCGCGTCGTTGGGTAGGTAGGGGAAGCCGAAGCGGCCGAGGACGGTCGAGTAGAGGGGCCCGGGGATCGGGATGCCGCGTTTGCCGGTGGCCGATACGACAGTCGATAGCGGGACTGGCGGGGGGCCAGCGACATTGAACACGCCTCGGAGTTGTTTCTCCACAGCCAAGGTGATCGCCTCCTCGGCGTCCCACTCGTGCATGAGTTGGTAGAGGGGATCGAAGCCCATGACCATAGGTACGCGGTTCTTCGAGAGGAAACCTGCGAGGGTGCCGCCACGGCTTGGGCCGAGGAAGTAACAAAGGCGGAGGACCGCGGTATCGATCTCGGGCCATCGCCAGAGCGCACTGCCGGCGTACAGATCGGCAGCCACCAAATCGGCGAGCTCTTTGAAAGCCGCACCAGCCAGAGGGGGCTCGTCTTCGGTGTGGTAGAGTGGCGAGTCGGGAGTTGCCCCGTACACTGTGTGTCGGCCCACGAATACCGCCTGGCCCACGCCGTACTCGTGGCAGTACTCGAACAGCTTGCGGGTGCCGCCCAAGTTGATTCGGTAGCGTTCCTCGGTGCTCGTCGTGAAATGCGTCACGGTCGCCATGTGAACCAGCGCGTCGGGTCTTGCCGTTCGAAACACGTCTTCGGCTGGACGTTTGCGAATGTCGGCTTGGTGCATCTCGACGCCCTCGGGAACATCGGGCCATGGACGGCGATCGATGCCGATTACTTTGTGACCGCGTTGCACGAGTCGGTACGCAACTCCTCGGGCCAATGTTCCACTAATTCCGGTGATCAAGATCTTCATGGTGGGCCATCTTCCTCTGGACCGCGCATCTTCTCGAACATGAACGATCGGGGTCGTGCATCGAGTCCCGTGCTGATCAAACGCTCCATCGAGTCCCGGACCTGGTCGATGTACTCTTCAATGATGTGATCCGGTTCGGACCCATCTCCCTCGAAGCTCATGGGTGACCCGTAGTACACCTGACACGCGACGGGCAGTGGAAAGAAGATGAGCTGAGGCGCAACCGGTACGAACGGCCCGTTCAACAGCTTGGCGAGCCACTTGATGTGAAAGAGCTGCGGGAACGCTTCTTCGCCGCCGATGAAGGCGCACGGAATGATGGGCGAGCCGGTCTTGAGCGCGAGTCGCATGAAACCGGTGCCGAACCGAACGAGCTTGTACCGATCCTTGTAGAGCTTGCCGGCCCCGCGCGCGCCCTCAGGAAACACGATGACGAGACGTTCGTCGTCGAGCAGCTGCTCGCCGTGCTCTGGAAGCCCGGTGAGATGCCCAAGCCTGCCGAGTGCGACCGACGCGAATGGGGATCGCGTGAGGAAATACTCGGCCATCCCCTGACCGAGGCGAGGCGCTTCGTCGTTGAGTATGAGCGACGTGAAGATCATGGCCGCGTCGGCGCCGATGCCTCCAGAGTGGTTCGCAACGATGAGTGCGCGCCCCTCCTGCGGGATGAACTCCATCCCGAACGCAGTCACCTTGAGGTAGTGCCGATAGAAGTACGCCATCGGCGAATAGGCGCGGATCAACGCCTTTTTCGACAGGCCGAATCGATCGAAACCGTAGTCGTCGAACTCGATCGGAAGCCGGTCGACGTTGAGGCGAACTTGTTTATCATCGAAAAGCGACATTGGCTCCTTGATTCAAGACCCCGGCTTCGATTCCCCTTCGTTTGCAAGCGAAGGGTCGGGGCGCAAGTCGTCCGGTGACACCGTGTCCCATTCGACCTTCTCGGTGACGAATGTGTGGATCGGTATTTGCGCTCCACCTGGCATCAAGCCGAAGATCGCGATCTCCTTTGCGATCTGGACGCCCCCAACGTCTGCGTAGTGTCGATAGCGCGCCGAGGCGGCCGCCGCGCCCCCTTGCTCTCGAACGGTGAAGTCCACGCGCGCCAGAAGTCCCGTTTCTGGATCGATCCAAAGAAGGTATTGGTCTGCCTCGGGCATGGGTTCGGGGACGCCCCAGCTCGTGAAGACCAGGTCATACGTCTTCCCTTCCCAAACAGCTTGCCCCGCATCGAGCGCGACCGTGGCCGACCTCATGCGAAGCGGCAGCTCGAGGAAGTATTGCGTCGTTGGGACGACGAACTCTACCGTGTCATTCTGCTCGAACACCGGCTCCTCGCCGGGTTCGGCGGTCCACGCTTTCCAGCTCTGAATCCCCCAGCGTTTACCCTTGTCGGGGCCGCTGAGAAGCTCGAGGTCACCGGTCCACCCGCCCCGGATGAAACGACCACGGAGCGCTTGCGGCGACTCTTCCCAGTGCATCATGAAGCGCTTGATCATGTCGCCGTACCAAACGTCTTCGAAGGTGACGTCCATGACCTGATAACCCTGCCAGGCATATAGTCCGTGCGCCGCGGCTAGCGTATCGAGCCGTCTGGCACCGGCTTCACGCGCCTCAGGGGTGTCTTCGGAGAGCGAGTCCCGGCGCAAATCAGCGAGATACAAGTAGTTGAATGCGGTCCCGCCGATCAGCGCCACCACGGCGAAGATCAGAAGCCCCTTCAGCCACCCTCGACGACGGGATTGGCCCATGGTCGAACTCGCTGCCTACTTCTTCCAGAGTGGTCGCTTGAAGCACCACAGGGTCGAGTTGGCGCTGCCGGCTGAGGTCACGAGCTCCCAACCCTGTTGCCCCATCTTGTTCGAGCGCTCCGTCACTTGCGCCACACCGGACGCCTCGAAGCACTGGTACTGCCACTGGCTCTTGGCGTTATGGTCCGCGGCGGCCGGGCCGACTTGGGTAGCGAACAGCCCAGCAAAGAACGCGCCGATCACGAATGCCATGACGATGATACCTCTCATCTCTACACCTCCTTAGATCGCCGCTTATAGCACGCGGTTGCCACATGACCGGAAGGTTCAGCCCAATTTCCATATGCTAGGGTACACCATGCGCAACGCGAAGGACTTCTTCGAACCCATGGCTATCGGAGCCCCGGAACCCCTGCGGGAGATCCCGTTTCGGCCGTCACGGATGATCCACTTCTTCGACCCGAGCAATCCGAAGATGGCGGCGAAGGTTCCCAGCATGGTCGAGAAGTGCGACGTGCTCCTCGGGAATCTCGAAGACGCGATCCAAGCCGACAATAAGATCGCGGCGCGCGAGGGATTCGTGAAGATCGCCAAGGAAACCGACTTCGGCGACTGTCAGCTTTGGACCCGCGTCAACAGTCTCGACAGCCCCTGGTTCCTCGATGACATGTGGCAGATCGTGCAAGAAGTTGGCGACAAGGTCGACGTGATCATGGTGCCGAAGGTCGAAGGGCCGTGGGACATTCATTACGTCGACCGTTTGCTTGCACAGCTCGAGGCGAGGGCCGGGCTGAAGCGTCCGATCTTGGTGCACGCAATCCTCGAGACCGCGCTTGGCGTGGTGAACGTCGAAGAGATTGCAGCCGCGAGCCCTCGCATGCAGGGAATGAGCTTGGGCCCCGCGGACCTTGCGGCGTCACGTCGCATGAAGACGACGCGCGTCGGCGGCGGTCACCCCGGCTACTTGGTGCGTGCGGATCCAGACCTGGACAATCCCGACGCGCCGCGAACCACTGCGCAGCAGGATCTTTGGCACTACACGATCGCACGCATGGTCGATGCGTGTGTGTCGAGCGGCATCTTCGCGTACTACGGCCCCTTCGGAGACATCCGTGACACGGTTGCTTGCGAAGACCAGTTTCGGAACGCCTTCTTGCTGGGTTGCGTGGGCACTTGGTCCCTTCACCCCGTGCAGATCGACATCGCAAAGAAGGTATTCAGCCCGCCCGTCGACGAAGTGCTTTGGGCGAAGAAGGTGATCGAAGAGATGGGCGACGGGACGGGCGCCGTCATGATCGATGGAAAAATGCAGGACGACGCCACGTACAAGCAGTGCAAGGTGATGGTCGGGCTCGCCCGCAAGCTCGCAGAGAAAGACCCTGACCTGAAGCAGGCGTACCAGTTCTAGGAGCCGAAATGACCGCGAAGCATCGACCTCGTCGAAGTGTCTTGTACATGCCTGGCGCGAACGCCCGGGCCCTCGACAAGAGCCGTACGCTTCCTGCAGACGCTTTGATTTTCGATCTCGAAGATGCCGTCGCGCCTGACGCGAAGCTGACCGCCCGCACCCAGGTCGTCCAAACCGTCGAGGCTGGAGGCTACGGGAAACGCGAGATCCTGATTCGCACGAACGGTTTGAATACACCTTGGGGCTACGATGACCTGGTTGCCGTCGCGACGGTCGGCGCGGATGCAGTCTTGCTTCCAAAAGTCGAAAGCGCGGAAACGGTGCGGCAGGCCGAGTCGGTCTTGGTGTCTCATGGCGCGTCACCGGACTTGGCGATTTGGTGCATGATGGAAACCCCACGCTCGATGCTACACGCGGAGGAAATTGCGGATGCGAGCCCGCGCCTTGGGGGCCTGGTGATGGGCACGTCTGATCTCGCCAAGGATCTTCAGGCGCAGCACACTGCGATGCGGCTGCCGCTCATCACAGCGTTGGGGTTGTGCATGCTTGCCGCGCGCGCGGCGCGGATTGCGATCCTCGATGGGGTCTATCTCGATCTGAACGACCACGAAGGGTTCGTCGATTCTTGTCGCCAGGGAGCCGAGCTCGGCTTCGACGGGAAGACGCTGATCCATCCGAAGCAGCTCGAGGCGGCGAACGAGGTGTTCACACCCTCCGACGACGAGCTCAAGCTTTCCCGACGCATCATCGAAGCCTACGCCGAGGCCGAAGCCCAGGGCAGGGGCGTGGTCCTGGTGGACGGCAAACTGATCGAGAAGCTACACGTCGATCATGCCAAGCGTGTGGTCGCGCTCGCCGAAGCGATTGCGACGTAGACTCGAATGAGAAGAGGGGCTAACCTCCCCGTTCCACTATGCGCTTTTACGAATTCGAAGCGAAACAACTCCTCAAAAAGCACCGGATTCCGCTCGTTCAGAGCGAGGTTGCAAAGACCGCCGATGAGGCACAAAAGGTCGCCTCGAACATCGGCGGCCCCGTCATCTTGAAGGCCCAGGCCATCGCGCCCGGGCTCGCCGCTACGTCGGTGAGAGAGGCAGCCGATCCTGCCGGAGCAAAAGCCGTCGCGGCCGAGCTCCTCGGACTCGATGATGGTGGTCGCAAGCCTAACGGCATTCTCGTCGAGGCGAGACCGACTGGCGAAGCGGCATACAGTCTGAGCTTCACCTATGACGGGACCACCAAGCGTCCAGTCGTCGCCGCGGCCGACATGGCTGGCAAGATCGACGATCTCGGGGATACCCACCCTGAACGCATCGTCCGTCGGCACTTCTCGGCGCTCTATCCGTTCTCCGATTACATCGCCAAAGAGCTCGCCAAGTCACTGGCCCTCGAGGGCAACGATCTCAAACGGATGACCCGCATCGTGTCTGGGCTCGCGCGGCTTTTCCTCGAGTACGACTTGGCGGACCTCGACATCACGTCACTGGTCAAGCTTGGGGACGGCAACTTCGTGGTGCTCGACGTCGAGGCCGATCTCGAAATCGAAGCACGTCATCGGCAACGGCCGATGCTCGACGAGCTCGGTCTTGCGAAGGACGACCTTCGGCAGGTACGTGAACCTACGGAGTTCGAGCTCGAAGGCGCTCGGATCGACGCGGAAGATCCTCGAGGCATCATTAGCCCCATCGCCGAGTTCGACGGCAACATCGGCTTGGTCATCGGTGCCGGTGGAGGGTCGCTGACGTTGACCGATGCGGTGCGAAAGCACGGTGGCCGACCGGCCAACTACGCGGCGATGGGCGGGAACCCAAGTGTGGACAAGGCTCGCAGGCTCACCAAGCTGGTGCTGAGCAAGCCGGGCGTCGACAAGATCGCCGTGATGTCCAACGTAGTTTCCAACACCCGCGCTGACCTCGTCGCACGCGGCGTCATCAAGGGAATCACCGAATTGGGGTTTGAGCCAGCAGACAAGATCTTGATCTTTCGGGTCCCGGGGGCTTGGGAGGCCGACGCAGCCAAGATTCTCCAGAAGTACGGCGTCGAGTACTGCGATCGCACGGTTTCGATCAGCGAAGCGGCGAGACGCGCCGTCGAGAAAGTTGGCTAGAGGGATCAGCAATGGCCGTCATCGTTCATCAAGACTTCCAATTCATCGTCCAAGGCATCACTGGGCGTGAAGCACTGAACTTCACTCGTGAATGCTTGCAGTACGGCTCGAAGATCATCGGCGGCGTCACGCCCGGCAAGGGTGGCCGTGAGGTGTACGGGGTTCCGGTCTACGACACCGTCCGTGAGATCACTGAGAAGGAAAGGGTCGATGGAACCGTCATCACGGTGCCTCTCGCCTTTGCGCCGGATGCCGCGTACGAGGCGATCGACGCGGGCGTCAAGGAGGTGATCATCATCACCGAAGGCATTCCGCGCAAAGATGCCTCCGCCATCGTCGAATACGCGGGGCTCCATGGCGCTCGAGTCATCGGTCCAAACTGCCTCGGTCTCATCGTGCCTGACGTGTGCCGTTTTGGAAGCCTCGGTGGGCCCGCGGTCGACTGCCGCAAGGCCTTCAAACCTGGGGTCGTCGGTGTGATGTCGCGTTCAGGCGGAATGACCACCGAGATCTGCAACGCGCTAACCCTATCCGGGCTTGGCGTGAGCACGGCGATTTCGATCGGTGGTGACCCCGTGATCGGGTCGACGTACGTCGACCTGATTCCGCTGTTCGAGGCGGACGAAGACACGAAGGCCGTGGTGATCTACGCCGAGCCCGGCGGCACTGCGGAAGCGGAGCTCGCACGCTGGACCCAGGAGAACAACAGCCGTCTTCCCATCGTGGCATTCGTGGCGGGTCGCTTCATGGATGAGATGCCCGGCATGAGCTTCGGCCACGCGGGGACGGTCGTAAACAAGAAGGTTGATTCGCCCGCCGACAAAATGCGCCGGATGCAAGAGGCCGGGATCTCCGTGGCAGAAGAGATCGGCGACATTCCAGACCTCGTCCGAGAGCGCATCGGGAACTGAGCGGCAGAGGAACCATCATGGCTATGTTCATACGCGTAGATGTCGACAACAGCGTCATCGAAAAGACTCCCAGCCTGGCCGACAAGCTCGTCGAAGTCTGCCCCGTCAAGATCTTCAAGCTCACCTCCCAGGCGAACGCGGTCGAGGTCGTGGAGGACAACGTCGACGAGTGCACGCTATGCGACCTGTGCATGCAAGCCTCCCCCGAAGGCGTCCGCGTCGTAAAGCTCTACGAATAGGGGGGATGCTGCCTGGTGCAGAGGAGGACTAAGGGGTGATGCTGGCGGTGCCGCTTGGTGAAGTAGCGGCGGCGTTGTTGTCCATGACCTGCGTGGTGGGCGGCTCGATCGAAGCGATCGGATGAACCAGCGGTTTGATGAAGAAGGGGCCGGAGCCGTCATCAGGATCCGGCTCCACACTGATCACCGCGGTGTACTCAGCGGTGAGATCTCGCGGAGGATCGACGAAATCTTGCCCCGGGAACGGCGGCGCTGCACTGGTTTCTGACCCGGCATCGGGGCCCGCGCCGTCGGAGTCTGCGTTGCCGAAATCGGTGAATCGGCCGGTGGACACCGCATCTGCGCTCGCGACCCAACCCTCGTACGCCCAGCCGGCCGGGAGTGTCGGCAACGCGAGGCCAGCTGAACGTGGGTCACCAGGGACCAACCACCAGATCCCGTATTGGAACGGTGTGCCTTCGCCACCTGTGGGGGCCGCAAGGATGTATTCCCCAGCAGCGGCCGTGAAGTCGTCCCTCAACGCCGCTGGGTGTGCCATGCTCAGGTCGGCGGAATTCTCGGTGAGATCGCCTGCGAGGATGTGTGTTTCGCTTGGTGCCGGGTCGTCTCCCGTGGCTGGCTCGATCGTTAGTACAAAGGTACTGGCAGCGTCGGCGTCCGTCGGATCCACTGCGAAGAGTGATTCGCTCAGTGCGCCGTCGCCGTCCACGGTGAACCGTCCCGTCGAGACGGGTCCGTCGCCCGTAATCAGCCAACCCTCGTACACGAAGTCCGATCCAAGCTCGGGAAGATCGGTGAAAGCCAGCGATAGCTCTGCCATACCGGTCGCGCCTCCCTCTCCTCCGGCTCCTCCGGCTCCGCCGGCCGCGGCGCCGTCTTCTGCGCATGCCGATGCGAATGCAGCCAGGATCGCCGCTCCAAACAAAGTTGCTTTGCGTGTCATAGCTCCGTCTCCTCATTCTGTGAGCGAGCAGGCTTCCGCTCGCTAAAATTGCCGCCCGGCGTGCAAATGGCCCTATGAGGAGCGTCTCGTAATGTTTCAATTGATAGAACTATTATAATAATATATTCGATATTCTAGAATGATCGATGACCACCCGCCTATGGAACGCGCGCGACTGGTCGCGCAGCTCTGGGATTGGCTTCCCGCGTTTCGGGCGGTTGCGGAAACGGAGCATCTCCCGACTGCCGCCGTTGCGATGCGGGTTAGTCCCTCCGCGCTTTCACGCGCCGTCGGGCTGCTGGAGGATGCAGTAGGGTGCTCGCTGTTTGAGCGCACTGGCAGAAGAATCGTGCTCAACGACCGTGGCTCGGTTTTGCTGGAAAGCGTTCGGGATGCGATGCGCGGCGTGCACTCTGCGCTCGAGTTCATCGATGAAGAGCTTTTCGTGGGGCCTGCCCGGGTGTCCGTGCCCTTGCAATGGCTACGCTTCGTCGTCCCATCGGCAGCCGACGATCTGGCGTCGCGCTACCCAAAGCTCGTGCTCGAAGCTGTCTCCCTGACCGCATCCGAGGTACCCATCGCGCTTCGACAAGGGGTCGTCGACGTCGGCCTCGTGGACGTGGCGACGCCCAGTGAACAGCTGGCCTGCGAGCTCGTGCGCGAATGTTCGCTCGGGGTCTATGCTTCGAATCGGCATCCCCTCACCAGGCAGAACCGACCATCTTGGAAGGATATCGCGGCGAGCGAGTACATCGCCATCGCCCACTACGGTGATGGGGTCTGGCAGCTGGGTAGCATCATGCCGAGGGTCCATGTCGATGACCCAGAGACCGCCGCACTGATTTGCAAGCGCCGCGGTGCCGTCACCGTGCTGCCGGACGTATTCGCCAAATCGCTAGGCTTGGCGCGACTGCGCCTATCGCTGGGAGCGACGATCCCACTCTATCTTTTGCATCGCCCCACGCTCACCATCGCGGGACGAACCGAAGCCGTCGTGGAGGCGCTGCGCGCCACGCTAAAGGCAGAGGAGTCCTACTCGTAGGCCGTTGGCGCTCGGCGGTACGCTGAGTTGAGCACGTCGATGAAGCCGCGATCTTCGGTTCGTCGAAGCTCATTGAAGCCACTCTATCGCATCACTCCGTCGCTTACTCTTCGGGAGTCCTCGGCATGTCCCAAGGCGTGCCGGTCAACCCGAGGACGAGCCGCTGAAGCGTCGACGGCTGCGGACGAGTCGAGGGAAGCGGGAGCTCGTGCTCCTTCATGAGACCCGAGCGAAGCCCAGGCATCAACTCGAGCCTTCCGTAGGGTGCAAGCGCGTCATCGACGGCCTTGCGGTCGGAGGGTGAGAGCGTCTCGTACTCGTGTTGAAGCACCTCGAGGCAATACACGCGGTAGTGCACCACCCTGAGCCCCTTGTAGGTGACGCCGTGGGCGTGGTGGTCGACTCGCTTGTTGCCAGCCTTCCAGGCCTCCGCTGAACGCAGAAGAAACGGCCAATAGGTCTGCACAATCTCTTTCAGGAAGTACTCCCAACCACGATGTGAAAAATCGGATAGCGTCCGCTCCGCGGGAAGTTGGCTTGCGCGCGCGTTCCAAACTCGCCCAACCCATGCGGACACGGCGGGCGCGCGTTCCTGCATCACGCGGCTCGGCGTCGGATCTTCCGCGTAGTGGCGGAACATCGGTCCGAAGAGGCCGATATCGACCAGTGTCGGGTGGCTGCCCAACAGAAACGGCTGGTTCTCCAGGATGGCGCTCATGTTGTCGAGGAGGTCGAGGTAGTGCTGCTTGATGTGTGGCGCGGTCTCGGCGGTCATGCCGTCGCCCGTGAGATACGTCGCGATCTGGCGTCGGCCGAAGTACCAGCCGGCCAACCAATTCGGCGCGGGGAAGTCACCCAACACTTCACTGCCGATTCGTGACATGAGGAGCTTTCGCGACTCGGTCGGCCGCCACCGCCAATAGAGCGCAGCACGCCAACACCATTCGTCGGCATAGTCTTCGACTAACTTCGACAAGAAACGAAGGGCCGAGTTTTTTGGGATCACCGGTGGATCCGGATATTGCGAATCCAACCATTCGATCATCGGCGTCGTGTCCTTGAGCCACTGCCCGTTGGCCATTCGGATGACCGGGACCTTCATCAAGCCGGTAGCCGCGAGCACTTCGTCGCGCATCACCTTCATGCCGACTACGCGGCGCTCGAATGGGATCTCCTTGTACCGAAGATACGCTTCCATCTTGCCACTGAAGTACGACATTTCCGCCACGTACGCGGTCATTGGTTCCCACTCCGGGTGCCCCACTCGGATGGGCGCCGATGACCGGCGACCCAAAGTCCAGCTCGGTGGATCGCTTGCGGGGAACGATTGGTCCCCTGCTTCGTCGACGATCGCTTGCTCGTCAATCATGGACCGCAGAGCGTACCACGTGCTCGTGCCGAGCCCTAAAACCGAAATACGTACTCCAACCAAAGCCAATGCTCGGGGTTCGGAAGGCGCGCCACGGTGGATTCACGCCGATCGAGGAATACGCGAAAGTCGTATCGTGTTCGCAGTGTGTCGCGCTGGCGAATCGTGACTGCGGCCTCCAGGTAGTTCCACAGCACTTGCGCGAGCCGATGGTTGTTGGCGATGTCCTCGAAATCGTATCGCACACGAGCCCGGATGCGGAGTCGGTCGATCGGCCGCGAGATGATCTGAAGCAGCGTCGCGATGTCTTGTCGAGGCCCGTGCCCCGCGACGAGCTCCACCCATTTGTGTTGGTATTGCGCAGAGATCGTCAGCCGCCTGCTCGGCTCGTAGGCAAACCGTGTCGCGGTGACGAGACCCTGACCGTTGCTGCTTCGGTAGGATGCCCAGAACGACCAGCTCCATGGTCCGCGCATGCCCACGTCCATGCGCGCAAAGAGCGCCGCTTCGATCCCACGTTCGGACAGCCTGCGCCAGACGTCGGCCACGGTCCGTAAGCCCAGCTTCCGCCCGAAGCTGCTGGTCGTTCTCATGCGGACACCAGTTTCGTTGCGCGCTCGAAGCCCATCGAGCTCGTCGGGTGCAGACACCGGCCTCGCATATGGGTTCGCGTAGTCCTCGCCGTAGTAGCGAACCGAGGTGTCGAACTCGGTCGTTTGAAGCACGGTGACGCTCCGCAGGATCGCGCCATAGCCGCCTCCGCCCCCCGGCTGCGAGTCGAAGCTACGCGCGAGCTCGATAAAGAAGTCTTGTACGCCGAACCCGTACGCCGCGTTTATCCCAAGTGCACCGAACGGACCACCAAACGGCCTTCGCGCGAATTCTTGGAAGCCAAGCTCGACACCATTGACGAGCCATTTCGGAACCGACCCGTATCCGGTCATTCCCACGTGCGCTCGGGAACTCCAAAAGTAGCCGATGTTCGCTCCGCCGAGACCCTCGACGACCATGGCGGGTAGGGTGACGGAGCTGAGCTCGCTCGTCGGCTTCGCGGGGTCGGCGCCCCGTACGTATACGGGCGGGGCCTTGCAAGCGGGATCCTCGTCCAGTCGGGGGTCTACGCAGCTGCCTGCGTTTGCCACCTCGATTCGTGGGACTCGGTGTACTTGGTAGGAACCCCACCCGTAAGCCTGCAACCAGCCGCGTCCCACATCCGCTTTGCGTAGGCCGACCGCAGCGCCTGCCAGGCGGTTCGTCCATTTGTAGTCGGGCGTGACCCGCGGGACCCGATCGGTCGAGCACGGAGATTCGATCAGCTCCCCCGCTCTCCGCCTGCATCGTAGGGCGAGGTCGTTTGTTCTCCGAAGCTCGTAGTCGCCAAAGAAACCATTCGGGCTGACCTGGTCGGTCACATCGAAGGTCAACCGTTGACCGAAGCCGATGCGAAAAGTCCCTACGACGACTTCCCACTTCTCATCTTGCCATTCTGCGTAGAGCTTGGGGACCACGAATCGGACCCGCTCTGGTTCTGCGGTGAGCGCTTGGCGACCTAGGTCCCAGCGCACCCGGTGAACATCGTTGCGGGTGAGCACTCCGACAGCTCCGACGTCGAGGTTACGGAGGGTCTTGACCCGTGCCTGAATCGCCGCCGCCGGTGGAAGCCTGTCGTAAGGCCCGCTCCAGCGCGCTTGCACCCGCAGGAACCCATCGGTTTCGGTTTTAGGTGTTTCGGGAGAACGCACGACGACGAAAGCGCGAATCGTGTCAGCCAGGTCGGCATCGAGCGCCCCAGCCGCCACGAGATCGTCGAACGCACCGATGCTTTTGACCTCATTTCGATAGTGGAGAATTCGATCCACGTGCGCGAGGTTGAGGTTTGGCAAGGCGTAGAGCCGTTCCCGATCTGCCCGGTTGAGGTCGACTTTCGTTTGGTAGAGGAGCAGAAGCGCGCCGAACGAACGCTCCGAGATCTGCCCGGACACCAGCAAGTGGTATAGGTCTTCCTCGGCCTCGACATGCACGAACACCTCGTATTGAACGGCGCCGGTATCCCTCGGAAACCACGCGACGAGCCATGCGAACACCAAAGCGACGTACTGCGCGGGCCTCAGGGGCACGATCGGTTTGGCGCACCGGGTGTCCCCAGGTCTCCATCGCCATACGGCGTGATCGCGTCACACCGGAGGCCTGATTCGTCGATCTGCGTCGCGATTCCCGGATGCGACCCTTTGTACGAAACCGAATCCAGGACCTGACCGTCGATGCTGATCGAGATCATTTCGTTGGTGTTGTTGAGCGAGACGCCGAGCTCGGCGTCTACGAACGGCACGCCTCCGTTTGCGTCACCGTTCGAGTTTCGTGCGAACACCGCGAACGCTCCGGCTGGTACCGACACGCACTCGTCTCGTTCGATACTCGTGCTCGCCCCGGTGAGGTCGGACCACACTAGGCCATTGAGGTCGGCGCCGGCCGTGAAATGAACTTCGACCCACTCGCCGTCCCGGTTGCCAACCATCGAAGGGTTCGCCAACCACTCCGTGATCTGCGTCTGTGCCGCGGACGGGCTCCGAATCAACCGCGGGGTGCTCCCATCGAAGCACATCCCCTCTTCGAGAACGGGGGGACACACTGGGTTCGACTCACCCGGCGTCCCGAAGTTGGCATCGCGGTACTCGTAGTCCGTCACGGCCTCGACCAGGCACAGCACTCCGTCGGCGTCCACCTGCCACGCGACACCTTCTTCCGAACCCAGGTACTCGACGCGGTCGAGGACGGTATCCTCGATTACGACCACGATGCTGCGCTCTCCAGAATTGCCGAGGCTGAAACCGAGATCCGCGTCGACGCGGGAGGCTGCCGCCGGACTCGCTCCGAAGACAACCCGTGTGTCCGCGTCGACGGGGAAACACGCATCCCCGAGGACAGGTGTGCCAAGCGAGTCACTCTGTGCACCGAGCCGAATGCCGTTGAGATCGGCCTGTTCGGTAAAGAGCAATTCTAGCCACTCGAGCTCGCCGTCCGGCCCATCCGGATTGGCCATCCATTCGGTGATCTGAACTTCGCCGGACGCCGGTCGATCGATGGCGCGCCTCGCCCCACCCTCGCCGCAAGTCCCATCGACTGGTGGCTCTTCGCAAACGCTGTTTCGGGCGCCCGGGGTGCCAAAGTTGTGTGGGGAGACCTCGGACGCTGTTTCTGGCGCAAAGCACCAGTGACCTGCGTCGTCGTTCAACTCGCTGTCTGGGACGAGCCGGCCGTCGAGCTCTAGGGCGCGCCCGTCTCGCGTGCTCGTGTAGCTCACCCGGTCGATGACCGCCTCGCTACATCGGATCAACAGCGCAGCGTCGGAGTTGCGAAGCCTGCCCAGCGTATTGCCGTAGCTGTAGTCGACATGCGCAGACCACGACTCGGATGTCGCGCTTCCCAACACGAAGTAGTCGTCCGCGTCGACTAGGCTTTCGCCAAATCGATGCTCCGACGCCCCCGTCCCGTCTTCGCGGCTCGAAACCAGCGTCAAGCCCTGGAGCTCGAGCGCCCGTCCACTCGCATTGAAGAGCTCGATGTACTCGTCGTCGCCATCGTTTCCATCTGGGTTCGCGTGAATCTCCGTAATGACGACGTCGCCGGGCAAGACTTCTTCGCACCTCGCTTGCGCCGCGACTGGATCCCTCCCGCAACCGCAGACCACCAACACCAGGCATACGCACCCGCGCACCCAACCGCACACTCCCGCCATCTCGACCTCCTGCCTCTCGGGCTTGGCGGGTTATCGGTCGAAGCGTCGTTTGGTTTCGTGCTACTCGGCCGCCCGAGCGGGTTCATCCGGCCACGGGAGCGAGGGAAGGCCGATCTGTTCGGGGTCACCGACCACGATCTGAAGCGTCGCATAGTCGCCGCGTTTGTAGCGTTCGATCGGACCCCGTACCGTCACAGGTTCGCCCGCGTAACGCTCGAGGCCGCTTCGTCGAAAAGCCTCTTTATCGAAAAAAATGATCGGAAAGTCCTTGCCTTGCTCGCCGCCCAGCAGCACGCGCACCAGTCTCTTGAAATGCTGCACCCTACCGACCGTCCCAAGGACGGTCACTTCGTTGCCCAGCTTTTCTTCGAGCCGCGCGTTTGCATCCCACTCGGTGAGCATGATGAAATCGTCGCGCCCGGCTGCCTGGTGCTCGAACGCTTGGATGAAGTTGGCCCGCGCGTCCCACCACTCCTTACGCTCGGCATAATCGCCGTAGCCCTTGGCGTCCGGGTCCCAGATGCCGCGTCGAGCGCGCAGCGCCTCGCCCTCCGCGCGCGCGAACTGGTTGTGAAAACGATGAGAGTATCCGTACTTCGTGAAATAGGGGCTCATCCCTGCGCGGACAGCCTCGACATTGTAGCTGGTCCACTTGCCGTCTTTCTTCACGAACGCGTACGCGAGAAGCCGGCCGTACCGCCCACGAAGAGCTTTGGGGTCGTCTCGTTCGAGTCGCACGGTTTCGACGCCGCCGAAGAACTCTTCCGCGAACTCGGTGGCTCGGCTGCCCATCGGCGTACCGGCTTTCTTTGGACGCACGGCATCGCCACGCCTCCTTTTCAAATACTTTTCGAAGTCTGCCTCGATCGCAGCCCGGTCCCGTTTACCGCGTACCTTCTCCTCGGTATCGATCGAGAGTAGACGAATGGAGTTTTTGAGATTCTCCACACGAATCGTGTCTCCGTCGACTACGGCACGAGGCGCGAGCCGGTACTCTCCGATGACCAGCCCTCCCCGCACCGGCTCGGCAGGCTCTTCGTTTTTGGTGACAGGATCGGCGACCCGACCGGTCTCGAGGGCTCCGATTGGTTTGCCATGGGCCTCCGCCGTGGCGTCCCGTTCGCAACCGAACATCGCCAGACACGCCCAGATGACGACAAACTCGGTGTGGCCCCTCACTGGCATCGACACCACCGTATGGGATCTGCGCAGAGCTGGCTACTCTTCGTCCTGGTCGCGACCCTCGATACCAGCCAGCTTGCGTGCGAGCCCCTTTTTGAACTCGAGGTTCATCAGGCGTCCGATCTGAATACGCTGTGCCTGCGGAGACCCGGCGCCATGCATCGACTCGGTCAGATACCCCACCGCGTTGCGACCCATCGTCATGTTCTCGATCAAGCGGAGCACGCGAATCCGCGCCTCGGTGGGCACGTCCGCCCGTCCTTTAAGGTACTTTTCGAGCAACGCCTTGAGCTCGGGGTGCTTGAGCTCTTTCTCAGAAGGTGCAGTGCTCACCAGCCCGCCCGCTAGGTCTTGGGCAAGCCGCCCGATCTCGAACGGCATCTTCGTTACGTGGTGCTTGCACACATTGGCAAGCATGTCGTCGTTCAAGTAGCAGCCGGATTTAGTGGGCTTCGCCTGATGTGACGAGGCAATGCCAGCAGCGTACATCGTCTCGTTCAAATGTGTCATTTGCACGAGTTTGTCTTTGATATGCGAAGCCTTTTCGACCCCGTTGTGCTCGGCAGCTTGAGCTGCGGCTCCGATCAATACGTCGCCGACGCCGGTCTTGCAGACGTAGCTCCGGCGGTGATAACAGGTGAAGCGCTCGACGAGCATCGATGCAAACTCGTACTCGCCATCCATGAAGACGTGGCTCCACGGGACGAACACGTCCTCGAGGATTACCATCGCTTCTTGTCCCGAGAACGACGCGTTCCCAACATCGATCGAGCCGCCCTCCATGCTTCGCGTATCGCAGGACTGTCTCCCGTAGATGTAGGTGATCCCGGGTGCGTCGACCGGGAAGGCTGCCACTACCGAGTAGTCTTTGTCCTTCGGCCCCAGGCGCATCGTCGGCATGGCGATGATCCAATGCGAGTTGATGCAACCGGTTTGGTGCGCTTTGGCGCCGCGCAGCCAGATGCCGTCGTCGTTGCGCTTGGTGATATGGACGAAGAGGTCAGGGTCGTCTTGCTCGTGCGGAGCCTTGCTACGATCACCTTTGACGTCGGTCATGGCCCCGCCGACCACGTAGTTATGCCGCTGCATCGTCGTCAAGAACGCCTTGAGACGCTCATGGTAAGGCGTGCCGTGTTTCTCGTCGATCTCGTAGGTTACCGAGTAGAGCGAGTTGAACGCGTCCATTCCGACGCAGCGCTGAAAGCAAGTGCCCGTGTTCTGTCCGAGCTTGCGCTGCATCATGTTTTGCGCGACCAGGTCTTCTGGGCTCTGCACGATGTGTAGAAAGCGGTTGACGCGCCCGTCGATGAGCGTGGACTCGACGGTTGCAACTTCCGGCTCGCGGACTGCCAAGTCGTAAGTCTCCGCAACGGCGTTGATCGACGGTCGAATCAGGGGATGGTCCACCGGTTCGTCGACCAGCTCACCGAACAGGAACACCTTGAGGCTCCGGCCCCGTAGGCTGTTGATGTAGTCTTCCCCGCTTACGATTCGCGCTGGGGTCTCGCCATTTCCGCGTGGCATGACGACCTCCTAAGACACCTAGCTTACCATACGGATCAAAGAGGCGCGCCCTGCAGCTCCGCCCAGCTTTCCTGCACGAAAAAGCGGCCTTTTGCGTCTTTCGCAACGCGTCCGAGGGCGATCTCGTGGTCGTGGGTGAAGAAGATCCGGCCTCGTTGTTCGACCAGCCGCCCGAGGAGCTCGGATTTCTCGTCGACCAACTGCTCCGGGTAACGGTCGTATCCCATGGTGATCGGCAGGTGCATCCACGCGCGTCCGGGGATTAGGTCGGCGGCGTAGACTACCGGGCCGTCATCGCTCGGGAGCTCCGTCAACATCAACCCCGGCGTGTGTCCATTGGAGAGCCACAGTTTGTACGCGCCCCCCAACACGTCGGACCTATTTCCCTTCACCACTTCGAGTCGTCCGCTCTCTTCGAGCAGGGCCGGAAGCTCGGGGATGAACGAACGGCGACCGCGGAGGTGCGGATGCCGAGCGCGCTGCCAAGCATCCCAGCTCACGATGTAGGTGGCCCTCGGAAACAGAAGGTGCATCGGCTCTTCGGGCTGGTATCGGCTCAGGAGCCCCCCTGCATGGTCGAAGTGAAGATGGGACAGGACGACCACATCGACGTCGCCGTGCGAAAACCCAGCGGCCTCGAGGCTCTCCAGCAAGACGTGGCGCTCTTCCTGTACTCCGTAGCGATCACGTAGCTGCGGGGGGAAGAAAGCGCCGATGCCCGTTTCGAACAAGATGAGCCGGTCCCCCTCTTCGACGAGCATCGCGCGGCAGGCCAACGGGATCCGGTTTCGCTCATCTGGCTCGATCCACTGTGCCCACATCGCGCGCGGAACGTTGCCAAACATCGCACCGCCATCGAGACGTTGTGAGTTCCCGAGGATCGACCAGACCCGCTTACTCCCCATGCTGCAAGCGTATCAGGCTAACGCCGCCCCTTGAAGTCACCTTGCTGTCATTTACCTTTGCATATTCACCCACCGCCGCGGTCCCGCGCTTGGATTGCTCGGAGAAGTCGGCGCCGACGAGAATGTGCTTTGCCGCCATGCGAGAAACCTATCATCTTTCGTTTATGGACGGCATTCGAGCAGGCCAAGGGACTGTGACGATCGGGTTTCTTCTCGCGTTTCTCATCGTGGGCTGCGCAAGCTCCAAGGGCGCCCAGGATACGAGCACCGCCGAGCCGTCGAGCGGCGAAGAGACAGAGCGCCCGCCTCGGTCTAGGACAGTGATCGCGTGTCGTCTGCACAGCTGCTCGCCACCCTATTTTTGTAATGAGGAAAGTGGCGTCTGCGAGATGCTGCCCTGCAAGGCGAAGAAGGACTGCCCCTACGACTACAAGTGCGACTTCTCGCTCAACGTCTGTCGTTAGGTTCGGCTTAGCCGCGAGCAGAGGCACGACAGGCAGCTCGTTCCAGATGTAAGCGTTGATAACATATTTAGGTAGCAGATGTAAGCGCCGCTAACATTGGATGTCCAAGGAAAGTAAGCAGCGGTAACATATTCTGGTAGAATCGGGCCCGTGACCGCGGCACGCAAAGCCTATCACCACGGAAATCTCCGCGAGGTGCTCGTCGAGGCTGCTTTTCGCCTGGTCGATTCCCAAGGCCCCGACGCCGTCAGCATGCGGGCGCTTGCGCGGGAGGCGGGTGTTTCGTCTGCAGCGCCCTTCCGGCACTTCTCAGACAAGCAGGTTCTACTCGACACCGTGGCCGAGCGGGCTGTCGCCGAGCTCGACCGAAAGCTCGATGAGGCGACAGCACAGTGCGCCGACGCACTCACCCAGTTCCGCGCGATGACCGTCGCGTACGTACGATTCGCAGCCGAGCATCCGACCCTTTTCGATTTGATCCACAGTCACGGGTCGGTCGGAGGCCGATTTCTGGGCGACCTCAAAGATGAGCGCCGCCTGAAGTTGATCGCGCTCATCTACGAGGGCCAGAACGCCGGCCTCATCCCGGAAGCCGATCCGGAACTGATCGCGCTGACCAGCGAAGCCCTCACCCACGGCCTCGCGAGAATGATCGTCGATGGCCACCCGCGCGTGGCATCACTGTCGTCAGAGGACGCAAGAAAGCTCGCCCTCGCGGCAACCCAGCTGCTTCAGTCGGGGATAGGGCTTTCATAACAGCGTACCTTGGAGTCGCGTTTGAGCCATTCGGCGATTGGGTGGACGCTTCGAGCACCGCACGGTACTCCAACTGGTAATCTCAAATGGAAATCCTCGTTTCGATCATCGGCGGTCTCGTAGTCCTTTGGTTTGCTATCGGCCTACTCCTGCGCGGCCCCGATCTATCTCAGTACGATTCTCCGGCCGGGGAACGCGGTACCTCGCTCGATCGAGTCAGCCGAGAGAACGAAGAAGCGAGGCGACTACTTCGGCAAATGCAGAAGGGGGTGAATTCAACTTCCTTTCGCGGAAGGGTCGCGCAGATGCGCGAAGTGCTCGATCGTGGAATCCCAGGTGCTGCGATGTCTGCCGACGGGCTTGGCGTTGCGATCAGTGACGCCGATGCCGGGGGCATACCCGCGGAGTGGGTGATCGCGCCCAATGCCGACGCGTCTCGACGACTTCTGTACTTGCACGGAGGGGCGTTCGCCGCCGGAAGCCCTCGAAGTCATCGCCCTATTACCGCGCGCCTCAGCAAACTGGCGGGCGTGGCTGTACTGGCGATCGACTATCGCTTGATGCCCGAGAATCCCCGGATCGCTGGGATACTCGATTGCCAAAGTGCGTACCGCTGGATCCTCGATAACGGGCCCGAAGGACCCGGTGCGCCAGGCGAGCTCTTCGTTGCCGGTGATTCGGCGGGTGGCAATCTTACCTTGATGTTGATCGCCTGGATTCGAGACGAGGGCCTCAGGCAGGTCGATGCCGCAGTCGCGCTGTCGCCGCCCTCCGATGGTACGAGCTCGTCACCCAGCATGCGCAACAACGTCGACACTGACCTGATGTTGGGCCCGACGTTCGGCAAACTAGCGAATCTTCCTCGCACACTCATTTTGTTGTTTACGGTGTTTGCCGCGCGCATGCGCCCAACAAACCCACTGATCTCGCCGATCTTCGGGGATCTATCGCGACTACCTCCGACGCTCGTGCAGGTGAGTGACTCGGAGATGCTGGCGGATGATGGGCGTCGTTGGGTCAACAAGGCTCGAGGTCAGGGCTCGGATGCACGGCTCCAGACTTGGCCGGGGATGCTCCATGTCTGGCATGCATTTGCCGACACATTGCCGGAAGCAAACGAAGCACTGGAGAAGATCGCCGCATTCGTTTCCGAATATGCGAAGGGGTAGACGCGTTCCTACCGGCCAGCAATTAGAACTTGCGGGTCTCGCCGATGCGGAGTAGCCAGCCTCTGTTCTTGCCGAGGGGGCTCGCCTCCGTCGCCTTGCGGAAGCGCCGCGGCGGATCTTCGAGTGGCTCGTCGGAGAGATCGAAGGTGCCGTAGTGCATCGCCACCGCGTTTTGGGTCCTCAGGTCGATTGCGGCTTGGACCGCCTCCTCCGGATTCATGTGCGATTTATTCATCATCGCCAGCGGCTCGTACGCGCCGATCGGCAGTGCCGCGAGGTCGAAGGGCCCCAACGCCTCCGCAATCGTCGCGAAACCGTCAAAGTAGCCCGTGTCGCCCGCGAAGAAAAAGCGTCGCTCCGGTCCGACGACCGCCCACGACGACCAGAGTGCCTTTCGATAGTCGCCCAACCCCCGCCTGCTCCAGTGTTGGGCAGGAAGACAGTGCACGCGTACGCTCGCGTATTCGATCGAGCCGCCCCAGTCGAGCTCATCCACGTTGTCGATCCCGTTGTCGCGGAGCAGCTCGCCGTTCTCGAGAGGGACAAAGAAGCGCGTTTCCGGGTTTCGCTCAGCCAAGGCGACCAGTGTCGGAAGATCGAGATGGTCGTAGTGATTGTGGGAGACCACGACGAAGTCGATCGGCGGCAAGTCCTGCATCGCCACCCCAGGAGGGACGAAGCGTCGTGGCCCTGCGAAAGAAACAGGACTTGGCGTGTCCGACCAGATCGGGTCGGTGAGAAAAGTGACGCTATCCATCTGTACGAGCATCGTCGAATGGCCGATCCAGGTCACCGTGGGCGTGCTGTGTTCGGCGTTCTCTCGGAGCAACGCGCCGTCGTTGGCGATTCGTTCGGGTGCGCCCGGGCGGTCGCGGAAGGAACCGGCGATCCGTCTCAAGAAGAAGGGAAAGCGGACAGCCAAGCTGCCGTGCGAAAGCTCGCCGATCAGATTCTCGAAGCGGCCGTCCACGTCACGCGGTGCCGGTCCGAGGGGCCCAACTGTGGCCTCGGCAGCCACGGAGACCACCAGGCACAAAACTAGAAGCGCGAACGCGAGGTCAGTCGACTTCCGGAACACACTAGTTCTCCCTACCACAGCGAATCCACGCGGTCCTCCAGTAGCGCCAGCGCCAGCGACAGGGTCGGTGCCAGCGACAGCGCCGGTGTCCGCGCCAGCCGACAGCGCCGGGGCCAGCGCCAGTGTCAGCACCAGGTTGACCGCCTCCTGACTTCCCTTGGTAGTCGCGCCATGAATCGTTTGCTGCTCGGTCTCGTCGCTCTCGCCGTTGGCTTGTCAGCCCGCTGCACCGAAGGAAGAAGTGGAGGGTGAGGCGCCTTCCTCGGCCCCGGACGTAGGGGCGGTCGTCCCGGAGCACACGGCGGACCCTGCCGGGGAATCCCCCGAGCCTATGCAGTTGCCGGAAGGTTCTTCGTCCAAGGAGCTGGAGGTCCTGCGCAAGCAGGCAGAGGAATAGCCCCGGGGTCAGCGTCAGCGACGGCGACAGCGCCAGTGTCAGCGTCAGTGAAAGCGCCAGCTCTAATGTGAGCTTTACTCACAGTGGGTCGTGGACCGGGACGCGATCCGGAGCCCAACGCTGCGATAAATTATTGAAATGACTACTGATTTGCCCTGGCTAACCTTCGGTTTGACACGGACCAGCATACGGCAAACCCTGCCCGCCCATATGCATAGAATAGTCTTATTGGTCGCGGCGGCTTTGGTCGTCGCTGGTTGTGGGGACACGAGCTCGGGCGCCGGCACGGCGGGGGCCGGGGGTGATGGCTCGGGCGGGAGCGGCGGCGACACATCGCCTTTCGTCGCGACTTTGGAGCACGCCTTCGATCCCATCCCGGTCGAGTCCGGGGCCGAAGAGTATTGGTGCCAGAGCTGGACGATCGGGAACGATGAAACGCTCTACGTCAACAAGGTGCGGCAGGTCAACAATGGCGGTTGGCACCACTCCAACTGGTTCTTCGTTCCCGAGGAACAGTTCGGCGAAGACGGGACGTGGAAGTGTCGTGACCGCGATTTCGACGAGGTGGCAGCGGCGATATACGGCGGTGTGATCTTCGCTCAGTCGACCCAGACCTTCGAAGAGGTCCAAGCGTTCCCGGAGGGTACGGCTGTCGTCGTGCCACCGCACAGCAAGATCATCGGGAATGTCCACCTGCTCAACGTTGCTGCCGGCCCGATCGAAAGCTCGCTGACGATGGGCCTACAGTCGCTCGAAGAAGAAGAGGTCGAGGTCAAGTTGCGCGAAGTGAGCTTCGCCAATTACGCGATCGCCATCCCCCCGCAGCGACGGTCACGCTGGACACAGACCTGTGATATCAGCGAGCATGTCGGCGAATCGTACAACATCTACTACGTGCTCGGTCACTTCCATCAGTGGGGCGACTACTTCAAGTTGAGTTTCGTCGACGACGACGGCAACGAGAGCCCGATCGTCGAGCTCGAGAATACCGCGGGCGACGCGCTTGGCGTCACGATCGACCCTCCTCTCAACTCGCAAGGAGCGGGGCGCCTCAAGTACGAGTGTGGTTACAACAACACCACCGACCGCGAGCTCCACTGGGGCAACAACGGCGAGGAGGAAATGTGCCAATTCCTTGCCTACGTCGATGCGGATAAAAAGATCGGCGTGTTCCCAGAGGGCAA
Organism: uncultured Coxiellaceae bacterium; assembly: GCA_964194675.1. GTDB lineage: Bacteria > Myxococcota_A > Polyangia > Polyangiales > Houyiibacteriaceae > SG8-38. The sequence continues at coordinate 2,335 of CAXMND010000193.1, read as the reverse complement.
CGTCCCGGAGCTCACAGGCGAGACCGAGGGCGGCATGATGCTGTTCGACCCACCTTGTGAAGGCGGCCTGCAGATCGGGTTTTAGAGACGCTGGGGCGGTGGCACTGACACTGGCACTGACACTGGCGCTGGCACCGACGCTGGCACTGCTTCTGGCCCTGCCAGTGCCGCTGAGATTCGGCTTGCCGCGAATCGATTCCTGCGGGATTCTGCGGCCGATATGCGCACGATAGGTTTATTGGTGGCGGCGGCTTTGGTCGTCGTCGGTTGTGGGAGCTCGAGCTCGGCGGGGACCGGGGGTGATGGCTCGGCGGGGACCGGGGGCGATGACTCGTCGGCTTTCGTCGCGACTTTGGAGCACACCTTCGACCCGGTCGTCGTGGACCCGGGTGCGGACGCCTATTGGTGCCAGAGCTGGACACTCGACAATGACAAGCCGCTCTACGTCACCAAGGTCCGCCAATTCAACGATGGCGGCTGGCACCACTCCAACTGGTTCTTCGTCCCGGACGACCAGTATGGTGAAGACGGGCTCTGGAAGTGCCGGGACCGCGGTTTCGAGGAAGTGTCCGCGGGCATCGAGGGCGGTGTGATCTTCGCGCAGTCGACGCAGTCCCCCGAAGAGGTCCAGGCGTTCCCCGAAGGGTCCGCACTCGTGGTGCCCGCGCGGAGCAAGATCATTGGCAACGCCCATCTCCTCAACGTTGCGGCGTCTCAGCTCGAGACCACGCTTACGATGGGGATTCAAGCGATCGAAGAAGAAGAGGTTGAAACCAAGTTGCGCTTGTTCACCTTGCGGAACACCGACATCGTGATCCCTCCGGGGGGACAGTCCCGAATGATCCAGACCTGCGATATCGGTCAGTGGGCCCCCAAACCGTTCAACTTTCACTATGTGCTCGCCCACTATCACCAATGGGGCAACTACTTCAGGGTGAGCTTCGTCCATGACGACGGGAGCGAGACAACGATTCTAGAGCTCGACAACGTCGGCGACCACCTTGGCCACACGATCGACCCCCCCATCAGCTCTCTCGGTACCGGGAAGATCAAGTACGAGTGCGGTTACAACAACACCACCGACCGCGAGCTCCACTGGGGCAACAAGGGCGAAGAGGAGATGTGCGTGCTTTTCGGCTACACCGATGCCGACCTGACGATCGCTGCGTACCCGGAGGATAACGTGCCGGTGGAGCTGGACCCCGAGGGCGGCATCCGGATGTTCGACATCCCTTGCGAGGGGGGCTTCAACATCGGGCTCCCGCCGAACGAGTGAGGACGGCAGGTTCGGCTCCCGGGGGTCGCCTCCACAGGCGGCTACGGAGTTGCACCGGCGCGCTCGGCTAGCGAATCGCGGTCGGGTTCGTCGACTTCGCGTTCGCCCTCGAAGAGGGCGACCTCGTAGTCCGCTGGGTTCAGGCGCCGGGTTCGCATGATGTACTCGACCGCGAACCCCGGATAGAGCGAGTGGTTCCTTCCGTCGTCCGACAAATACCAACTGTGGCAGCCCGACCCCCAGACCATGTGCTTCATCCGGCCCTGAATCCCTTCGTTGTACCGGTCTTGGACGTCTTGGCGGACGTCGCAGTACTTGATGTCCTCGGCGATCATCTTTTTAACCGCCCCTAGCGCGTGTTCGATCTGCGCTTCGGTGAAGACGAGCACCGATGTGTGACCTGGCCCCGTGTTGGGGCCCATCATCATGAACCAGTTGGGAAAGCCCGAGACGGTCATGCCCTTGTACGCCACGGCGCCGTTGGCCCAAGCTTCAGCCAATGAGCGCCCCCCGCGGCCAAGTACGCGAAACGGCACTGCAGCCAGGCCGAGCAAGTACCCAGTCGCAAGAACGATCACGTCAACCGGATGGGTCGTCCCGTCCTTCGTTCGAATAGCTTCGCTTTGAATGGCTTCGATGGGCTCGGTGACGAGCTCCACGTTGTCGCGCTCGAGGGCGGCCCAGTAGTTGTCCGATATGAGGACGCGCTTGCAGCCGAACTGAAAGTTGGGCGTGAGCTTCTTCCGGAGCTCGGGATCTTTGACTTGGCGTCGCAGATTCCACATCGAAACCCGCCTGCCGATCGCCGACAGGACCTTCGAATCCAGAAAAACGATAGGACCGAGGATCTCGCTGAGCCAATATTTCAAGAACCGGCTTAGCCGAAGAAGAAACGGAAACCGCACGGCGAGCCGCTTTGCGCGGGGCGAATACTTCGTGTCGAACTGGGGCACGACCCAGGCGGCGGTTCGTTGAAACACCGTCAGCTTAGCGACTTTCGGTGCAATGGAAGGCACTACCTGAACTGCGCTTGCGCCGGTGCCGATCACCGCAACGCGT
>CAXMND010000192.1:0-19891 GCA_964194675.1 uncultured Coxiellaceae bacterium | reverse complement strand
TAAGAGAGGGGGCAAGAGCCAGGGCTCGTTGGAAGGATCCTTCGCTCTCCTCCGGGGCTTCACCTGCTCGCCGGGAGGCTTTCCCCCCTTCCTCCTCTCTTCAGCTCCGCCCACCGACGCGAATCATGATCGACCACGATCTAGAGGGGATCGATATCTAGGGAGGCGCGGGCCGGAGCGAGGCCCTCGTCGATCTGCGCTGCCAGTTGCGCCGCCACCGATCGGAGCGCTTTTCGGTCTGGGGATTTGAGAAGGAGGCGGTAATGGTAGCGACCCCGCAGGCGTGCGAGGGGAGCAGGCGCTGGGCCTAGAATTTCGACGATGCCATCGCGCACCGAGTCGTGGTGACGCGCAACCGTAGCGAGCGATTGGGCAGCACCGCGGGCGTCGGCTTCGGCGCCAGCATGAACGCGTACGCTGACGAGGCGTGTAAAAGGAGGATACCCGACTTCATGTCGAGCTCGGATCTCCACCGCGTAGAAATTTTCGTAGTCGTGTCGCGCGGCGAGACGAACCGCGGGGTGGTCTGGTTGATAGGTCTGGAAGATCACTTTTCCGGGCGCGTCGGCCCGGCCCGCCCTTCCCGCGACCTGCGTAAGCAACTGGAACGTCCGCTCCGACGCGCGAAAATCGGGGAACGCCAGGCTCTGATCGGCAAGCACGACGCCCACCAACGTCACCCGTGCGATGTCGTGTCCTTTGGTCACCATCTGCGTACCCACCATGATGTCGACTTCGCCGTTGCGAAGACGGTCGAGGACTTCTTCGACACCTGTGCCGGTGGCCGTGTCGCGGTCGAGTCTAGCGACTTTGGCTTTCGGGAAGCTCTCGGTGATAGCCTGCTCGAGCTGTTCGGTGCCAATACCGAGGCGGCTGTATTCCGATCCCCCGCACGCCAGGCATGGGGCAGCGGCGGCCCGCTGAAAGTCGCAGTAGTGGCAACGCAGAGCGCTTTGTCGGCGGTGCTCGGTCAGGGCGACGCTGCAGGCGGGGCATTCGGCGACAACCCCACACGAAACGCAACGTACGCTCGGCGAGAATCCGCGTCGGTTGAGAAATAGGATCGCCTGATGACCCGATTCCAGACATTCCCGGATCGCGTGATGGAGGGGGCCCGAAAGCAGCGGGTGCCCCGTTGGCCCCTGACGATGCCGCCGTAGATCGACGATCTCCACCTCGGGAAGTCGTTGACCCGTCGCGCGGCTCGGCAGCGACAAGAGACGGAGTTTGCCATCGGTTGCACGGTGATAGGTCTCCATCGCAGGTGTTGCGCTTCCGAGCACGCACACGGCCCCAGCATACTGCGCTCGCAGCAAAGCCATGTCCCGCGCGTGATAGCGAAACCCCTCGTCTTGCTTGAACGAAGGGTCGTGCTCCTCGTCGACGACGATCATTCCAAGGTCAACAACCGGTGCAAACAGCGCCGAGCGGGCGCCGATCGCAATGCGAACGTGGCCGTGGCGCAGCGCCTGCCACGCATCATCGCGCTGTCGGGCAGTGAGCCCACTGTGAAGCACCGCGATCTCGTCGCCAAATCGCGCGCGGAAGCGCCCGACGAGCTGGGGGGTCAGGGCTATCTCGGGAACGAGCAATATCGCGCCGCGGCCCGCTTTGCGAACTTCGTCGATCGCGCGGAGGTAGACCTCGGTTTTACCCGAGCCGGTGACGCCGTGGAGCAAGAACGCTTCGCTCGAACGCTGATCGATGGCTTTGCAGATCGCGTCCATCGCGAACCGCTGCTCTGCGGTCGGCGTCGGCGGCTCGTCGCGCGCTACTGGGCGAAAGAAAAACGGATCGGGATTGGCTTCGACCTCTTCGGTTTCGACTAGGCCCTTGGTCACCAGCGAACGAACGACGGCGCGTGGGTCAGAGAGAACGCCTCGAAGCTCATCGAGAAAAAGCGATTCTCGGCTGGCGAAGCGCTCCATGACTTTCCGCTGGCGCGCTCCCAATCGCATGTCCGAAGAGTCTTTCCGGGTCGTCGTGATCTTCCAAGTCGTGCGACGCGCGACCCGTTGACCGGGAAGGTGTTCCTCGGCTTCGAGGAAGCCATCGTCACGCAGTCGGCGCATCGCGCCTGTCGGTAGTGCCGGAGCCGCCGCGCGCAATACCTCGCCGAGCGGGTGCATGTAGTATTTGGCAGCTTGCTCGAGAAACCGCAGGAGCTCCACAGGAAACACCGGCTCGGACTCGAGAAGCCCGGCAACTGGCAACGCGCGCTTCACTTCTTCGGGCATGTCGGCTCGCGAAGCGACCACGAAACCCGACAACTTCCGGCGGTTGAACGACACGGCCACGCGCGAACCCGGACTCAGCTTTCCGAGAAGGCCGTCGGGAACTCGATACGTAAACACTTTCCGAAGCGGCACCGGGAGTGCCACCTCGACGAACGGCGCGACGGGCACAGACGTGGGGCCGTCGGTCGTTCTTCTACTCTGACTGGTGCTCGACGAGAGTTCCATCGGCTCGAAACTTGCCGCGACGCCGATCTGGGTCGCGAGAATATACAGCGAACGACAGATCGTCCCGCTCGCCATCGGCCAATCGATGGATAGCAGCCATCGCGATCATCGCGGCGTTGTCGGTGCACGAAATCGGCGGGGGCACGAACAAGGCGATTCCGTTGTCGTCGCAGGCAACCTTCGCGCGCGCCCGCAGACCACGATTGGCCGCGACCCCACCCGAGATCACCAGCTGGTCGATTTCCTCGCGTTGGCAGGCGAGCACGGATTTCCGGACTAGGCTTTCGACGATCACACTTTGAAACGATGCACAAAGGTCCGCGAGCCCCTGCTCGTCTTCGGGAACGCCGGCTTGCTGCACGTGACGCGCGAGGGCTGTCTTGAGCCCTGAGAAACTGAAATCGAGGGTCTTTCTCGATGCCATCGGGAGGGGAAATGAGAACGCATCCGCCCGACCGTGCCCCGAAAGCTCGTCGATTATGGGTCCCCCTGGATAGCCGAGACCGAGGAGCTTCGCGGCCTTGTCGAAAGCCTCGCCGGCCGCGTCGTCTCGGGTCTGGGCCAGGAGCGCAACATCGGAAAACCCATCGACTCGATAGAGTGCGGTATGACCACCGCTCACGAGCAGACCCACGTACGGCATCGTGGGCATCGGCATGGGTTCGCTCCGGTCGGAATGTCGTAAATAGACCGCGAAAAGGTGTCCGTCCAAGTGATTCACGCCCACCAGAGGCTTGTCGAGACTCCAAGCGAGCGCTTTGGCAACCTGCACGCCCACCAACAACGATCCTACGAGGCCCGGGCCTTGCGTGACCGCGATCGCATCAACGCCCCCGAGACCGCCAGGCACGTCCGAGAGCGCCTCACGAATGACGGGAATGATCGCTTGCATGTGGGCGCGCGAAGCAAGCTCCGGGACGATACCGCCATAGGGCCCGTGCGTTGTAATCTGGCTAGCCACGATGTCCGTAAGCACTTCGCCTTCGTCGGTGACCAGCGCCGCCGCCGTCTCGTCGCAAGAGCTCTCGATCCCCAGGACACGCATCACAGCCGCGCCCGCCCGAGGGAGAAGAAGCCGAAGAAGTCGCACTGTCCCGCGTCGAGCTCCGCGCAGTCACTCGGGTCGCAAATCACGAGGCCGGGCCCTGCGACGACGCGAACTTCGATCGCTCCCCCACGGATCAGCGACAGGAACACCATGGCATCGCGCCCAGCCAACGGACCTGTCTCTGGTCGGGCGACGAACATGTAGTTGCGGAGTCGCCCACGGCCGGGAATCTCGTAGAGTCCCAGTTGATCATGAGCGAGGGGCGGGATGGGAAGCAGGGGCGTGTTGTCGAAGGTCGCGTCGCAATCCTCGCCGCGTGTGGTGATCGTCCCGGGGTTGTCGTCGACGCCGTACGGGTCGAACTGCAGGTCTAGCGCGGTGCCGTAAGGGAATCCGCGGCGGATGAAGGAGCAGTCGATCCCGCCGGGACAATTGGTCGGGTCGTTCACGCCGGCGATGTCCCCGGTGTAGATCTCCCCGTCGCTGGCATCGAACTCGCTCAGCGAGTCACATCCCGGCACAACAACCAACACCAAAAGCCACCAACGAGGGCGCATGGGCGCAAGCATAAGGGACTTGGCCCCTCGGAAAAAGGCGAGCGTACCCTCTGATCCCGGCTGGGCCTGCGGCCCGTCAGTTTGGCCCGCCCCACCGCCCCCGCACTATCACCTATATGCTGGCGCGTAGGGTTTTGCTGGCGGATAGCCAACGGCGATAGCCAGGCGCGTCGCCGGCTTGGGCGGCGAGCGAGGCGGCGTCTTCGTAGCGAAGTTGAGCATCTCGAGCCCTGCCAGCGAGCTCATCGATCGAGCCAAGCATGCCAACCGCGCGCGCCACGACACTCAATGAGCCGGTCCGTCGACCACGTTCTTCGACGCCCGAAAGCTCACGCGCCGCGCCTTCGTGGTCGCCGGCGGCGGTGAGTGCGTCGGCGAGCTCGAGGGTGGTACGAGCCACGATGTCCTCCCCCGCTTCTATCTCATCGAACAGCTCGAGCGCACGGCGATAGGCATTCGCGGCGTGTTGCGGGTCACCTTCCATCCGACGGATGCGGCCAATCGCGATTTGGAGATGCGACTCGATTTCCGACTCGACCCCGGCAACCAGCTCGAGCGCCTGCCCGAACTGACGCATCGCATCTCGCGGTCGATCGCGACGAGCGGCAATGCGACCGAGGGAAAGCAACATTCGAGCGCGGTCGGCGCTCTCGGGCGTCGTCAAGTCCAACGCCTCCCGAAGGACGCCGTCGGCACCGGCCGGATCCCCGGCGCGTGACATAGCCTCGCCGAGCTTGCGGCTGAACGTGGAGATCGCTCGATCCAGCACGGTATCCCCGCTCTCGAGAGTCTCTCGACGGGCCAACTCGAGCGCGCGGCGATATTCGAGCACGGCACCCAAGTGATCCCCTCGGGTCATGGCCGTGTCTCCCGCACGTTCGAGGATCACCAAGCTGCTGACGGGGTCACCGCCACGAAACGCGTGCAGGGAGCGAACTTCGTCTGGCGCATGAAGCTCGCTGAGCACGCCGTATGCCTGTTGGTGCAAGTCGCGTCGCGCCTCCGCCGGAATCGAAGCTTCGACCAGCTCTGCGATGAAAGGATGCACGATGCTCGCACGCGACCCGTTGAGGTGGACGATCGAGGTGCCTGCAAGCTCATCGAGCCCTTCGAGGTCATCGTCGCCCGTCACGCGGCGGAGGGTATCGAGGTCACAAGTGCGACCGAGCACTGCCACCCCTTGGAGCAGCCTCTGCGCGTCGACTTCGAGCCGTTCGATGCGCTGGAGAATCGCGTCCGCAAGGCGGGGCGGTGGACCATCGTCCGGAGAAATGCCAAGCGCCTCGAGCTGTTCGAGATGGAGCGGAAGGATGCTGCCCCCGATGCCGTCGGTGAGCCGATGGAGTCCCGAAACGAGGCGAAGCTGGAACGAACCCGCCAAGAAGCGCTGCGCGTCTTCGGAGCTCAGCCCATCGAGACGGATCACCTCGTCGGCATGGACGCCTCGATCGTCGTCTCCCGCGGTCACCAACAGTACGGGCTCGTTTCCGAGCACCCGGGCCAGCTCGATGACGGTCCGTTGAGTCAGTCCGTCACAATGAGGAAGGTCGTCCACGATCAGCATGACCCGACCGCTCGAAGCACGACCGCTCGCACGGCGCACACCGCGAACCAATGCTTCGGCAACCGCGCCAGTGCGGGTGCGCCCGTCCCCGCCGAAGAGCCCCGCGGGCTTCATGACCTCATCGACACCCGCACCAGCCAACGCAGAACCGAGCTCTTCACCTCGGTCCGCCATCCTCTTGAGCCCGGAGTCATCGAGCTCCAGCAACTCGGCGAGGATCGTTCTAACCGCAGTATACGGAACCGGCGCACCCGAGGGGTGTGCCCCCGCACCGATGACGAGGTCTCCCTCGGCTGCCGCGATCTCCGCGATTTCCGTGAGGAAGCGAGTCTTGCCGACGCCAGATTCCCCAGACACATGCACCCAATGTGCTCCCTGCGACGCGGCGTGGCGGTACTCACGGATCAGCCGCAACTCGGATTCGCGGCCAACGAAATCGCGCTGGGACCCTAAGGGCGGATAAAAAGAGGGACGCAACGATCGATGGCCGCCGTACGATGGCTTCGCGCTTCCGAGGCGCGCACCGCACTTCCCACAGAAATTCTGAGAGAGCGACGACGGTGCACCACAATTGGGACACGGAACTACGGACGCTCGCTGCACGCGAAGCTCATCGAGGGCGTCGCGAAGCGCTTGCTGCATGTCGCGGGCCTCTTGGAAGCGATCGTTCGCGTCTTTGGCCAGCGCCTTCATCGTCAGGGCGGCGAGCCGATCGGGAATGGCCCGATTCGGGCTTGCCACGCGGGGGTCGGGAATTGGGTCGTTGAGATGGCGAAGGACGACTCGTGTCGGCGTATCGTCGATGTACGGGAGGTAACCAACCAGCAGCTCGAAAAGCACTACACCGAGCGCATATAGATCGCCCCGCCCGTCCACGCTGTCACCGCGTCCTTGCTCGGGAGACATGTAATCCGGCGTGCCGCACACCAATCCAGGCCTCGTGATCGAGCTTTCGCCGCCCAGGATCGTCGCAAGCCCGAAGTCCACGACTTTGACCAGGTCCTCGCCTGAGCGAAGCGGGCGCATGATGATGTTTTCCGGCTTGAGATCTCGGTGCACGATACCGAGGGCATGGGCTTCGCCGAGCGCGTCGAGCGTGTTGATCAGGATGTTGCAGACGCGATCGACTGCAAGGGGCCCTTCCTCGTGCATCACGAGAGCGAGGTCTTTCCCGCTCAAGAACTCCATCGCCAAGTAGAGAATGCCGTCGTCGGTGCGACCGAAGTCGATGATGCTAACGCTGTTGGGGTGGTTGAGCCTGCTGGATGCCCTCGCCTCCTGGTAGAACCGCGCAACCGTCTGCTCATCGCTGAGCAAATGCGGGTGAATGACCTTCACCGCCACCGTGCGTCCAAGGGTCGACTGCTCAGCCTTGTAGACGCGCCCCATGCCGCCGACGCCGACCACTTCCTCCAAGAGGTAGCTGCCGCCAACGACCCGGCCGATCAACGGGTCCAAGCCCCCGGATCCGCCATCTTCGTCGGCCGGCGCCCCGCACGCCGAACAAAAACGCACGCCGTCCTCGATCGAGGCGCCACATTGAAGGCACAAGTGCACCTGACCAGCATATCCCACCCCTAGAGCACCGCACAGGTAACGCTCGCGGCGGCGCTCAAACTCGCCCGACTCCGCTGAACACCTGGCCGGTGCTAGCGCTCGGCTTCGTCTATCCGCCGCATGGCCTCGAGCAGCAAATGGTGCGCCGGAATTCCGATGCGATCCTCGATCGGATCCATATCCGGATCCAGCGCGAAATCGCCTTCCGTCAAACGCAGGATTCCGTAGACGGCCTCTGCCCCAGTGAGGTCACCGAACACGGCATCGTGAATCGATCCGTCCTGGAACATCATTTCGCCATGGACGCCCCCGCTCCGGACCTTGAGACGCCCATTCTTTCGCCCGTTGGCGAGAATCTGGATGACGTCGGGCAGCCCCATTTCCTGAAGTGAGCCCGACACCCCGCGACCGCCTGGCTTTTTGCTGCGCGCTTCCTCGATGATGCGTCCGGCTTTCGCTGCTACGACAGCCGCCGAAGCTGGTTTCACGACATAGTCGGCAGCCCCGAGCTCGAGCCCTCGGTTCACGGACGATTGGTCACGCGCCGCAGTGAGGAACATCAGCGGCACCTGGGTGTGACCGTTCTCGCGCATGCGTCTCAAGAGGTCGAATCCATCCCCATCCGTAAGCTGAACTTCGCTCACGACGAGGTCGAAATTTTCGGCGTCGAGCCGCTTGAGCGTGGTCCTCACTTCTCGTTCGATCGTGACCTCGTAGCCCTGCTCGGCGAATCGTACTTCGAGCACGGAGGTCTCTTCGGGATCGGGATCGACGATCAACACGCGGTTGCATGATGCAAGCAGTTGCGACTTCATCCCATCGTCGAGAACGATGTGTCGGAGCCAATCGACGACGGCAGGGTCGAAGGTCGTGCCCTTGTGGCGATCGAGCATGTCGCACGCGTCTTCTGCTGCCAGCCGACGCCCCGCCGAGTTGTGCTGGCTCTGAGTCAGGTCGACGTAACTCTCGGCCACGGCCAGCACCCGAGCCCCGAGGGGAATACTCTTGCCCGCGAGTCGCTCGGGAAAGCCTCGCCCATCGAAGCATTCGTAGCGGTGCCGAAGCGCGTCGAGGGCAGTCTCGGGAAGCGCAACGGCTTCGAGAAGCCGGATCGGCGCCGTGTACACCCTCCGCGCCAGCTCGCGCTTGGCCTCATCGCTGGCCACGTCGAGCGGAGTCACGTGAGACTCGTTGGATACGCCAACGTCGTGCAAGTAGGCGGCGATCAGAATCCCCTGGACCTGCGCTTTGGTCAGCCGAATCCGGTCGCCCAGTTGCTCACAGAGCCGCGCCACGCGTGTGGCATGCCCCCCGCGATCTCGGTTGAGCTGTTCGATCAAGGTCACCAGCACATTGAGGGTCTCGAGATAGACCTGCGGGTCGACCTCCAGGTCCCCGTCCTCCGCCGGTGCAGAGAGCGCCTCGATCATCGTGGCGCTTGCCGCAATCCGCGGCTGTGTTTCGAGCGGTGGTTCGGGCTCGCTATCGTTCGCCGGCTCGATCTCGGTCGACCTCCCAGAGACCTGATGCACGAGCAGCCCGTCCTTGTCCTCGAAGACTTGACCCCAACCCGGAACGGGATCGGACTCACCTGATATCCCAACGTCCCGCGAGGACGCACCGCTCAAGAGCATCTCGAAAGGACGATTGTCTTGATCGTAGTGCTTCGCAATGGCGGCTCGAATGGCCGCCTCACGGGCCACGTAGATCTTGACGTCGCGAGCCCCGGTCGTGAACAGCATCTGCTGTCGTACGTCATCATCGGTGACGTCGGCGGCAACGACCGAAAGCGTGCGGGTACGCTCGTCGAACAAGATAGGGAACGCGGTGAGCCGCTTCGCCAACTTGCGGGGAACCTTCCGAATGAGATGGGCATCGACCCCAGCCTTCGAGAGCCGCTCGGAGCCCACGAACCGCGTCTGATAGAGGTTGGCGATGTACTTGAGGAGCTCGGCCTCGCTGATGAGCCCGAGCTGGATCATCGCTTCCTCGGCGGTCGACTGCGTCCGCTGAGCATGGATGATCACCTCATCGTATCGTTCGGGCGCAACTCTGCCTTCGACCACGAGGCGATCGAGAATCGCCACCCCGCGGGTTCGGGCCGCTTGTTCGTGCTGAGCCCCCCGACTCATTCTCACAGTCTAACGGACGAAGAATGCCGCCGCCCCACTTCCAGCGCCGAAGGGCGAAATAGACAACAATCGGGGGCCTGCTAGAGTCTGGCCTCGTGAGGCGGCGGTTGGGAACGTGGCTTTTTGGGGCCCTGATGACGATCGGCTGTGCCACGACCGGAACGCTCCAAAACAGTGTCTACGAGGGCGCGAACACCACCTACGAGATCGGCCCAGTCGGGCCCGGCTGGCAAAGGGTCTCGGTGAACGGCCAAAACGACCTCGCCTGGCACAACGCCGCAAAGGAGGCCGTGATGCATGTCGACTCCAAGTGCGACCCGTCCCTCGACATTCCGCTCTCGGCGCTTCGCGCTCATCTCATGATCGGTTTCACGGACCGTGAGGTCCTCTCCGAGGAGACGATCCCAATGGACGGTCGTGAGGCGCTCCGCACGCACTTCACCGCCAAGCTCGATGGCGTCCCCCGCGAGATTGTCATGCAGATCCTCAAAAAAGACTACTGCGTATACGATTTCGCTCTGATCGCGCCGCCGGGCCCCCCCTTCCAACAAGCCCTCGGCGACTTCGATGCGCTCGTCAATGGGTTCAATACGATCTCGGAAAAGTCATGACCTCGGGGCGACCCTCGGCTCGACCAGGAGGTTTCACCGCATGGGCCGACGACCGGATGCGCAAGCTGCGCGCATTTGTCGAGCAGGTGGGCGAAGCGACACTCCTCGCGATCCGCACGTTCCGCACGTTGTTCACCACGCGCTTCGATACACCCGAGTTCATCTATCAGATCGAGCAACTCGGGGTGCGAAGCCTTGCCATCGCAGCCGCGACTGCCATTTTCGTCGGAATCGTGATGACCATTCAGTTCGCGATATCAATGGAAGCATTTGGTGCCAAGGATACCCTCGGCCGCGTGATCGCAGTTTCAGAGGCTCGTGAGCTCGCCCCGTCACTTACCGCACTCGTCGTGGGGAGCCGCATCGCGGCGGGTATGGCCGCAGAGATTGGCTCGATGGCAGTCACTGAGCAGATCGACGCCATCCGTGCGCTCGGCGCCGACCCGATTCGCAAGTTAGTAGTGCCGCGGGTGGTAGCTGGCATCTTGATCATGCCCCTGATCACTTTCATCGCATTCCTCCTCGGTATGCTGAGCTCGATGCTCGTTGCGGCAATGTCCTACGGTATTCCGATGGAATTCTTCATCTCGACCGCGCTTGATTCGCTTCGGATTCAAGATTTCGTGAGCGGCGTTTCGAAGACGCCGTTCTTCGGCTTCCTGATCGCCCTTCTCGGCTGCTACTTCGGCCTTCAGACACGCGGCGGAACCGAAGGCGTTGGCCGCTCAACCACCCGCGCGGTGGTGGTCGTCTCGATCAGTATCTTGATGGCGGACGCGCTTCTCACCCAGATTTTCGTGAGTTTCGGGACCCTCTAACGAGAATCAGATCGAAACGGGGCGGCGGACGTCCAAAACGACATGGCACGGCGACTTTTGATGGGGGTGCTTTTCGTCACGTGTGGGCTCTGCGCAGCATGCTCCGAAGGTCCTGTGCCCTTCGGCGATGCGATGCAGAGAGTGTCGAGCCCGTCTCTACTCTCAGCGCCATCGACGATCGATCTCAAGCGCCTCGCCAAGACCGAGGATTGCGCGAACTGCCATGCCGACGTCGCATCGCATTGGATGCATAGCGCGCACGCATACGCGTCTTTCGACAACCCCTGGTACCGGACGAGCGTCGATGAGTTTAGGGAGCACCGCGGCGAAAGGGCGAGTCGGTTCTGCGCCGGGTGTCACGACCCTCTCCTGCTCCTGTCGGGCGACATCGATCGGGAGGTGAAGCCCGAAAATGAGCTCGCCTACGCCGGTATCACTTGTTTGGTCTGCCACAGCGTCGAATCGACTCGACCCGACGGAAACGGAAGCTTCACGCTCACCGACCGCCCTGTGTTGATTCCCGATCCAGCCGTACCCGCGGAGATCGAAGCACATCGGGAACGCCTCGCCATGCCGACTCTCCGATCGGCCTCGTTGTGCGGCGCTTGCCATCGTTCGTTTTCCGGGCCCGCGATCGGAAACGAGAATCACCTGCCCGGAATCGACGATCTCGGCGATTGGAGCGCATCGGCATTCGCAGGAGCGGTGCCGAATCATTTGGTCGCCGTGGATGAGAGCGACTGCCGGGGTTGCCACATGAGCCCCGAACCGGCGTCGGCCGGGGACCTAGCCGCGTCGAATGGGCTCGTCAGCGGACATCGATGGGCGGCGTCCCATACCGCGATGGCGGCGCAGTTACCCGATCCCAGGCAGGGCGAGCGCGCCGAGGACACGCTGGTCGGTTCGGTGGTGATCGACGTGGGGGCTACACGTGTCGATGGAGAGAGGGTTGTGCTCCCCGAAGAGGCTGAGATCCGAGGTCGCGAGCGCATTGTATTCGATGTGGTGTTGCAAAACACCGGGGTTGGGCATCGATTCCCTGGTGGAACCCGCGACATGCACGACGTGTGGGTCGAAGTCGACGTCCGTGACGCCTCGGGTCAGCTACTTGGTGTTTCCCGCCCGTCCGAAGGCGACAATGACGACGTGTTCGTGTTGCGGTCGACGATGCTCGATGCTTCGGCCGACCCGGAGATCCTGCACCAGGTACACCGATTTGCGACGCCCGCTTTCGACCGAACCCTATCGACCCACGATGCACAGATCATTCGCTATGAACTCGCCGTACCGAGCCATCCGTCGTTGCCCCTTCGCGTCGATGCGCGACTGCTGCATCGAAAGCACAGCCTTCAGTTTCAACGCGCAGCGTGCGAGGCGAGCCACACGGAGCGCGGGAAGGCCTTTGGACGCTGGGCCGAAACCCTTGGCAAAGTCGCGCTCGACCCCTGCAGTCGCCAGCCGGTCACGGAGATCGCCAGCGCGACGGTGTGGATGGGGAATGGTGCGACGGACCTCGGCAGGGTTCCGCTCGGTGGCGCCGCTCGCCCCTCGGTCGAGCGACTCCTCGGCCAGGCGCTCGGGTTGTTGCGGGAGACGCAGGAACACGTAGATCTCGCGAAGCCGAGCCTCGACCGTGCGCTCGTTCTAGCGCGCGCGTCAAAGTCGGAGGATCTCATCGCGAGGGCGGAGCTCCTTCTTGCACGTTTAGCCTCCGTGCAGGGCCGGACCGACGACGCGATCGCGGCCACCAGGCGTGCAGAAGCACTCGTAGGCCCCAACCCTGTGTTCGATCGGGTTCGGGGTGAGGCCTATGCGCGGGTCTGGCGGTGGTCCGAAGCGGTCGCTGCGTACCGTCGTGTGGTCGAAGCTTCTCCCAGGGACTCGACCGCTTGGCGTGCCCTGGCACGAGCCTACGGGAGCCTCGCCGACGACCGGAACGCGCTCGCCGCCGCGGAGCTGGGCCTTCGACTGGCGCCACGCGACGAAGGCCTTCTCAGAAGTCGCTCGCTCGCGCTGACGAGCCTCGGGCATCCCGACGCAGCCTTGGCGGAGGAGGCCTGGCTCCAGCACCGGACGCCCGATTCCGCCCCTAAATTGCTAGCGGCCTGCGAACGCAACCATGTGAGATGTCGCACGGATAGACAACCGATACCGCAATACACCCTCGCACCCCCTCCCAGAAAGGCGATTCACGCCAGCGCCAAACCCCGGTAAGATGATTCGATGTCCAAGCAGTATCAGAAGAAGAGCGCCAGCGGGAAGAAGCGCGGCAGGAGTGGGCATGGTCCGACTCGCAGCGCGATCGGTGGCCAGAGCAGCGGTCTCATGGGCGGGATGGTCAGCGGCTTTCGCCGAGCGGTAGGCTCCGAGGAAGCCAAGGGCCAAACCAAGGGAGGAAACCTCCTTTGGGCTGCCCTCCTGGTGACGGCTGTGCTCGCGATCGTGGCGTGGAACTTCGCGCGCTAGACCGATCACTCGCGAACCGCGCGCCACCTGAGCCAGTGGTCGGCAAGCACCAACGCGACCATCGCCTCGGCCATCGGAACGAAGCGAGGCAACAGGCAAGGGTCGTGTCGCCCCGTGGTTCGAATGGTCGTGGCGTCGCCGTCGGCGGTCACGGTGTCTTGGGCGCGCGGAAGACTGCTCGTTGGTTTCACCGCTGCACGGATTACGATCGGCATGCCGCTCGAAATGCCTCCGAGCATGCCTCCATGTCGGTTGGTGCGGGTCTGGACCTTACCTTCGGCGTCGGTTTCGAAGGCGTCGTTGTTTTCGCTGCCCTTGAGTGTGGCCACGCCGAAACCAGCTCCGTATTCGACGCCCATGACGGCTGGAAGGCTGAAGAGGCCCTTGCCGAGGTCGGCCTTGAGCTTGTCGAACACGGGATCGCCCAAGCCGGCCGGAATGTTGCGCGCGACGATCTCGGCAACACCACCGATCGAGTCCTGAGCCTTGCGCATCTTCTCGATGAGCTCGACCATGCGCCCCGCCGCCTCCTGGTCCGGGCAGCGAACGATGTTGGGCTCGCCGGTCGGGAGGGTTTCCACCTGGGCAAGCGTCACGATTTCCGGGATGTCCGCCTCGATGTCGCCGATCCGCGTCACGTACCCGACCACTTCACCGCCGAAAGCGTGCGACAAGAGCTTCTTGGCGACGGCCCCCGCGGCCACCCGTACTACCGTTTCGCGGGCACTGCTCCGTCCGCCGCCTCGATAGTCGCGCCGCCCAAACTTGGCGTCGAAGGTGTAGTCCGCATGACCGGGGCGATAGACATCCTTGATTTTGGTGTAGTCACGCGACCGCTGGTCCTGATTGCGTACGATGATCGCGATCGGGGTCCCCGTCGTCTCGCCTTCGAACACCCCGGAGAGGATCTCAGGGGTGTCTGGCTCCTTGCGCTGGGTGACGATCTTGCTTTGACCGGGACGCCGCCGATCGAGGTCGACCGCGATGTCCGCTTCCGACAGAGGGACCCCGGGCGGGCATCCATCGATGATCACGACATTGGCAGGGCCGTGACTCTCGCCCGCAGTGGTCACGCGGAAGGCAAGGCCGAACGTGCTACCCGGCATCGCGTATCATCCTTTGGCGCCCGTGTGTCGCCCTATCGCGCGACCAACGAAAAAGGGCCCCATTTGCTGAATGTATTGCGAAGTCTGCACCGTGCCACGCATCGCTTGGACGAGGTGCGAAAGACGATGGAGGTTCGCACCGACCAAGCCGATCACGAACTCGTTGTCGTTTGCGTCGAGCCCATGGCACGCAAGGCGCACGTCGTGAGCGAGGTCTTGAGCACCGTAAGCTCGCCCGATGGTCGCGTGCTCGCGCAAGATACCACCCTTCTCCCGGCCCTCGAGCTGTTCGAACGCACCGCTGCGACGGAGCGGATACCAAACCGCCCAATTCCAATCGGGGTTGAGCACAGTTTGCTGGGGCCGATCGATCAGCCAGAACTCGAGATCTTGCTCGTAGCCGCTACTGTATGTCCGACCGATCATCGTGAGCTCGGTCCGGAGCACCCAATCACGAAGGAGCTCGGCTTCGAACAGCGGACGCACTGAATCGACGAACAGCGCCGGATCTTCGCTGAAGGTCAGAAGGCCCACTCCACGCGGATCGTTGGCGTCCGCGTAGACGACGGACGGCCGGCCAGCGCCTTCTAGGGTACTGATCAGGGCTCCTTGGTTTTCCAAGATCGAAGCCCCGGTGGGGATCTGAAACACCAGCAGTTGCATGAACAGCCGCCGGTCCATGACCTGAGGCTCACCGTCACGTGCGGCGCCACGTTCGTGGATATCGATTGAGGAATCACCCATGGGAGGACTCATAGCGCTTTTGCGGCCGCTCTGCACAGTGTAGGCTCGCCGCTCGCAAGGGAGACTATGCGCATTTTTAAGGGTCTAGCGATCGTCCTTTTCGTGGGCGTGCTCGTCATCATAGGGGCGGCCTATTTCATGAGTGAGCCAAGGCCGGAAGGCGAAGCCGTGCCCGAGGCAGACGAGCTCGCTCACAAGATGGAGGTGGCCATCCACAAGGAGGCCTGGGACCGAACAGGTGCGGTGCGCTGGTCCTTCTTCAAGAAGCACCACTACGTGTGGGACCGGACGCGCGATCTGGTCGAGGTTCGCTGGGGCGACACCCGAGTGCTTCTTCGAACGGGCGACAAGACCGGTCGAGTGTGGGGCAAGGATGGTGAGGTCACCGGCGAGGACGCCGAGTCAGCGATCAGCACAGCATACAAGTTCTGGATCAACGACTCCTTCTGGCTGAACCCCATCGCGAAACTCTTCGATCCGGGCGTGACGCGCGAAATCGTCACCGAGGAAGACGGCCAACAAGGGCTGTTGGTGAGCTACGCCTCAGGCGGCGTGACCCCCGGAGACGCATACCTTTGGAACGTCGATCCCGACGGATTGCCGGTGAGGTGGCGTATGTGGGTCAGCATCATCCCGGTGGGCGGGGTTTCGATGACGTGGGAAAGCTGGACCGAGCTCAGCACGGGAGCCCTGATCTCGACCGAGCACGCAGGTGGCGGACAGATGATTACTTTCATTTCCGACGTCGAGGGCGCCGAAGATCTCGAAGCGCTCGGCGTGACCTCGGGGCTGTTCGACCCGCTCGTTCAAGACTGACGACGGACCACACTCAATACCCCGAGGACTACGAGCACTGCGCCCACTATGCTGAGGGCGTTTGGGTACTCGCTGAAGAACAACACTCCCCACGTGAACGCGAGCACGATCTGCAGATAGGTCATCGAGGACGCCCGACCGGCAGTCTCGAGCTTGTAACCCTTGGTGATCTCTATCTGGCCAAGCTGCGCCGTCAGACCGATGCCGAGCAACAGGAGCCACTCCCAGGCGTTCGGCATCACGAGCCCCTCGACCGCGAGGATCGGAAGCGAGGCAGGCCCGGTGATCAATGGAAAGTAGAAGACGACCACGAGATGGTGCTCGGTCGCTCCGAGACGACGGATGATCACGTAGGCAATCGCTGAGAAGATCGCGCCGAATACACCGACAACGACGGCAACGGGATCGAGCGGCGTACCGGAGGCAAACAGGAACGTGGGCTGCGCCACGAGCACGACTCCGACCATGCTCAGGACGGTCGCCGCGACGTCGACTCCGC
This sequence comes from uncultured Coxiellaceae bacterium, assembly GCA_964194675.1. Lineage (GTDB taxonomy): Bacteria > Myxococcota_A > Polyangia > Polyangiales > Houyiibacteriaceae > SG8-38. The sequence goes on along the minus strand of CAXMND010000192.1, from coordinate 3,511 downwards.
GCAGTGGCTCGTGAAGGGCGAACACCGCGATCAGAGCTGCGATCATCGGATTGCAGAACTGGATCACCGTCGCGTCCGCGAGCGGAAGGTGGGTAACCGCGTAGAAGTAGCAGCTCAATCCGGCAAACCCGGCGAATCCCCGCCAAACGAGCAGACGCCTGTTGTTGCCCCACGGATCGATCCCGAGGCTCTTTAGCGCCCACCAGCTCATGACGAGGGTCACCACGACGCGTGCGAGCACTAGCTCCATGGTCGGAAGGCGTTCGCCGGCGAGCTTCGCGAAGACGCTCATTACGCTGAAAAACAGCGAACCGACCACCATGTGTCGCAGCCCCTTCGAAAGGCGATGCCAAGGTTGGAGGCGGGACGACACGCCGCGGGTTGTGAATGCAAATGCGCCAGGTGCAAGCTGGTGATAGGAGAAACGCATGAGAATACTCACGAGAAGCTTCGCGCAGGGCCTCTTGGTCCTGGCGCCGGTCGCCATCACGGCTTGGATCGTCGTGTTCACGGTCACCAGGCTCGATCAATGGCTCAACGCACCGATCCCGGGCCTAGGGATCGTGATCGCGACAGCGGGGATCACGTTCATCGGGTACCTGACGGGCAACGTGGTCGGCAGCCGACTGGTCTCGTTCTTGGAGGCAGGACTCCAACGCGTGCCGATCATCAAGCTGCTCTACAATTCGCTTCGTGACCTCTTCGGGGCGTTTGTTGGGAGCCAACGCAGGTTCGACAAACCAGTAGCCGTCGAAATCAATCGCCACGGCCTCAAGGTCCTCGGCTTTCTCACGAGCGAGGGATTCGAGGACTCATACTTGGCGGGCCACGTCTCGGTGTACCTGCCCGAGTCATACAACTTCGCCGGCAATCTGATCGTCGTCCCGCGCGAAAGGGTCCACCCACTCGACGCCGACGGTGCCGAGTTCATGGCCTTCGTCATGTCAGGCGGCATCACCGCCATGAACGCGGCGAAGACGATGGTGGATGGTGCCAAGCTGCCTCAGGGGTAGTGACAGCACCAGTGTCAGCGCCGGTGTCAGCGTCAGCGTTGCGCCCGCCGCGAGGGCGCGTTCATGTACCGCGTCGCAGTCCGGAACGTAGAGATACAACGAAGCGGGCATTGCGTCGCCCCTGCGGTTCGCCCGTATGCTTGCAAAAGATATCATTTGCACTAAATTGCTAGCATGGCTGATCAAGCACAGCTCGCAGCACGGATCGATGCGCGGTTGAAGAAGGCAGTTGAGGAGTATTGTCGCGACAAGGGTCTCAAGATGAATCGCTTCATCGAGAGCGCGTTGCTTGATCGCCTCGAGGAAGTCGAAGATATCGAAGACGTGAAGCGCCTACGGACCGAGCCGACCCGACCTCTCAAGGACGTCGTTCGCGACCTGAAGCGCGATGGCCTCCTATAGCGTCGAGCTCACTCGCACCGCGGAGAAGCAGCTGCGTCGCGTCGCTAAGCGAGATCGCAGCCGTCTCCTCGACGCGATCGAAGCGTTGGGCACCAAGCCCAGGCCCCAAGGAGCGCGCAAGCTTCAGGGTTACGAAGACATTTACCGAATCCGAGTCGGTCAGTACCGGGTTGTCCACGAAGTCATCGACGATCGGGTGTTGGTGATCGTTCTCAAGCTCGGCCATCGCAAGGACATCTACCGATGAGCGTGGGGGAGCAGAGCGAGCCCCCTCACGTGCCCCGCTGGCGCTGAACGCTGGCACCGGCACTGACGCTGGCACCGGCACTGGCGCTGAACGCTGACGCTGGCGCTGACCCCAAGACCCGCTAACCTCCCAGCCCCCCCCGGAGAAATCACATGTCTGTCATTTTCGAATCGCCTCACGACCTCAAAGACGCTGTAGGGAAACATCTCGGATACAGCGAGTGGCTCACGATGGAGCAAGATCGCGTCAACCAGTTTGCCGATGCAACCGACGACCATCAGTGGATTCACGTCGACGCCGAGCGCGCGAAGGCGGGGCCGTTTGGTGCGACGATTGCCCATGGGTATCTGACCCTGTCCCTCGTCAGCAGCTTCCTTTCGCAGATCGTCGAAGTGCGCGGTTTCGAGTTCGCTGTGAACTACGGCACCAACAAGGTTCGGTTTCCAGCTCCCGTGAAGGTCGGGTCGAGGATCCGCGGTGGCGCCGAGGTGGTTTCGGTCGAGGAAGCCAAGGGCGGCATCCAATCGATCGTACGGATAACGGTCGAAGTCGAAGGCGAAGAGCGACCGGCTTGTATCGCGGAAACGGTGAGCTTGTATTTCCCGAAGAAGGGGTAACGGGCACTGGCGCTGAACGCTGGGGCTGATGCTGACACTGGCGCCGGCACTGTGCTAACTTTCAGTATCCGCTGGGTTGCCCCGCGGGCTGGGAGGTCGTCATGAAGTGGCGCGGATTCTTGGTAGCTGTGTTCGCACTGGTCATCGCATGCGGAGAGGGCGATGGTGGCAGCGGGAGTGCTGGAAGCGGCGCGACCAACGGGACCGGGGGTACCGGCGCAGGGAACGGAACGGGTGGCAGCGGTGCTAACGGGGGCACATTCGTGCCTCCTGCGGACTCGTACACGGTGAAGTGGGGCCCAATCGACGTGCCCACCGGAGAGTCGACACGATGCGTGGTGAAGAGACTCGGGAATCCGGGCGGCACCTTCATTCACGAGATTCACAACGTGCTCGAGGCGACCTCACACCATCTCATCGTCTACAGAGTCAACGACACAGTCGAGCAGCTGGATCCGCAGCCGTGCGATTCGTTTCTCGATGTGCTCGAGGACCCGCCGTTGATGCTCACGCAGAAGGCAGAGGATAGGCTCACGCTCCCCCCCGGAGTGGCCTATGAGCTGGCACCGAACCAGATGGTCCGCCTCGAGCTCCACTACATCAATGTGAGCCCTGCACCACTAACGGCACAAGCCACTTCAACGTTCATTCCGATGCCAGCGGACGAGGTCACCAACGAAGCCAACGTCATGTTCATGGGTGACATCGGCTTCGATCGCTTCGAGGGCGTCGCAACGCTCGGACCGACGTTCATTCGGGATCCAAGATTCAATGGCGCGAACTTCTTCGCGATCACCGGGCACGAACATCAGTGGGGCACCAACGTCTACGTCGAGACGACCGGTGGTCCTGGAATGCCCAGCACTCCGGTGTACGACGTCGTCAACTTCCAATGGAGCGAGCCCGAGACGGTCGAGCATGATCCGCCCTTCACTGTCCCCGACGGCGGGGGCTTCAACCTCACCTGCGAGTGGAACAAAACCACCGAGGGACAAGTTGGGTTTGGCCTGGGCGCCAATGACGAAATGTGCTTTTTCTGGGCGTACTACTACCCGAGCCAAGGCCCTGTGGTGATCTTTTAGTGGGGTAGCGCCTAGCCCTCGGCCACGTCGGCGGCTTGCTCCCCGATCAGGGAAAACGACTCGCCGAAGCGCTTCAGCAGCTCGAGCGCCTTGTCCATGTCTTCGTAGGTGTGGCCGCGGGTGACGTTGAGGCGGAGTCGCTCTTCTCCC
>CAXMND010000191.1:0-6891 GCA_964194675.1 uncultured Coxiellaceae bacterium | reverse complement strand
ATAGAGGTCGGTGCCTGTGAGAGCGACGACCAGAGGCCGACTCGAGTGTCGTTGACGAAACGCCTCGATGGCGTCGGCGCTGCGGTAGGCGTTGAGCGCAATCGCGATGTCTGCCGGCTCGCCCCGATACTCGTGAGCAATGATCACTTCATGACCAAGCTCGCGCAGAATCGAGGCCCACCGCACCGCAGTCACGCTGTTTCCGGCCTTGTTGCCTAGATGGGCAGGAGTGATCAGGCGAATATTCATTAATCTCTACGACTGCGCCACGTTGCGGTTGAGCCATTCGTCGGAGTACACGCGGGAGAGGTACTGGTCACCGCCGTCCGGGACGACCGCCACGACGATATCCTCAGGGGACATTTGCTGCGCGACCTGCACCGCGACGCTTACGATCGCGCCGCTACTTCCGCCGCAAAAAATACCCTCTTCGCGACACAAGCGGCGTGTCATGAGAAACGCTTCCTCATCGGCTACGGTCACAACCCGGTCGACGAGCTTTGGATCGAGCGCTTCAGGGATGAACGGTGCATCTTGTCCCACCGCTTCCAAGAAGTAAGGAGCTGGGTCGACGATCTCTCCGGTCTCGAGGTATGTCTTGTAGATCGACCCGGCTGGGTCGGCCATGATGACTTCGATGGTCGAGTCCTGCTCTTTGAGGTATCTCGCACAGCCGGTAATCGTTCCCCCCGTTGCAGCCCCGGCAACGAATGCCGAGACCCGCCCGTCGGTCTGCTCCCAGATCTCCGGGCCGGTCGTACGGTAGTGGGCGTCCGGGTTGGCCTGATTGAAGAACTGGTCGACGAATATCGCGCCCTCTGTTTCGCCGGCGATGCATCGTGCCATGCGGAGCCAATGATCGGGTGAGTCGAATGGTGCGTCGGCTGGCGCGGTCACGACGCGCGCACCGAACGCCTCGAGGACGCCGATCTTGTCCGTAGGGATTTTGTCCGTACACACGATGACGACAGAGTAGCCCCGCTCGGCGGCGAGCATCGCCAGCGCGAAGCCGGTATTGCCACTCGAGGCCTCCACGATGGTTCCGCCGGGACGCAGGCTCCCATCGTGCTCCGCCTGTTCAATCATCGCCAAGGCTGCGCGGGCCTTGATGCCGCCCGCGGGATTGAAGTACTCCAGTTTGGCCAACACGGTCGCCCCTGATTCTCCGGCGACCCTGTTGAGCCGAACCAGAGGCGTGGAGCCGATTGTCTCGCTGATCCGTGTCTGAAAAGCCACCTGTAGCTTGGCCATCCTAGTTGATCTTCCCCTTTAGCGTCAGGAGCAAGTCGTTATCCGTTGTAGATCAGGGTGTCCGGTTTGAACGCGGCCAAGAACCGCAAAAATTCCGGCACCGACCATGCCCCCGATGCCGATCGAAGCCGCAGAGACGACACCGATCTCAGCGGGCGGTTTGCCGGTTTGGTTGGTCATTTCCGGTAGCTCCTATCGATTGGCCTTAGACGTTACCCACCACCGTCTGCTGCTGAAAGGTATATCGAAATCGTACCTCTCGCCCACTCTCGGGGTGACGACCTTGACGCCATTGTCGGCCGCCACTGACAACGTTCGCTCGATCGGCTCATCCCACGCGTGATACGCCAAATTAAACGTTGCCCAATGCACCGGGTAGAAAACAACAGCTCCCACGTCCAGGTGAGCCTGCATGGCCGACTCGGGGTCCATGTGTATATCGAGCCACGAATCACCGTAAGCGCCGATTTTCATGATCGACAGATCGATCGGCCCGAGGCGTTCACGAATCGTCGAGAAATGGGACGTGTATCCCGTGTCGCCGCTGTAGTAGAGCGACCGATGCTCTCCCTTGACGACCCACGACGACCAGAGAGTTGAATTATCGGCGTCTCTCCGGCCGGAGTAGTGGCGCGCCGGCGTGCAGTAGATGGTGATCGTGTTCAGCGGCAATGACTCCCACCAGTCCATTTCATGAATCTGTGTATCCGCTACGCCCCACCGTTCTAGATGGGCGCCTATACCGAGTCCTACGTAGAAGCGTGTGCCGGCATCCGCGAAATGCTTTATGGCATGCATATCGAGATGATCGTAATGATCATGTGAGATAAGCACCGCGTCTATCGTCGGCATATCCTTGAGCGCGAGAGGCGGCGGGTGAAGTCGCCGCGGTCCGATAAAATCAAACGGAGAGGCGAATTCACTGAACACCGGGTCGGTCATGATGCGCATGCCATTGATTTCGATGAGCACACTCGAATGGCCAAACCAGAAGAGGTGGAGACCGGGAACCGCCTCGTTGAAATCCGCGTCGGAAAGTTTGACCACGGGGATCTCAAACTGGGGTTCGCGAACCTGTCCGCCGCTCGTGTAATTCTTGACCATAGTCCGAAGCTTGCCGAAGTCGAAGGGCTCCTGCGGCGGTGTGTTTTCGAATCGCCCACCTACGAACTGAGGCGAAGCCTGGATGCGCTCGCGGTGCGCGCCATCGATCGTCCCACCGAATACCGGCATACGGAGAACCAAGAGCGCGATCGTAAATAGGACGACCGCCGTGCCGAGGAGCCAGGCGAGTACGCGTTTGAAGAGCCTCATGGAATTAGATGAAATCACTACCACCACACTCGACCTCCGCAACTCCGGGGACATGGCTGGAGCGCGGGACGAAGTGGTGGGGTACGGCACTTGGGCTTTTCGCTAGAGCCCGGGTTGCCCATCATCCGCTCAGAGCGGAGGGCTCGACAGTAGGCTTGCAAGGAGTGCCGCGCGTTCCACCATTTTTTCCAGGATCAGATGCTCGTCGTCCGCGTGCGCGCCGCCGCCAACTGCGCCCAAGCCGTCGAGGGTAGCCGTGAATTGGCTGGTTGTGTTGCCGTCGGAGGCACCGCCGGCAGTGCCCTCTCGTAGGTCGATGCCGAGGTCCTGTGCCGCCTCTTGGGCAAGCCTCCACAGTTGGCGGTTCCGCGGCGTTTGCTCCATGGGTGATCTGCGAACGCCGCTCTCGACCGCGATGCTCGTGCCTGGCGTTTCCGGCTTCAGTCGATGAATCGCCCGTTCCACTTGGATCGCGTCCTCGTCCGTCAAGGCGCGCACCTCCACCACCGCCGTACTTTCCGGGGCGATCACATTGGGCCGAACGCCGCCGGCAACGAGGCCGACATTGACCGTCACGCCGCGCGCCTCGTCGTTGAGCTCAAAGAGCTTTTGGGTGACGTGCGATAGCTCCAAGATCGCGCTCGCGCCCTTGCCGGGGTCGAGACCTGCATGTGCCGCCTTGCCTCGGATGCGAACGGTGTACTCGCCGCGTCCCTTTCGTGCCGTCTTCAGGCTTCCCTCCGGACCGAGTGAAGGCTCGACGACAAAGCAGCGGTCGGCCCCCCGGGCTAGCCGCCGGAGCAGAGGGGTCGAGTCGTCGCTTCCAATCTCTTCGTCCGAATTGATGAAGAACACCGGTGTGACCGGCAGGTCGCCGAGCACCACGGCTTGCAGAGCTTCCACGGCAAACAGACCCTGCACCAACCCTGCCTTGGTGTCGTAGGCCCCCGGCCCCCACAGCTTTCCGCTCTCTTCTCGGATCGGCATGGAGGCAAGCGTTCCCGTCGGCCACACCGTGTCACAGTGTCCGACCACCAGTTGAAAAGGGCGATGCCTCGGCCGATCTGCGGGTAGGGCAATGAGCATCCCTCCGCTCGTCTTTCCTTGGACCCATCGGGGTCGAAAGCCTCGTTCCTGGAGCGCCTCGGACAGAATTTCCAACACCCCCACTTGGAGGCTCGGCTCGGTGGAGGGCGACTCCGCGCGGACCAGCCGGATCAGGAGCGCCCTCATTTCGGCTCGCTTCGGTTCGAGAAAGTCGACCACCCGCGGCCCAACGGCTTCGGTCATGCCCTATCGCGTAGCACATGATGGGGTTCCTATGCGATCCTGTAATTGCGATGTCCTTTGTGGTTCGTCCGGTCCAGGTTGATGATCTCGAAGCGCTAGAAACGCTGGTCTCGAAGGCCGGGATCGGGATCACCTCGCTGGCGGTCGATACCGAAACTCTCCGAGACAAGATTCAGGCGTCTCTCGACTCGTTCGAGGCGTCGGTCGATGAGCCGGGAGATCAGCGATACGTGTTCGTATTGGAAGACCTAGACGACGACTCCATCGTGGGCATGTCCGCGGTGCGGGCCGCGGTTGGCCTCAGGGAGCCATTCTACAGCTATCGCATCGGTACGATCGTGCATGCGTCCAAGGCGCTCAACGTGCACAGCCAGTTCTCGGCGCTCTATCTCAGCAACGACTACACGGGTTCGACAGAGCTCACTTCACTCTACGTTTCCCCGAACTCGCGAGGCGGTCGCCTCGGTACGCTGATCTCTAAGGCGAGGCTCCTCTTCATGGCCGAGTTTCCCGATCGGTTTGCGGACAAGGTTATCGCCGAGATTCGGGGCGTCTCCACCGATGATGGGCACTCTCCGTTCTGGGATGGGCTTGGGAAGCACTTTTTCTCGATGGACTTTCCGACGGCCGACTACCTGGTCGGCACAGGCAACAAGTCCTTCATCGCCGAACTCATGCCGAAGCACCCGATCTACACGTTATTCCTGCCCGTAGATGCGCGAGAAGTGGTCAGACAGGCGCACAAAGAGAGCAAAGCCGCGCTCGGGATTTTGGAAACGGAGGGCTTTCGTTACGAAGGCTACGTCGATATCTTCGATGCCGGACCCACCCTAGAGTGTCGTCGAGACCGAATACTGACGGTGCGAAGCAGTTTGCGAGGTCAGGCGCACATCATGGGTGTCTTAGATGCCGGGCAAAAGGCGTTGATCTCGAATACGCGGGTGAGCGACTTCCGCTGTTGCGTCGCGAACGTCCTGCTCGACGGAACCGCCACGGTGGGCATCGCATCCGACACCGCTAAGGCACTGCGAATCGGGGAAGCCGAGCCCGTTCGGGTGCGGACGTTGTAGACTGCAGAGATGGGGCTGTACATCGGTGGTGCGTGGGAAGAAGGCGAGGGGCCCAAGCTCCGATCTGTGAACCCCGCCACCGGAGAGACGGTGTGGGATGGACGCTCTTCGGCCCCGGTCCAAGTTCAACGCGCGTTCGCAGCGGCACGGAAGGCCTTCGAGGCCTGGGCCGATCTCGACTCGAGTAGGCGCATCGAAGTGGTCGAAAGGTTTGGCGCGTTGCTCGAGGCCCGGCGCAATTCGCTCGCCCGGGTGATCTCCCTCGAGACCGGTAAACCCACATGGGAAGCGCTCGGGGAAGTGGCCGCAATGGCGCGGAAGATCGAGATAAGCATTCGAGCCTACTGCGAACGGACCGGAGGCACAGAACGTGAGCTCGACGGCGTGCGATCGGTGGTGCGACATCGGCCGCACGGAGTGCTCGGCGTCTTCGGGCCGTACAACTTCCCGGGCCACCTTCCCAACGGACACATCGTTCCCGCGTTGCTTGCAGGCAACACCATCGTGCTCAAGCCGAGTGAGCACACCCCTTCGTGCGGCGAGGAAATGGTCAAGCTGTGGGAAGAGGCCGGGCTGAAGCCTGGCGTGCTGAGCCTGTTGCAAGGGGCCAAAGAGACTGGAGTTGCAATCGCGGGGCATCCGCAACTCGACGGTCTGCTCTTCACCGGAAGTGCGAGCACGGGGCACACGCTACACCGTCGGTTTGCCGGCCATCCGGAATCGATCCTTGCGTTGGAGATGGGTGGGAACAACCCGCTGGTAGTCGATTGCGTCGCCGACGTCGACGCCGCCGTCTTCGCAGTCATCCAGTCGGCCTACATCACCGCCGGGCAACGTTGCACCTGTGCTCGCAGGCTTTTCGTTCCTCGTGTGGACGGAGAGCGACTGGTGAGCCGCTTGCTTGAAACCACGCGACGTCTTCGGGTCGGTCGGTTCGACGATTCGCCACCGCCTTTCATGGGACCACTAATCTCGGAGGAAGCCGCCAGAGGCCTGATCGCTGCCGAAAAGCGCCTTGTAGGACTTGGCGGCGAGCCTTTGTTGGCGATGAGCCTCCTTCGACCGGGAACCGGGTTCGTTTCCCCAGGCCTCATCGACGTGACCGCTGTCAGCAAGCTGCCAGACGAAGAGTATTTTGGCCCGCTCCTGCAGCTGATCTACTACGACGACTTCGAGCAAGCGCTCGATATGGCCAACGCGACTCGCTTCGGCCTTGCGGCGGGTTTGCTGAGCGACGACCGCGCGAGGTACGAAGTGTTTCGACGCCGGATCCGAGCTGGGATCGTCAACTGGAACCGACCGCTCACCGGAGCGAGCAGCGAGGCACCCTTCGGGGGTGTGGGCGCAAGCGGCAATCATCGCCCGAGCGCGTACTACGCCGCTGACTACAGCGCCTATCCGGTGGCCTCCTTGGAGCAGGAGACGCTGACCCTTCCACGAACGCTCACCCCGGGGATCACGTTGTGAGTGCCCAGGAAGTCAATTTCGATGGTCTCGTGGGCCCCACGCACAACTATGGCGGGCTTGCGCTGGGCAATGTGGCTTCGGAAAAGAACGTCCACGCTCCGTCGAACCCCAAAGCCGCCGCAAAGCAAGGGCTGCGAAAGATGAAAGCCATCCACGACTTGGGTGTCCCCCAGGCAGTCCTACCGCCACAGGAGCGCCCGGAGGTTTGGGTCTTGCGGAACTTGGGTTTCGAGGGATCGGATAGCGAGATTCTTCGCCGGGTGGGGACCGACGCACCGGCCCTGTTGGTCTCGTGCTCGTCGGCATCCAGCATGTGGGCAGCCAACGCCTCAACCGTAGGACCGAGCGCAGACTCCGCCGACGGCAAAGTGCACTTCACGCCCGCGAACCTGAGAACCAATTTCCACCGCGCGATCGAGTCGCCCGGGACCGCACGCATCCTGCAAGCGATCTTCCCGGACGAAGGGCGCTTCGCTCACCACGATGCGCTGCCGGCGGT
>CAXMND010000190.1:0-5962 GCA_964194675.1 uncultured Coxiellaceae bacterium | reverse complement strand
CCGATTGCGCGCCACGTGCTCTTGTAGTCGAGCGCTTGTCTGACTGCGATCACCATCGCCACCAGCATCCAGATGCCTGCAACAGAAAAGACCAGGCCCGTCAAGCCAGGGATGATTCCCAAGACTCGAATCAATCCGGGGGCACTCGAAAATCCGATCGTTCGCAGCAATTCCCGATGATCCGCTCTCGTCTGCGGCTCTGGCAAGAATCTCGTTCCAATGAAGTAGGTCAGAAAGGCCCAGACGTACCACCCAACGAGGGCCGCGATCGTACCCGTGACGGTTCCAAGTAGGCCCCCGTTTGCGAAGTTTCCTATTCCGGCCGCGACTCCGGAGAGGATGACCACGCCCATGGCTTGACCCATCGCACCTTGATCGGCCTCTACCTCCTCATACAGTTGAACGTCCAACCTCGCGGCCCGAATCATGCGCTCCTGGATGCTAGCCACGGTTTCCCCCTATCGGATTCGAGTGTTTCAACATCCCGTTAAGACTCTTCCCAGCTCCTCACTTTGGTAGTGACCGGGCTTCGATGTGCCGCTCCTCGGACTCCACGATATTGATGAACGGGCTACGACTCCTCGAAAACCGAACTTACCTCTGGCTCCTGCTGTGGACAAGTGACCGCCCGCGCAAAGCTTGCGCGTCGGCCCGCTTCATTCGTGTCCTGGATCCGGGCATTGACGATGGACGGGTATGGGGGGAGCGTTGTGAGCACCAAGCGTCGAAGCACTTCAGGCCTTTGATCAATTTGAGCGAGAATGAACCAGACCGACCTAGAAAAAGCGATTCTCGATCCGCCTTCGGCCTTTGAACGACCCGAGGACATCGTCGATGCTCCAGCGTTCACGAAGGCAGAGAAAATCGCCATCCTCAAGAGCTGGGCCTACGACGCGAGAGAGCTCGAGGTCGCGCAAGAGGAGGGGATGCCCGGACCCAACCGGAGTTTGCTGCAGCAAATCCTCAACTCGCTCCGATGCCTCGAAGGAGAGCTCGATGTCGAGCACCCCGCCCCGTCAAAGCACCATCCCTTGGGCGATTGAGCCCCGGATACAGTCGCCTAGCGAAAAGGAATCTGCCATGCTCCGCATCACCTCGACCGCCTTTGGCAACGAAGAGGTAATCCCGACCAAGCACACCTGCGAAGGCGAAGACATCTCACCAGCCTTGCAGTGGGGCTCAAACGAGAGTGACGAAAGCAACATCAGCAACGTCTGGACGCATAAGGTGACACTGATCAGGCCATAACGCATTCTGCGAAATCCAGGGAGCTAAGGGAGCGTCAAGCCCAAGGAGGATACCATGCCCGACACGATTTCCTTCAGGCTCAACGGTAAACGGGTCCGACTCCAGGTAGACGGAAGCCGCAAACTGCTCTGGGTGCTTCGGACGGAGCTGGAACAGACCGGCACGAAGTACGGTTGCGGACGCAGTTTGTGCGGCGCGTGCACGGTCCTGGTCAACGACCGACCAGTCAGCTCGTGCATGGCACCGGTCGACAGTGTCCGCGGCAAGGAAGTCGTTACGATCGAGGGTCTGGCAAAAGACGGTGAGCTGCACCCGCTGCAAAAGGCGTTCATGGAAAACGACGCCATGCAGTGCGGCTTCTGCACGCCAGGCATGATTCTCACTGCCTACGGCTTACTCCGATCCAACCGCGAGCCCTCGCGAGAGGAGATCATCCGCGGCATGGACGGCAACCTATGCCGCTGTGGCGCCCACACGCGCATCATCGACGCGATCCAGTCCGCCGCAGCGGAAGTGAGTAAGAGGAGGCCGACGACATGAACACGAGCGATGACCTGACGTTGGACTTCCAGGAAAGCGACCCCGCGCAGGCCCTGCATGCGCACCTCCACTCGCGCCGCGAGTTTCTCAAGCGTTTGGGCGGTGGCATCGCCATCTTCGTCACGTTTGGCGGGAAGCTGGCCGCGGCCGAGGCGCAGGGGCCGCGCCGTGGCCGGCCCGGTGTGCCGACCGACTTCAACGCGTTTCTGAGAATCGCCGAGAATGGGCGCGTCACCTGTTTGACCGGGAAGATCGAGATGGGGCAGGGGCCGATCACCTCGCTCGCCCAAATGCTGGCTGATGAGCTCGATACACCCTACGAGATGGTGGACATGCTCATGGGCGACACCGATCTCTGCCCGTGGGACAGGGGCACCTGGGGTTCATTGACCACGCGTTCCTTCGGCCCGGTGCTACGGGCCGCCGCGGCCGAGGCGCGCGGCGTTCTCTTGGAGCTCGCATCTGAAACGCTCAGCGTGCCCATTTCGCGACTCGAGGCCAAAGATGGTGTGATCTTCGACCGCAAGAACGAGAAAAAACGCGTTACCTACGGCGCGCTTGCCAAGGGAAAACGGATCGCGCGACAACTGACGGTGAAGCCTGAGCTCAAGGACGCTTCCCAGTTTCGCGTGATGGGTCAACCGAAGCTGCGCCGCGACTCACGCGAGAAGGTGACTGGCAAGGCGAAGTACGCTGCCGACATCCGTCTACCGGACATGCTCTACGCGAAGATCCTGCGACCGCCCGCCCACGGGGCGAAGTTGAAGAACATCGACACGTCGGGCGCCCGCAAAGTGGCCGGCGCGTGGGTGGTCGAGGACGGCGACTTCATCGCTGTGCTCCATGAGCTGCCCGACGTGGCCCTGCAGGCGGCCGGTCGGATCAAGGCAGAGTTCGACGTGCCCCCGGCGACGGTGACCGACGAGAATATCCATGAGCATCTTCTCCGCGTGGCCCCCAAAGGCGACGTTACGGCCCGGGGAGGCGACCTCAAGAAAGGACGCAAGCTCGCGACGCGCACGGTCGAGACGACCTTCTTCGATGGCTATGTCGCGCACGCGCCAATGGAGACGCACGCGGCGCTCGCCAACATCGAAGACCGCAAGTGCACCGTGTGGGCCTCGACGCAGAATCCGTTCGGTGCACGCGACCAGATCGCGCGCGCGATCGGGTTTCCCGCCGAGAGAGTGCGTGTCATCACGCCGTTTGTCGGCGGCGGATTTGGCGGCAAGACGAGTAACATGCAGGCGGTCGAGGCTGCACACCTTGCCAAGGCCGTCGGCCGGCCCGTGCAGGTGATGCGCACCCGGGAGGAAGAGTTCTTTTACGATACGTTCCGGCCGGCTGCGATCATCACCATCCGCTCCGGCATCGACGACTCCGGCCGGATGACGTTGTGGGACTACGAGGTGATGTTCGCCGGGCAGCGGGGTTCGGAGCAATTCTACAAAATCCCGCACCATCGCACGGCCGTGCGACCGCGCGGCTGGAGAGGGGGTCCAGGAACGCATCCCTTTGCTACCGGGGCCTGGCGCGCACCCGCGAACAACACCAACACCTTCGCCCGCGAATCGCAGATCGATATGATGGCGGTCGCGACGGGCGCGGACCCCATCGAGTTCCGCCTCAAAAATCTGGAGGATCCGCGGATGATCCGCGTGCTCAAGGCCGCGGCCGAACACTTCGGTTGGACGCCTACCAGGTCTCCGAGCAAGCGCGGCCTCGGCGTGGCCTGCGGCATCGATGCCGGAACCTACGTGGCCGCCATCGCTGAGGTGGCCGTCGATGCGCGCACTGGAAATGTCGAGGTGAAGCGCGTCCTCTGCGCGCAGGAGATGGGCGTTGTGATCAACCCCCAGGGCGCGACCATCCAGATAGAAGGCTGCATCACAATGGGCCTCGGTTACGCCCTCTCCGAGGAGGTTCACTTCAGGGGCGGACAGATTCTCGATACGAATTTCGACCGCTACGAGATACCGCGCTTCTCCAACCTGCCGAAGATCGAGACGGTCATCCTCGAGGCCAACGACATTTCGCCGCAGGGCGGCGGAGAGCCGGCCATTATCGTCATGGGCGCAGTTGTCGCCAACGCGATCCACGACGCCACCGGCGCCCGCCTGCGGCGCATGCCCATGACCTCCGCGCGGGTAAAGGCCGCCATGCAAGAGGCGTAGAAAACTGCTGATTGGCGGCGGATGGCACTTGATCGAAGCAGCGCAAGCCGCCATTTGCCTGGTTGGACGGGGAGGCTCTTGACAGATTTATGGGTTCGGTTTCAGGCGCATCCGCGTTGAAACGGAACGGATAGCCGCCCGCGCGAATGTACCCGGGTGCGTAAGGAGCATGGTCAGCTTGCCCGGAGCAGAATTCGGATCCGACATGACTCCCAGCTGTTGGAGCAACGTCACTCGATCGAAGTAAATCCGCTCGCCTTTGATGCGGTCAGAGCCCTCCCTGAAGGTGTAAACCGCGCAGAGTGGATATTCGAGCCGTCGCCCGGTCGCCGGCAAGCCGCGAAAGGGACCAAGGTGAGTCCCAGTGATTAACACCTCGAGTAAGATGGCCTGGTCGGTCACGTGCCGGTTCCGTACGACGATGTGAAGGTCCGGGGCTGCGGTCGTGGCCTCTGCGTAGAAGTCTCGAACGCCGTCGTAGCCCTCGTGAACCACGGCCTCCGCCTCGACCTCATACGTGGGATCGCGGTCGAAGGTAGCCATTATGGCGTCGAGGTCCTGGGCGTTCTCCGCTGCCAAGTGCTCCTCCACGCGTGCTATCCGGCGCTCGGTAAGTCCGCGCGTCTCCATCTGCGTTGGTTCCAAAGTGACGTCCACGCTCATGGCTCGCTCCCTTCTGCCGGTTAGAATGTGCTGGGCGGTCTCAACCTGCGAGCAACGGGTCGAGTATGCCAAGCGTGGCGTTCGATGGTCAACCCCTGTTGGTCTTGCGCCAAATCGACGATGAAAAAGATCCGAAAAAGATCCGACCGAGGTTGGCCAGAAACCCGAGATGTCACGCAACGTAGCGAACGGTCTGGCGGATAAGCGCGGTTTCCATTTCTCGACGGGCCGGCCGACCTACAGAAGGCCCCCGTCGGCTAAGGCCGGATTTGAACCGACGACCTTCGGGTTATGAGGACGCGCTGACGACCTTGCTCATGTTGTGTAGCCCGTTTCTACCACGTTTTGTGGAGGTTGTGGCTTGGTGATCTTGGCGTTCTTGCGTGGTTGGCTGGCTCTGTGGCCCCAGAATGGCCCCAACTTCTCGGCTACTGCTCCAACTCAAACGCCCCCACGTCGCACATCGTTCCCTGCGGCCGCGTCACGCCGCGTTGGTCACGCCAGTCTGGACCCGCCAATGTCGCGCCCATCGTCGCCGGCTGATGATCATCGGCTCTTGAGTCTCCACCGTCAGTACCGTGGCACCGACGCGTCCACTTCGCAGGACCATGCATCGATGCCTCCCCGTAGGTTGTAAACGCGCGTGAATCCTTCCACCCGGAAGTGTTCAGCGGCTTCCATGCTGCGGATCCCCTGGTGACAGTGGAAAACGATCTCAGTGTCCTTCCCGAGCGACTGCAGGTACTGCAGGCCCTCGGCGTCGAGCGAGCGAGCCCCGGCGATGGAGGCAATTCGCCGCTCTTCTTCGGGACGAACGTCAAAGAGCTGGATCCGGTCCTCGTCCATCGCTGACTTCAGCTCTTTCGGGGTCATCTCCCGAACCTCGGCCGGCTCGTTCGGGTTGTCCATGGAGAAGCCGGCGTCGAGGCCGCGCTTGACGTAATCGATGGTCAGCCCATTGGCGCGGGACGCGCTCATCCGATCGATGGCGATCGTAATGCCGTTTGATTCCACGACGAAATCGCCGTCTCGGCGAGGGCCGATCTCCATGTCGTGCTGGAAACGTTTGCTCACCGACAGGCGAATCACCTCGTCTCCAGGTTGGAGAACTACTTCACGAAAAGCTTCGGCGGCTGCGTCGGTGACGGTGAGCAAGAGCTCTTCGACTTCAAGAATCTCGACCCCGAGGGTTTGGACGAGCTCACCCGAGGATGCGAGTTCCTGAACGATGTCACAGCCGCCCACGAACTCGCCGTTCACATAGAGCTGAGGAATCGTGGGCCAGTTCGAATACTCCTTGATCCCGTTCCGAATCTCGGGGCGGGATAGGACATCGA